>JBDHIQ010000025.1:0-29831 GCA_039587395.1 Gemmatimonadota bacterium
GCCGCGGGCGCCAGATCACGAGCGCTGACTTTGAGCACGTTGTCGGCCGTGGCGAGCCGCTCGATTTCGGCAGGCGACAGTCCGACAGTCACCCGGCCGTCCAACACCCCTATCGTGGCCGGCACGGCCCCTTCGGTCCTGACGGCCGCTTCCATGGCCAGCGCCGTCTCGAGGTTCAGGGGATGAGGAAGACCGTGGGCTATGACGGTGGATTCGAGGGCTACTACCGGCGCTCCCGTGGCAAGCGCCCCGGCTACGGGCTCGCGGATCTCCAGTGTGGCCGGTGTTGATTTCGCAGGAGCCATTACGGTCAGCCGCGGACGCGCAGGATCTCTTCCAGCTGCGCCTGCGCAGCGTCCACGCGCGGCTGGAGGTCGGGATCCGCGTCTGCCCACAGCTCTACGAAGGCGGCGAGGTGGCGAAGCGCGGCCGTCGTGTCGCCAGCAGCCATGAACGTCCGCGCGGCGCGTTCGTGCGACGGTCCCAGCAGTGGACCGTACACTCCGGCATCGGTGAAGTTGAGTCCAACCATCGAGGTAAGCGTGTCGTAGTGGGCCGCAGCTTCCGGGAGCCTGCCCAGCCGTTCAAGAGCATCCGCCAGGGCGTAACGGGTCAAGTGGTGCAACATCCCGAAATCCGCCTCTCGGGCACGCTCCACATGACCAAGCGCCTCCTCCGGCCGTCCCTCGGACAGAGCCAGGAACGCTCTAGCCAGGTGATCCACTCCGAGCGCGTGGAAGTCTCCTGTTGCCTTCAGAGAGTCCGCATGTGCGAGCACGCCGCTGGCAGCGGTCAGGTCATCGGCCTTCGCGTAACCCAGGGCCACCCAGGAGAGCGCGATATGCTGGAACATCGGTGCCCCCGCCAGCAACTCGGCCTCTTTATGTCGCTCCAGATACGGGGGAACGTCTCGCGACCGGTCGCCGGCGAGGCCAGCCGATGTCATGAGTGGCACGGTCCAGAAGGCGTAGAAGGGGGATCCTTGGTCTAAGGTGTCGTCGAAAGACGAATCGGCCAGGGGGATCGCTCGCTCAATGTGGCCGTGCGCAGCCTCCAGTACAGCCAGCCAGAACGTCCCGTCCCAGCGATTCTGTGGCTGTTGCCGCCAGGTCGTCGCGGCTTCCTGGAGCCGTTCCCAGTCTCGCTTGAAGTACAGATTCCACCCCCATTGCTGACGCGTTTGCCAGCTGTCGGGATTGATCGCTCGCATGGCCTCTACAGCCGAGTCGGCGAGCGCGAGATTGCCCGTGCTGCGCGCCACGCTCGCGAGGTTGAGATGGCCGGTGATGGTCGGGTTGACCTCCACGGCGCGTCGATACAGCGGAAGTGCCTCATCGTACCTGCCCATCCGCTCGTACAGGTCGCCCAGGTTGTTGATGACGGCGAAATCTTCGGAACCCGTGTCGATCAGCAACTGGTAGTACGTGGCCGCGGAATCCCATACGGCGCGGTAGGAGTGAAAGGACGCCGCCGTCTTGTAGCGCTCTGCATCCGCCAGCCGTTGACTGTGAAGATAGGCTCGATCGATGTTCTCCTGGGCCCTGGCTGGATCGCCGATGTTTCCGTAGTAGATGGCCAGCCCGCGGTAAGCGCCGGCAAAAGCCGTGTCAATCGTTACGGCCCGCTCGAGGACACCGATGGCTGCGCGAGGCTCTCCGCGTCGCTGATGCTCCAGCGACTGGGCGTACAGCTTCAACGCATCCAGCGACGTGGTGGTCACTCTCGGTAATGGCGGGCTGTTCAGCACGCTACCCAGCGATTCACCGACTCCGGCCCGCAGCCGGTTCGACAGCTGATCGACTGCCTCGATGATCGCATCGGCATCATCTGCCGTCTGCCGCTCGCTGACCAGGTCCTCTCCCGACTCCGCCGCCACCACGCTGGCGGTGATCACGTACGAGGAGCCAACCGGCGTGACCGTGCCGGAGATTACTGCCTTGACGCCTTCTCGGAGCGCGACCTCGCGGGCCAGGTCGCGATCGAGAGCGGCATCCTCGGAGACCTCCATCCGGCCCATCGCCTGTTTGATCCGGTCCGGCTCGACCAGCGTGACGGCGGAGGACTGAGCCAGATCCACACGCAACGCTTCCGTTATGGCCGTGGCGAGCAGCGAATCCTGCGTCCGGTTCTCGAACTGGGCCAGGATGATCGGCTCGCGATCAGCCAGAACACCCTGGGCGATCAACGAGGCCCCGGGTCCGACACCGAGCGCGCGGGACAGGAAGAAGCCCAGGGTGAGAAGTCCGAGGAGGGCGAAGGCGCCCACGCCCCCCAGCAAAGCTCTGCGCCAGGTGAGGAAGCGGTGCGGGGAGTAGGCCGGCGCTCCAGTTCCGGTGTCGGCGGCTGATCCGGTAGCAGCTCCAGCATCGGGTGACGCGATCTGGCCCGCGGTGCTCACCTCGGCTCCCGGAGCGTCCGCTTCGTGATGCCGCTTCCACGCGCTGATGCCTCGCTCGACGAAAGCGGTGGCCAACACGATGGGAAGCCCCACCAGGATCAGTATGAAGGCGCCGCGATACACCCAGGCCGGCAGCAGATACTGCTGGACCAGCTGATCCGTGATCTGAAGGATGACCCAACCGGAGCCCAGGTAGATGAGCAGGATCTGCCAGATCGACCGGTTGTGAACCTCCTCGAGCAGGCGCTTGAACGGCGACATGACAGCTCCGGGAAGACGGCGTGCCTGCATGTGTGCAGGCGGGTCGTAGGAAACTAGATCGCTGCGGATTCCGCCGCCAACCGGCCTGCTGGCTCCCCCGGCGACAAGCCTGCCCGCGGCTGCGGGCTACCCCTCCTGCACCGCCTTGAACCCGTACGTCTGGTACTCCCAGTTCACCTCGCCGCCCTTGAGCGTGATCAGCGCGTACCCCTCCGGGTGCCCCAGACGCACCCCTTTCCACCAGTCCCCACAGACCGCCCCCGAGGTGATGTACTTGCAGCCATGGTAGTCGATGATCTCGCGGACGTGCGTATGCCCCTGGAGCACGGCTTTCACGTTGTACGGGTGCAGAAGGTCGATCACATCCTTGGCGTTCGCTGTCACGACCGAAGTGGGCGGAGGCTCTTCGTTGCCGCGAAGGATGGACCAGAAGGCGGTCAGGATCGGGATGTGGGTCGAAACGATGATCGGTGTGTCCGGGCCCGCGGATTCCAGCGTGTCCGTCAGCCAGCGCATCTGCTCCGGATCTATTTCTCCGTGGTAGGCCCTCTCCTCCGCAGGGTGTACCGCTATCGAGTCCAGCACGATGAACCGCCACCCCTTGTGATCAAAGCTGTAGTACCGCTCGCCGATCCGATCCTCGTACATCTTCTTGCCGTACAGCGGGTCTGTCGGCGGCACGCCGCTGTCTGTGTCAATTCCGAACACATCGTGGTTTCCGACCACGTGGTGTTTTGGAACCTCCAGGGCCTCGACGGAACTCTTGTAGAGGTCGAACAGCATACTTGCCCGTGGCCGCGCGGTTTCGTTCACATCGAATACCAGATCGCCGCCCAGGATGGCGAAGTCGGGCTCTTGCCTGGTCACGTGCTCGAAGCACATGCGGCATCCGTCGGCAGCTTTGAGCTCCGGCTGGATGTGGGTGTCGGTCACGTGAGCGAACGTGAAGTCGGCCGGGGGCTGAGAACCGGCAGCGGTGTGGCCCGCGCCGTGGCCGGCGGTCCGGGCGTCGGCCGGCCGGATCCCGGCAACGCGGGTGAGGCCGGCTCCAGCCAGGGTAGCGAGGCCCAGCCCTCCCATTTCGATGAACTCTCGTCGTTTCATACACGCTCTTCCGGCAATCTGCCTTGCATGGTACGGTGCCGCCGGCCACGAACCTCTCGTTAGGCGACGCGCGCCAATGTGGAAGCGGCTGTCGGGGTGGGCAAGCGGTTGTGCGGTTGTATCGCCTCCCGTTCGGATCTGCCGTCGAGTTGCCCCCGACCGCGCAGGTCTCCTATTCTGCGCGACCGGTCCGCCGCCCTTAGAAACCGAGGAGACGCATGCAGCTGTACACCAAGATTCTGATCGGGCTCGTCGCGGGCGCCGTGGCAGGCGCGATCGCCAACCTCGGCGGTATCACGCCGCTGCAGAACCTCTTCGGGGAACTCGAGATCTTGGGCACCGCGTTCATCAACCTCATCACCATGATCGTGATACCCCTCGTCGTGGCGAGCCTCGTCGTCGGCACAGCGTCCCTCGGCGACCTGCGCAAACTGGGAAGAATCGGCGGGAAGACGCTCGTCTACTACATGCTCACCACGGCCGTCGCCGTCAGCATCGGACTCGTTCTGGCCAATGCGCTTCAGCCCGGTGCAGGCGTATCGGAGGCCACGCGAGATGAACTCGCCGCTCGATACGGCGGTGCCGCCGCCGGCCGCATGGAAATCGCCGCGGAGGCGCCATCCTGGGTCGACACGTTGCTCGGTGTGATCCCGCGGAACCCGGTTCAGGCAGCAGCCGAGATGGATCTGCTTTCACTCATCTTCTTCACGATCTGCTTCGGAGCGGCATTGACCGTGATTCGACCGGACCGCAGGGACGCCGTGCTCAACTTCTTCCACGGTGTGAACGATGTTTCCATGGTCTTGATCAACTGGATCATGGAGCTCGCTCCATACGCGGTCTTCGTCCTCATCTCGGCGGTCGTAGCGAATTTCGGCTTCGATTTGCTGCAGAGCCTGTTCATGTACACCATCGTCGTGGTTCTCGGACTCGGCATGCATGCCTTCGGCACGTATGGTTTGATCCTCGCGTTCGTCGCCCGTTTGAACCCGAGGAAGTTCTATAAGAGCATCGCGGCCGTGCCACTCTTCGCGTTCTCCACCTCATCGTCGAACGCAACGCTGCCCCTCACCATCGAGACGGCCGAGGAGAAGTTGGGCGTCTCAAACCAGGTCGCGAGCTTCGTGCTCCCGCTCGGCGCGACGATTAACATGGATGGCACGGCCCTTTATCAAGCGGTGGCGGCGATGTTCATCGCGCAGATCTACGGGATCGACCTGGGGCTGGGTATGCAGTTGACCATCGTGCTGACGGCAACCCTTGCGTCCGTCGGGGCTGCGGGAGTGCCCTCGGCCGGGATTATCACTCTGATCATTGTGCTCAATGCGATCGGCATGGGAGAACACGTCCAGGCCGGGATTGCGCTGATCCTGGGTGTCGATCGGATTCTCGACATGATCCGCACATCGGTGAACGTGACGGGAGACCTGACCTGCACGGCGGTCATCGCTCGGACCGAGGGGGAGAAGCTCAGCCTAGCTGGAACCGACTCATGAACTTCCGGTCAATGCGATCCTTCCACCGCATCACCCAGCGGCCCTCGAATGATACCCCCCACTTCGTCCCCAGGGCGCGACCGTCGCCGAGGTTGAGGAGCGTCAGAAAGTCACCCTGGGGCCGGTACGCCTCCAGGGGCTTCCCCTCCAGCCAGCGCAGCAGGTTCTTCGTGACCACCGGCCCCTCTCGCACCGCATATACGCCCGCCTTGGGAGTCTCGGGGTAGTCGATCAGGGTGCCACAGTCGCCCACCGCGAACAGGTCGTCGTGTTCCTCGAACTGCAGAGTGGAGCGAATCCGGACGAACCCCCTGTCGTCGGTGGCCAGCTCCGAGTCCACAAACGTTGGATGGCTGACCGGCCCGGTCACCCACACCAGAGCCTCACAGTCGATGGATTCCCCACTCTCGAGAACGATCCGCTCGGCCTCCGCACTGGCGACCCGCTGATCGCAGCGGATCTCGATCCCCCGGGCCCGGGCGTGCTCTTCTACCCTTCGGACCAGAGAGTCGGCATACCCGCGGAGGACTCGTGAGCCGCCTTCCAGGAGTGTGACCCGCACGTCGGCACGGGTCTCACTCTGCAGCCGGTGCTCCAGGGCAAACGCCAGCTCGACCCCACCGGCGCCTCCTCCCACCACGACCACGCGCAGTGGCCGGCCAGGCTCGAGGGAAATCGCCCGCGCCAGCAGCTCGCCTACTCTTTCCACGAAGCCGACGATGGGGCGAGTCGGCAGCGCGTGTTCGCTGACACCGGGGAGGTCGAGACCACCCACCGTGGATCCGATGTCGAACGAAGCCACGTCATACGCCACCGGCGGTCCGGCGGCCACGTGGATTCGTCGCTCGTCCGGCTCGATTCTCGTGGCCGGGCTGACCACCACCCGCGCACCGGCCAGTCCGGCGAGGTCAGTAGCATCGATCTCCAGTTCGTGAGCCTCGTACTGGCCGGCCACGAAGCCTGGAACCATGCCGGAGTAGACGGCGACCGGCCGATCCACGATCAGCGTCAGCCGCGCGTCCGGGGGAGGCTTCTCGGCGAACTGTTTCAGAACCTGAATGTGCGCGTGGCCTCCACCCACCAGCACGACTTCTCGTATCCCCTGTGTGCTCACAATGTGCGCTCTGTCGTCTTGTAGGTTCCCGGTGGTCCAGCTTCAACTTGATCCGCAGGCCAGACAGTACGATGATCGGACGTTCAACGTCCAACCGACAACCGTGCTCCGGGTGCACGGACCGGGATCGCTGAGGGCTACTGAGGTTCACGGAGTCAGGGAGGAGCTATGGTGTTCGGCCGGAAATCAGACGAGCTGAAGCGCCGCAAGATCGAGGCGATGTACGAGAAATCCCGCCAGAAGTTCTTCCCGGATGTGCCGGAGATCACCGTGGAAGAGTTGCGCGATCGTCTGTCGGATGCGGACAGGCTCGTCGTTGTCGATGTCCGGTCGCCGAACGAACAAGCCGTGTCCATGATTCCGGGCGCCGTAACAGCCCAGGAGTTCGAGCGGGACAGGGAGCAGCACCGCGAATCCACCATCGTCGCCTACTGCACGGTCGGGCACAGAAGCGGCCTGTTCGCAAAGACACTGGGTGACAACGGTTTTGAAGCGTTAAACCTGCGCGGTGCCATCCTGGCCTGGACGCACGCGGAGGGCGCGCTGGAGAACCAGGACGGACCCACTCGCAGGATCCACGTGTGGGGTCCCAAGTACAGCTTCGAGGCCGAGGGCTACGACCCGGTCTGGTAGGAGAGTCGGATCTGAGCCGCTGGCTGGAGACAGCGTTGGAGTCGCTGTCCGGAGACAGCGTTCGAGCCGGCATCCGTGTTCTTACAGCGATCGCCCCCTACTGTGTGGGGACGAGCTCTGAAGCCCACTTGGGCTAGAACCGCTCTCAGCGTTGGAGTCGCTGTCTGGAGACAGCGTTGCACGGAAGGTCACAACCACTATGCTGCAGTATCCCGGATTCAACCGCACCCGCACCGGAAGGCTCCCCCTGAGGTCAGTTCTCGTCGCCGGCGCGCTGCTTGGCGCGACAGCGGCGTCGGCGCTCGGCCAGTCGACCGGCGTCACCGATCTCACCTCGCCCCGCGATATCCTCGGGTTCGACATCGGGGATGACTATCACCTCGCGACGTACACGCAGTTCGTGCAGCTGTGGGCCACGCTGGCCGAAGAATCACCCAGGGTGGTCCTGGAGGAGATCGGGAAGACGGCGGAGGGCCGGCCCGAGTACATGGCGATTGTCACTTCGCCGGCCAATCATGCCAACCTGGCCCGCTATCAGGAGATCGCCCGCCGGTTGGCCCTGGCCGAGGATGTGACAGAGGAAGAGGCTCTGATGCTGGCGGCGGAGGGCAAGGCCATCGTGTGGATCGACGGTGGACTGCACGCCACGGAGGTACTGGGCGCCCACCAGCTCATGGAGACCGTCTGGCAGCTGGCCAGCATGAACGATTCGGAGACGCTCCGCATCCTGGACGACGTCATCATCCTGGCGGTGCACGCCAACCCGGACGGAATGGAGCTGGTGTCCAACTGGTACATGCGTGAAGAGGACCCGGAGAGCCGTTCGACACGGGGCACGCCGCGGCTGTATCAGAAGTACGTAGGGCATGACAACAACCGCGACTTCTACATGGTCACGCAGCCGGAAACCGAGAACATGGCACGTGTCATGTACCATGAGTGGTTTCCCCAGATCGTCTACAACCACCATCAGACCGGACCTGCCGGCACCGTGATGTTCGCGCCGCCGTTCCGTGACCCGTTCAACTACAACATCGACCCGCTCGTCATGCTCGGGATCGAGATGGTCGGCTCGGCGATGCACAACAGGTTCGTGTCCGAGGGCAAGCCAGGCACGACCAAGCGGCACGGCGCCAGCTACTCTACCTGGTGGAACGGCGGCCTCCGTACCACCACGTACTTCCACAACATGATCGGGCTGCTGACGGAGACCATCGGCAATCCCACTCCCATGGACATCCCGTTTCGTCCCGAGAGGCAGATCGCGAGCGGTGACCTGCCGGCGCCGATCGAGCCACAGAAGTGGCATTTCCGGCAGTCCATCGACTACTCGGTGACGGCGAACAGGGCGGTTCTGGACCACGCATCCCGGTACCGGGAGTGGTTGCTCCTCAACATGTACCGGATGGGCAGGAACTCCATCGAGCGAGGAAGTCGCGATCACTGGACGGTCAATCCGGCCAGGATAGCCGCGGCGGAGGAGGCCATCGAGGCCGGCAGCAATGGTGAGGACGCGGGTCAGCAGTCAGCCATGAGCCGATTCCGGGGCGCGCCGATAGAAGTGTTCCACGAGGTGCTCAGAGATCCGGCCGCGCGCGATCCGCGCGGGTACATCATTCCGTCCGATCAACCGGATTTCCTGACCGCCACAAAGTTCGTGAACACGCTGATCAAGACGGGCGTGTTTGTGGACCGGGCCACGGCCGAGTTCGAAGTGGATGGCACGTCGTATCCGGCCGGCTCGTTCGTGGTCAAGACTGCGCAGGCCTTCCGGCCTCACGTCATCGACATGTTCGAACCGCAGGTCCATCCAAACGACTTCCGGTACGAGGGTGGCCCGCCCATCGCGCCCTATGACAACGCTGGTTGGACGCTGGCGTACCTGATGGGCGTGGAGTTCGACCGGGTGCTGGACGGCTTTGATGGTCCGTTCGAACGGATCGAGGGCTTTGCCGACACGCCGGAAGGGACCGTGGCAAACGCCGACGGGGCCGCCGGCTTCCTGCTGAGCCACCGCCTGAACGACGCCTTCGTTGCCACCAACCGGCTGCTTGCCCGCAATGCGGAGGTGTACTGGTTGTCGGACGCCGTTTCGGCAAGCGGCCACACGTGGCCCGCGGGCACCATCTACATTCCCAACACCTCCGGCGCGCGAGGCCAACTGGACGATCTGGCAGCCGACCTCGGCCTCCGGTTCGAAGGAGTGGCCAACGCCCCGAAGGCGGGGGCCCTGCGGATGCAGCCCACTCGAATCGGCCTGTGGGATCGGTACGGCGGTTCGATGCAGTCAGGCTGGACCCGCTGGCTGCTGGAGCAGTTCGAGTTCCCGTTCGAGGTCGTGTATCCGCAGGATCTGAATCGGGGAGGCTTGAGCGACCGGTTCGACGCGCTGGTGTTCGTGTCGGGAGCGGTTCCCGGGGTGGGTTCCGGCGGCGGTCAGAGTGCGTTCTCTTCTCGGTTCGGGGGCAGCCCCGATCCGGAGACCATCCCGGAGGAGTTTCGCGGCTGGCTGGGCCGGGTAACGGCGGACACCACGATCCCGCAACTGAACCAGTACTTGCAGGACGGCGGCACCATCATCACGATCGGTTCGTCCGCGGCGATGGCACAGCATGCCGGAGTTCCGCTGTCGAACTACCTGGTGGACTTCCAGGGCAAGCCGCTGTCACGTACGGATTACTACATGCCAGGCTCGGTGCACCGGGTGCGCGTGGACAACTCCTTGCCCGTAGCCTGGGGATTGGACGAGCACGTGGACGTGTTCTTCAACAACAGCCCGGTGTTCAAGCTGGCGGACGAGGCGACCGGCGTGAAGCCCATCGCCTGGTTCGACACCAACCGGCCGCTGCGCAGTGGCTGGGCCTGGGGTCAACAGTACCTGGCCAGCGGCATCACTATGGCCGAAGCTGACGTCGGTTCCGGCAAGCTGTATCTGTTTGGCCCGGAGATCCTGAACCGCGGCCAACCGCACGGTACGTTCAAGTTATTCTTCAACAGTCTTTATCTCTCGGGCTCGGCTCCCGTAGAGATGGCAACCACAGCGGAGGAAGACTAGATGTGTACAGATCTTCTCCGATCCCAACTCGGCATGAGCGCCTATACCCTTGACGAGAACCTGAAGGGAATCACGCACGAAGAGAGTATGCGGCGCATTGAGCCCGGTGGGAACTTCATCAACTGGATTCTCGGGCACATCGTGCGCACGCAGGTGGAGATTCTACCACTCATCGGTGTCAGGTCGCCGTATCCGCTGGACGAGTTTTCCCTGTACCGCGGCGACCCGAATGTGGCGGAAGGCGACGAGCTGAGCCTTGGTGAGCTGCAGAAACGGTACGGAGAGCTCCGGACCCTGCTCGACCAGAGCATCGGCAACCTCACCGCGGAAGACCTGGATGCACCGGCTCCGTTCAGTCCGACGGGCAAGGCGGATGAGACGGTGGGCACGCTGCTGGCCACGATAGCCTATCACGAGGGGTATCATGCCGGGCAGATCGGCATGCTCAGGAGGGCTCTGGGCAGACCGGGAGTTCTGAAGGTCGACTAGACCGGTTCGGCCTCCCGGTAGCCTGGCGGTGGCCTGTCCAGACGGAGTGCGGAGCCGCTAGCCCCGCTGGTCCAGGATGGCCTGCAGCCGGCTCTGGGCCGCCTGAACGCGGGCCTGGAGCACGGGGTCCGCGCTCGCCCAGAGCTCGGTGAACTTCGCGTAATACTCGACCGCCCGGTCGAGCTCGCCCCGCTCGTCGTACAGCTGTCCCAGCCGCTCGTAGGCTACCGGCAGGAAGACCTGGTCGAACTGGAGTTTGAACGGCCACGGCGTATCGACGTACTCCTGGTACACGGCCAGTGCGGAATCCGGCTGACCTGCCAGTTCCAGGGTCTGGGCTATCGACGGCATGAAGCACACATCGCAGCCGGCGTTGTCCACGCTCCGGAAGATGCCCAGGGCTTCCTCGTACCGTCCCTCGGCCTGCGCGACCGCAGCCTGGGCCACCTCCGCAAAAATCTGGTCGAAGAACGGACGCACTTCGGTCGGGATCTCGCGCTCGTACTCAGCCAGAATGGCCAGTGCCCGGTCCGGCTCACCCGCGGTCGCAAAGGCGACCGCCAGAGCCAGATAGGGCCGGTCGAGGGGGTCCAGTTCGTCCAGCGGGTAGCGTTCCTGCAGCTGCTCGATCCTGCTCAGGGCACTGGCCGTGTCGCCGAGCACAGCCAGTTCGACCTGAGCCACGCCCGTAATCGTATTGTAGAGTTGCGCCGTCGCCCCTGTCCGTTCGAGCGTTCCGACCACCTGGCCGGCAATGTCCTCTGCTCGGGAAAGCTGTCCCTGGAGAACTGCCACCGACGCCAATCCACCCTGCGCCGCGAGAACGGCAAACGGATTGCCCCGCTGGCTCTCGGCCAGGCCTGCGAAGGTCGCTTCCGCCGCCTCGTAGTCCCCGTCCAGAGACTCGAGGTTCGCTTTAACCTGTGTCAGGCTCACGTGGCCTGGTGCACGCCGCAGACCTTCCGCCACCGTGGCCCGCGCCTCGACGATCTGTCCCTGCGCCATCTGCTCGATCGCGGCGTTTCCATACGGGAGAACATCGGTCGAATCCTTCTCGATCGAGCGCCGGTAGTACTCCTCAGCTCGCGGGTGATCACCGATCTGCGAGTAGATCACACCCAGGTTGTTGAGCGCACGGTCCTCGTCCGGATCGAGCTCGAGCAGACTCTCGTAGGCGGAGATGGCCCGCGACTGGTCGTTGACGACCGTCATGTAGTAGCTGGCCGATGTCAGATAGCGCTCCCGCTCCGTCAGCCTGTCCGAATGGTTGTACGCCTTGGTCAGCACCTCCACCTGGCGGGCCCGCTGCTGCTGGAGGTTCCCGTACACGACTCCCAACTTGCGATAGGCCATGGCGAACGACGTGTCGAGCGCCACCGCCTCTTCCAGGAGAGCAATTCCGCGCGCGTCATCGCCGTCCTTCTCGACTGCCTCCACCGCCTGCGAGTACTTGCGCAGCGCCTCGAGCGACGGCGTGGTCACCCGCTCCAGGGGTTCGTCGGTGTTCGTCTTCTTGAGCGACTCGCCCATTCGTTCGCGCAGCCGCTTCGACAGCTTGTCGATCGCGCTGATGATCTTGCTGGAGTCGGCCGCGCTGGTGCGCTCGGAGACGAGCACGTCTCCCCCATCGGCCGCCACAACCTGTCCTGTGAGGACGAACCCGCGTCCCGCCTGGTTGATCTCGCCGCCAATCACCGCTGTGATGCCCTCACGCACGGCCAACTCCGTGGCGAGTTCGAGGTCCAGCCTCGCGTCGGCGGGGCGCTGCATCCTTCCCAGGGCTTCCCGCACGTAGGAAGGCTCGACCAGTCGCACCACCTCAGAGCGCGACAGGTCGACCCGGATCGCTTCGGTCGCGACACGGGCCAGCTGTTGGTCGCCGCTCGAGCTCTGGAAGTCGGCCAGGACTATGGGCGCGCGTTGCGCGAGCACGCCCTTGGCAACCAGGGTTCCGGCGGGCCCGATGCCCATGGATCGCATGGCCATGTAGGCCGCTGTACCGGCTCCCATCAGGGCGAACGCCATCACTCCGGCAACCAGTGCGTTTCGCCAGGTGAACAGCTTGTGGTGGGCAGCTTCTTCACGAACCGCGGCATGGTCGGGTCCCTCGCCGGGTCGGGCTGCAGCCTCGGGCTCTCCGGCCTGGCCCCAGGGATCGGCGTCGGAATCCCTGGACTCGCTCCGTCGGCGAAACCCTTCCTGAATGAAGGCCGTCGCCAGGACAATCGGCAGCCCGAACAGGAGGATGATCAGAGTGACGACAGGCACCCAGGCCGGTAGGCCGATGGTACCCATCAGGACTTCTATCACCTGGAGCGCGATCCACCCCACAGCCAAATAGGCCCCCAGCACTTGCCAGAGGGAGCGTCGGTGGATCTCCCGGGTCAAGTCACCAAACTTGAACATGGCTACTCAGTCGGGCCGCAGTCAGTCTTCGTCCTTGGGGAGCTGCAGCCGCATCGACGTGGCGCGCGCCTTGGAGACGATCTTTTCGGATTCCTCCAGCCCGCGTGGCTTGCCACCCTCGGCTCCGGAAGGGAGAAACTCCAGTAGGTCCATCAGCTCGGAGGCGGAGGCATCGGTCAGCGGACAGCCTACCGCCTGGCAGGAGGCAACCACCTCGAGGCACTCGACCTTTGACGGATCGAGCGGCTCATCGCTCTCGCTGTCCCACTGAACTACCACGCTCGCGTTGCACTCGCTGCAATACGCGACGTACCTCTCCATGTCTTCCCTCCGTGATGGGCGGTTGATCGCACCAACCTAATGCGATCTGCTGCCCCTCGCGCCCTACGAGTCTGGTGCGTTGGTGGTTTTGGCTCTCTTCTTCTTGCGACCGCGCTCTCAGCCGCTCGCGAACTGGATCAGCGTCATGGCCAGTACGGAATTGATGAGGGCGTGAAGCACGATGCAGGCAATGAGGTTGCGGCGGGTGGCGGCGTACAGCACCCCCAGGAATATTCCGCCCAGCACACCGTTGGTCATGGCTGCCTGCCAGGCTGCTCCCCAGTCTCCCGCAGACGGCCAGTTCGGATTCAGGTACGCGTATGGCAGGTGGTAGATCCCGAACAGGAGGGTCGTGGGCACGATGGCCAGCCAACGTGATCCGACCAGCGCTTCGAGTCGCGTCTGGAGAAAGCCGCGAAAGAAGAACTCCTCCGTGAATCCCGCCGTCAACATCATGAGGACGAACGCGAGCGGGAACATGTAGAGCACCCGGCCGGTGCGCACCAGCTCCCAGGCTTCGGCGGCCGCCCTGCCCTGATACAGTTGGAAGACGCCGATCAACAGGCCCAGGCCGATGGCCCAACCGAGTCCCTGCTTCAGATTTCCGCGCCTTAGGCCGAACGAGGCGAGGATCTGTGCCGGATCACGCCCGCGCCGTAGCATTACGATGAGGAGCAGTGGGAGGATCACCAGCGTCAGCCAGTGCGCCAGCTCGGACTCCGGATTCCAGAAGAGGTAGGCCAGGTAGGCCGCGAAGTAGGCCAGAGCAGCCCATGCCTCTCGGCTCAGCCGGCGCTGCGGGTCGGGCAAAGCGGCATCCGATGGGGCTCCGGACGGGCCGTCCGCCACACGTTCAAACCGGCTGTCCGCAGGGCCATCCATGGGTGTTTCCATTTGTGAAGATCGCTCCGTGACAGGACTAGCGCGAATCCACACTCGGGGCCGTGCGAACCGGCGCTGCTTGCCCACAGATCCTCGCGAGCCCAGCTTGGCGCCGTCAACCCGTCCGTTACCCGAAGCCCGGAGTGCAGGTCGTGGCAGAGCCGTTTGAGCGCCGTACCGAGTCCGAAGGTGGAGTCATTTCGAGAGTCCTCGGCTCACGAGGCAGGAGTCAGGCCGTCAAGGAACTCGAATCCCTGTTCGCCGGCGCGGCGTCGCTGCGCGATGTCAGCGCAGAGCAGGTCCAGGAGCTGTGCGCCTCCTACGGGGTGGAGATCGACGGGGGCATGCGGGCACCCGCCCGCAGCTTCTACAAGCGCTTTCTGGAATACTGCTTTGTTGACTGCGCACTGAGCGATGAGGAGAGCGCCGACCTGGCCCACCTGCAGATCCTCCTGCGCCTGGATGAAACGGACACCGCTCAACTCCAGGATGAGGTCGCGCGCTCCGTCTACGGCGAGGCGATAGGGGACGTGTTACGGGACTACAAGCTGGACGAGGAAGAGAAGCGCTTCCTGTCCGGGTTGAGGGCCGAACTGCAGCTGGCCGAGGAAGTCGCCCAGACCATCTACGAGGAAGGCGCCCGTAAGGCGCATGCCCGGTTCCTGTCCACCACCACATCCGGGGAGGGCGTCGTGCTGGCCTCGCGTACCGGGAGAATAGAACTCAAGGGCTCATCGACCCAGGGACTCGAGGACGCGATTCAGCGGGCCATCGACCGCGTGGCAGACATCCTGCCGCAACTGGAGTCGGCCAAGCTGAGCGATGCCCGCGTGATGGTCGGCGACGGCGGCATCAAGGAGTGGAGGGTCGTGCTCCAGGGCTGGCTGGGTAATCCGGCCGGACAAAGGCCCGGGCACGGCCAGGACTAGACCAGGACCAGGATCACCTCGGATCCAGAGACAGCTGTAGCGGTCCGGGGCGCTGAGAGGAGCGCTACCGATCGCCGACGATGGTCACCTTGAAGGCGCTCAGCACTTCGTCAATCGGATTGGCCATGGTGAAGAATCCATCGCCCGCGAACAGCAACCCGACAGGTTTGCGATCGTTGGATCCGGAGGCGCCCCGATCCGTGGTATCATCGGTTACGATCAACGAACCCGAGTCACCTCCTGCGCTGGTGGAGCAGCAGACGATGATCTGTCCCGTGAAGCGGGCTGTCTGAGCTTCATTCTTGTAACGCACGTTAACGGTTGCGTTTACACCATCCACGCGCCCAAACGTCAGCCCCGTAGTCCGACCGTACTTCTTGACCTTCATTCCGGGACGCGCCGCTACGGTGACCGTCTGGGGCGCCCCGTACCCATCGGATGGTGTTCGCGAGTCAACCTGGTCGGTCCGCGCGATCGCCGCGTCGATCCGGTTGGCGGCGGTCATCGAGAACTTGATGGGTTGAAAAGCCGCCAGCGTACCGATCACGTCATCGGGGTCCGCGCCGCCATCGTAGACCCCCGGCTGCATCAGGTTGTCTCCCACGCGTGCATCCGGCCCGGCCGCAAACACGTGGTAGTTGCTGAGCGCGTACCGGACCTCTCCGTCCGTGACCAGCGCACCGATGGTTCCGGCCGTGCTGTTCTTGTGGCCGGTGGAGATGCCGATTGGCACGGGGCGCTCAAACCGGCCCGTGCGCACAACCTGGGACCCCTCGGACTGTGGCTCGGCGCCCGCTTCCAGACCCTGGAGCGCATAGAACGGCCCGGCCTCCCGCACTACCACGGGAATTCCTTCCAGAACAGGCGGCATCAACGCCAGATCGGGCCCGTCCGCCGCGTACACCTGGATGGCCAGCCCGCCTCGCTCGCTCAGACCGACCGCTGTCGCCGCAACTTGCGGAATCCCGAACAGACGGGCGCTGTGTCGCTGCTGGATCGAGACCGCGCTGGCCAGAGCCTCGGCCTGTTGTCCTGCCGACAGTAACTCGTAATCGGAGATCCAGGTGCGCACGGTCTCGGCCGGAGTCGGAATATGATCCGGCCCGTCGTCCGTCAGGAACGTGAAATAGACGAACGCGAACAGCGCGACGAGAATGGCCAGAAACAGGTTCCGTGACGGGTTCATGTTCGAGCCTGGACTCCCGTTAGTTGAGTTTTCGATGGCCCGTATTCCGGTTCGACAGCGCACGTCGGCCCGGCAGGCTTTCCTTTCCCTACACCAGCGTACGTGTCCTGTCCCCGTTGAGTGTCGGGAACTGGTCCACCCCTCAGTATCCCCGCTCCACATCCACGACCGAAAGCATCCGCTCTCCGGCCACGTAGCGGCGCAGGTTCTCCCTGAAGAGCAGGTCCCTCCGTCTGAGACGCAGGTCGGATCCGCCCGAAATGTGCGGTGTGATGAGCACGTTGGGCGCGGACCACAGTGGGTGACCGTCCGGTAGCGGTTCGGGGTCCGTGACGTCCAATCCAGCCCCGGCGATCTGGCCTTCGCGCAACGCCCGGATCAGGTCATCCGTCACCACGGTGCCGCCCCGACCAACGTTGATGAAGAATGCCGTAGACTTCATCTCGCTGAGGAACGCGGCATCGATCACGCCGGCCGTCTCCTCCGTGAAGGGCAGCGCATTCACCACCACGTCGGCCTGCTGTGCCAGGTCTGCTGCTTCTCCCGAGAGTCCCACATAATCCACGTAGGTCGGACCGTCTCGGGAGCTGCGTCGGGTGGCGATCACCCTCATCCCGAGGGCGGCCGCGCGACGCGCCACCTCGGTCCCGATCCCCCCCAGGCCCAGCACGAGCATGGTCTTGCCTTCCAACTCCCAGAGCTGGCCGGTCGGAACGACGTCGCGATTCCAGTGCGCCTGCTGTTGTTCAGGAACGTATCGGTAGAGGCCCCGGGAAAAGTAGAACAGGAATGCGAGTACGTGTTCGGCTATCTCCGGCCCGTACAGTCGTTGTGCGTTGGTGAGCAGGATATCGCGCTCACGCAGGGCGGAGCTGGACACACACCGGGCAACGCCTGCCGAGGGGTACTGGATCCACCGAACATCCTGGCCTGCCTGCAGGATCTCCTCGTAGCAGAAGCGGCCCAGCAGAGCGTCCGCACCGGCGGCCAGGCGAATGGCCTCTTCATCATCGGCCACCGGCACCAGCTCGACGCCCGGGGCCGCGGGCTGCAGCCATTGAACCCACTCCGCATCACCGGCAACCAGGATCCGCTGCGGCACCCGCCAGCCCGGCCGTTCGCGCACCGGCTGCCCGGCCTCCACGAGGCCGAGCCTGTCGATCATGATTCGCGTCTCTTCGGCTACGTCTTCCTGGGCGGCCCCGGGAGCGGCACACCCAACGGCCAGCGCAGCCGTCCAGAGAAACTGGACTCGAATCAGGTGCTTGATCTGGTTCGGCGGCGGTAGTAGCGAAGAGCGCTGCGACATGAGGACTCCGTTTGCAGGTGCCGGGTCGGCGGGACGCAGGGTCCCGGGTTTGGCGGAACATTGTGAGGCAAGGCACGTGGAGCAACCAGATGCCGGCGGTCTGTGCTTGTTGCCAGCCGTTGAGGCATGCGGATGCGTGGTCGTATGTTGCCGCATCCACGATAGCAGTCCTGACTCCCTCCAGGCTTCCAGGAGAAACGCAGATGTCCACGTCATCTCGGCTCGCCAGCCGCACCATTCTCTCGGTTCTTTCCATCCTCGTGGTCTCTCTGTTCCTGGCCCCGGCAAGCGCCCTGGCCCAGGAGATCAACAAAGAGATGATCGATCAGCTCCAGTACCGGCACATCGGTCCTGTCGGCAATCGATTTGTTGCCGTCCACGGAGTGACCGGAGACCCACTGGTCTATTACGTGGGCGCCGCATCGGGGGGCATCTGGAAGACAGAGGATGGCGGGCTCAAATGGGAACCCGTGTTCGACGACCAGCCGGTGCATGCCATCGGTGCCCTGGCTGTCGCCGCCTCCGATCCCAACATCGTCTGGGCGGGGACGGGCGAGCCGTTCATCCGCTCCAACGTCTCGATCGGCAACGGGGTCTGGAAGTCCACCGACGCTGGTGGCTCCTGGGAGCACATGGGTCTGGAGGGTACGGGTCGGATTTCGCGAGTGATCGTCCACCCCACCGACCCGGATATCGTCTTCGTCGCGGCCCTGGGCCACGGATACAGCGCGCAGTCGGAGCGCGGGGTGTTCCGCACGACCGACGGCGGCGAAACCTGGGAGCACGTCCTGTTCGTGGACCAGGAGACGGGTGCCTCGGACCTGGCCATGGACCCGAACAACCCGCGGATCCTGTTCGCTGGGATGTGGCAGGTGTGGATCCGCACGTGGGGACGCGAGAGCGGCGGCCCGGGCAGCGGAATCTTCGTGTCGAGGGATGGAGGCGACACGTGGACCCGCCTGGAGGGCCACGGGCTTCCGACCGGTCCTGTCGGCAAGGTCGCCCTCTGCATGTCCCCCGAGGACTCGGACCGCATCTACGCTCTCATCGAGACCGGTGACGGCGTGCCGTGGCACGGCGAGGAGACGGAGACCGGGGAGCTGTGGCGGTCCGATGACGGCGGCGCGACCTGGCGCATGATCAATCCGGACCGTGACCTGGCCGGCCGCACCCACTACTACTCGCGCTGTGACGTCTCTCCGGATGATGCGGACGAGGTGTACTTCCACGCCGCCAACCTGAGCTACAGCCTGGACGGGGGCCTGACGTCGGAAGGCGCGGGCTTCCCGGGCTTTGGCCCTCTGACGGCGCTCGAAGCCCCGGGCTATGACCACCACGACATGTGGATTGATCCGACCAATGGAGACAGGATGATCTCGGGCCACGATGGCGGGCTGTCGATTTCCTGGAACCGTGGCAAATCGTGGCTTCGCCAGCAGCTTCCGGTGGCACAGATGTACCACGTGACCGTTGACAATCACGTCCCGTACAACGTTCTGGGCAACCGCCAGGACGGCCCCTCCTATCGCGGCCCCAGCCGCGCGTTCATGGGTGGGTTCTTCGACATGGGAATTCCGCGTGGCATGTGGCACGAGGTGGGTGGCGGCGAAAGCGGCTTCGCCACACCGGACCCGCTGAACCCGGACATCGTCTGGTCCAGCGCCTCGGGTACCGGCGCGCGAGGCGGAATCGTGGTGCGCTATAACGAAAAGACCCGACAGTTCTTCCAGACCGAGGTGTGGCCCGAGAGCACCGGCGGCTGGCCGGCGGAGGAGTTGAAGTACCGCTTTCAGTGGACGTTCCCGCTGCTGATCTCCCCTCACGACAACAACATGGTCTTCGTGACCAGCCAGCACGTGCACCGCACAACCGACGGCGGTCAGAGCTGGGAGGTGATCAGCCCGGACCTCACGACCAATGACAAGAGCAAGCAGGGAATCTCGGGCGGTCTCACGCCAGACAACATCGGCGTCGAGTACTGCTGTGTGATCTACGCGTTCGACGAGTCCCCTGCTCAGCAGGGCGTGTTCTGGGCCGGCTCGAACGACGGCCTGGTACACGTGAGCCGCGATGGCGGCGACACGTGGGACAACGTGACCGGCAACATTCCCGGGCTCCCGCCGCTGGGAACCGTGCGGAACATCAACGCCTCGAAGTGGGATGCCGGAAAAGCGTACGTCACCATCGACTTTCACCAGGTCGGGAATTTCGACCCGTTCATCTACAAGACGGAGGACTTCGGGGAGAGCTGGACGAAGATCACCGCCGGGATACCGCTCAGCCCGCTCAGCTATGCTCGCAACATCCGCGAAGACCCCGTGCGGCCCGGTCTCCTCTACGCAGGAACCGAGAATGCCCTGTACATCTCCTTCGACGACGGTGCGAATTGGCAGTCTCTGCACACCAACCTTCCGCACACGCCCATGTACTGGATTGCCGTGCAGGAGCACTTCAACGATCTGGTGCTTGGCACCTACGGGCGTGGTTTCTGGATCCTGGACGATCTGTCCCCGTTGCAACAGCTGACACCGGAAGTCATGGACGCGGCGGCGCACCTGTTCGAGCCGCGTCAGGCGTATCGCTTCCAGCCAATCACCCCTCCTGAGCAGCACTGGCAGGATCCGTCGGCCGGACAGAATCCTCCGTACGGGGCGGCACTCAGCTACTGGCTGGCCGAGAAACCGGAAGGTGCCCTCCAGCTGCACGTTCTCGATGCTGCGGGAGACACCGTTCGAACCCTGAGTGGCTCCGCTTCCGCCGGGATCAACCGGGTGTGGTGGAACCTGCGCGGCGAGCCGTCTACCCAGATCAAGCTGCGCACCAAGCCGCTGCATGCCGACTGGGTACAGCTGGGAGATGAACGGTGGCGCCCTGCCCCGACCGGACGGATATCCGTCCTGGTCCCGCCTGGCACCTACACTGTGGCCCTGAGCGTCAACGACCAGACATTCACGCAGCCGCTGGAGGTCCTGAAGGATCCAAACTCGGAGGGCACGCCGGCCGACATTACCGCACAGACCGAGATGATGCAGGGTCTGCGCGAGGACATGAACGCCGCTGCAGAGCTGGTGAACAGAATCGAATGGGTTCGCCGTCAGCTTTACGATCAGAAGGCGATCCTGCTCGACCAGGGCGACGCGGAGGAGATCGTGGAGGCTGCCGATGCGCTGGACGCAGAGCTGCTAGCCGTCGAGCAGGAGTTGCTCCAGCTCAAGCTTACTGGCACGGGACAGGACGCCATCCGCTGGCCCGCCATGCACGTTGGCAAGCTGAATCACCTGGCAAGCGGCGTAGCCGTTGCCGATTTTGGCCCGACGGATTCGGAGCGCGAGGTGCACGCGCTGCTCAAGGACCGTTTCCGAGGCTATGAAGCCGAGGTCAATCGGATCCTGGAGACAGGCCTGGTCAACTTCAACCGCCTGCTGCAGGAAAGAGGGCTGCCGAACGTAATTGCCGTGGGCGGCTGAGTCTGCACCGAACTGGAGCAACGCCGTCAAGCCGCTCCCGGTTCAAGAAACCGCGTCAGATGCAGAAGAGCCCCGGGGAGGTACCCCCGGGGCTCTTCTCTTCGGGGGCTTTCAGCAGCTCGCCTCCCGTGGATCCATCGCCGGCTTCCGTCTATTTCGGCGGATAGCTGTCGATCGGCACCATGATGTGGGCCAGCGGCGTGTCCGGCCACATGATCCACGGCCCGCCGTTGTTTGGATCGCTGGAGAGGTTGGCGAACGACGAAAGATCCGGCACCAACAGCATGATGTGGGCACCGAGACCCTCGACCCATTGATTGTCCGCGGTCTTCTCGGTCGCGTACGGATCGATATTACTGGTTCCCGTGTCACCGGCCAGCATGTACGCGATCCCGACCTTGTCGTACTCGGGCTCCGTCTTGTTCACATAGGCATGGACGAAGCTGAGCCACGGCTCGTTCACACACCATGAGTCCATTCCGGGTGTGTCCGGGCGATCCGGCAAGCAGGTCCAACCGTTTGAGCCCTCTCGAATGATCGTGCCGTCCCAATCCATGACCGTAGCGTGCTTCGCGAGCGACTCCGGGCCGGCAGTTTCGGCGCTCTTGATCTTGTCGGCCTGCGCGTGGGCCGACGAGGCCGCCGCCACTAAAACCAGAGCAAGAGTAAGGGTGGAGAGAATACGTCGAGACATGCAACACCTCCATCAACAGGAAGAACTAGGTTCGCCAGTCAAACACGTGCACTTCCGGGGAGATGGGGAACAGCACGGGAACAGCACGGAAACGGCACGCAGACCGCCGACATGACCACAGTCCGGCCGGTTCGCCGTCATGGCCTACCAGGGCCTTCGCAACACTCTGTCTGGATGACAACGCTATGTTCGCTAGCGTGTTGAAGCCCGTCATGGAACGGCACTTCTGATGTCGGGTCGCAACCGCTTACTGGTGCAGGTCCTGGCGCTGTTCGCGATTCTCTATGTCTTCTTCATCGGCCTCGACCTGATGGGGCTGGCTTTCAAACTGTTCGGCCGCGGCTTTGCCGAGACGCTGGTCGAGCGAACATCCAATCCGCTGGTCGGCCTGTTCATCGGGATCCTCGCCACCACTCTGGTGCAAAGCTCTTCGACGACGACATCCATGGTGGTTGGCCTCGTCGCTGCCGGAGCGCTGACCATTGATGGCGCCATTCCGATCATCATGGGCGCCAACATAGGCACCTCCGTCACGAACACGCTGGTTTCCATGGGCCACGTGACGCGTCGCGAGGAGTTTCAGCGAGCGCTGGCGGGCGCCACCGTCCACGACTTCTTCAACTGGTTGGCGGTGTTGGTACTGCTGCCGCTCCAGGTGGCCACCGGCTTCCTGTCCACCGCGTCGGAGGCGCTGACGCAAGTGCTGGAAGGGGTGGGTGGCATCAAGCTGTTCAACCCGCTGCGGGCCGTCGTAAGACCGGCGGCGGAGTGGGTATCAGGACTGCTCGGCGAAGTGGGTTGGCTGGTTCTTGTGGTCGGGATCGTGCTGCTCATCGCGGGCCTCAAGCTGCTGGTCGATCTACTGAAGGCGATCATGACGGCGCAGGCTGAGTCCGTTCTCCACAAAACACTGTTTCGGTCGGCCGTTGCCGCGGTTCTTGCCGGCGTAGTCATGACGGTGATGGTGCAGAGCAGCTCGATCACTACTTCCGTGATGATACCTCTCGTGGGCGCCGGCATCGTCACGCTGGAGCAGGTCTTCCCGTACACCATCGGCGCCAATATCGGGACCACTATCACGGCCATGCTTGCCGCTCTGAGCACCGGAAGTCCGGCAGCCGTAACAGTTGCTTTCTCCCACTTCCTGTTCAACATCTGCGGCGCGCTACTCATCTACGTGCCGAAGCCGGTCAGGCAGATCCCGCTCCGGCTGGCGCGGGCACTGGGCCACCTGGGAAGCAGGAGAAGAGTGCTGGCCGTGGTGTATATACTGATGATGTTCTACGGGCTACCGATACTGTTGCTGCTGCTCACCGGCACGCTCTGATCGAGGCCACTTGCTTAGGGAGTACAGATGTTGAAGGGACTGTTCGGTTCAGATGACCGGTCAACGCTGGTCGATTCGGCTTTCGACGACGTAACCGTCATGCTGCAGCAGTCAGCAAAGATGCTGGAGCTGTCCGTGGCCGTTCTCCTGGAGAACGCGGAGTTGGACGTAGACTTCGAGAGCATGGACGATGTGGTGGATGAAAGCGAGCGGATGGTCCGTCGCACGATCCTTCAGCACCTGGCCGTGAATCCCAGACAGGACCTGGTCGCCAGCCTCATCCTGGTCAGCATGGTTCAGGACGCCGAGCGTATCGGTGACTTCGCGCGTGGCCTGGCCGAGCTGGTTCGATTTGCCAAGCGGCCCCGCTCCGGCCCGTTTGCGGAAGAGCTTCTCGAGCACTCTCAGATGCTCCCGAAGATGTTCGAGGCCACCGAACAGGCGTTTCGGAATGATGACTCCGAGCTCGCTATGAAGGTGATCGACACGCACCGCGAGCTGAAGCCCAAGCTCACAGCCTTCACGGAACGCGTGGCGGAGAGCGATCTGACTGCCGACATGGCCATCGTGTACGCCGCCGCCGCCAAGATCTTTCGGCGGATTGGCGCTCACCTGGCCAACATCTGCTCATCGGTGATTCAGCCGTTCGATCGCATCCGGCACGGGGACGAAACGGCTTAGCCCGGCCGCTCCGCCGGCACGGCGTCAGCCTCGGCTGCCGGATCAGCCTCCGCCGCCGGTCACCTGCTCGGACCACGGTGCGTTCACTCGGCCCCGTGGTCGCACGCCGCTACCCTCCACGCCCGTGAGCCGGTCGCCGAGATCCCGACGTCCCTCCTCCACCAGTCCGAGTAGCCGCGCCACCACCTCCGGGTTCTGATCGGCCACGCTCCTGGTCTCCCCCGGATCCGCCTCGAGGTCGAACAGCGACAGCTCGATCTGTGCAGTGGCGTACTCTCCGGGCATTCCGCCCGCGCCCGCTCTGCCGCCGACCAGCGTCGCGTACGCGTGCGGGACGTGCAGCTTCCAGCGACCGCTTCGCACCGCCTGTAGTTGCCCCGCGCTGTAGTAGAAGAAGCGCTCGTAGGGGCTGAGCGCAGCGGACTGGCCGGCCAGAATCGGCCAGATGTCGTACCCGTCGATCTTCACGCTGTCCGGCATGGACGATCCGGCGAGGCGAGCGACGGTCGGGAGGATGTCCATGGTCGTCGCCAGCGCGTCGGAGGTCGTCCCGGCAGGTATCCGGCCGGGCCAGCGCGCAATGGCCGGCATCCTGTGGCCACCCTCGAAGGAGGTAGCCTTCCCCTCCCGAAGTCCGGCGGTGGACCCGGCATGATCCCCCATCACCAGCCATGGTCCGTTGTCCGACGTGAACAGCACCAGGGTCCTGTCCGAGAGACCCCGCCGATCCAGGGCCGCCAGCACTTCCCCAACCGACCAGTCGATCTCCTCGAGCACATCGCCAAACAGACCACGCTGCGTGGTGCCTCGAAAGCTGTCGGACGCGTGCAGGGGCACATGTGGGAAGGAGTACGCCAGGTAGAGGAAGAACGGACGGTCGGCGCGCGATTCGATGAAGGCGACGGCCTCATCCGTATACCGGCGGGTCAGCATCGTCTGGTCCGGCTCGCGTTCAACGATGAGCGTGTCACGAATCAGTGGCAACGGCGGGTGTCTCCGCGCCCGCCGGCGCGGGTTGTTGTCCGGGTCCGGGCTCATGTCGTTGGAGTACGGAAGACCGAAGTAGCTGTCGAACCCGTGGTTCGTGGGGAGAAAGACCGGATGGTCGCCGAGGTGCCACTTCCCTACCGCCGCCGTAGCGTAGCCCTGGCCCTTCAGGAGCTCTGCTACGGTCCACTCGTCGGGGTTCAGCCCTACGGTGGAGCGAGGACCCATCGCGCTCTGAAAGCCGATCCGCTCAGGGTACGAACCGGTCATCAGCGCCGCGCGGGACGCCGTGCAGGCCGCGACGGGCACATAGAAGCTCGTGAGCCTGATCCCGTCGGCCGCGAGCTGGTCCAGGTTGGGAGTCTCGTAGCCCCGCGCGCCGTACGCACCGAGGTCGCCGTACCCCAGGTCGTCGGCGAAGAGGAGCACGATATTCGGAGGTCCTTCGTAGGCCTCCGGTGCGCACCCGGTGGCGAGTAGGCTCGACAGAAGAACTACTCCGAGCAGTTCCCCGCGTCGCTTGAACCAGCGCGCTCTGTTGGTCGCCGGATTCACCCGCGCTCCCGGACTATCTCCTCCAGACGCGCCTGTGCATCCCGGACACGCGGCTGGAGGTCTTCGTCGGCATTGGCCCACAGCGGCATTCCCGAGATCGCCCTGTTCATCGTAGAGCTGGGCCAGGCGCTCCAGGAAGTAGGCGCGCTTCATATGGTCCCCGAGGATCCGCGTGGCCCACGGCCGTTCCAGGTAGGCCTCGAACGCTGTGATCGCGGCTTCCTTGTCACCGGCGCGATCGTAGACCAGGGCCAGCTCCGACAGGGCCTGGAGCCGGCTGCCTGTCGTTGCCCGCTTCTTGGCCTCTTCCAAGCTCCGAATCGCTTCCGGCAGGTTCCCCCTGGCCAGGGCGACAACTCCTTGCGCCCTCGTGTACTGCTCCATCCACCCACCACCACCGCGAAACTCGGTCGGAACCTCAGCCTCATACTCCCGAAGGAAGGCCGCCGCACGCTCCGCGTTGCCGGCGTGTCCGAAGAAGATGGCGAGATCCAGATAGGGGCGGTCGAGCGGGTCGATTTCTGCCAGTGGGTACTCTGCTAGCACAGCCTCGGCCTCGGCCGTTCCCAGTTCGGCGCTGCCCCTGGCCCAGATGGACCATTCGCCGCGATTGAGGGCCGCGCCGTATACCAGGCCCCATAGTCCCAGTCTGCCGGTCACCGCCTGGAGATCCCGTGACTTCGCTTCGGCTTTGACGAGCTGCCCCCTGGCCGCATCCGTCAACATCCCGAATCGAAGTGCCGTGATCTGAGCGTTGGGGCTGGCTCCGAACTCGCGCAGGGTCTCCGTCAGCAGAGAGTCAGCCACATCGTATTCGCCGAGCATCGTGGCCCCGCCCACTCGCCAGAAGCGCATGATCATGTTGTCAGGGAAGCGCGCCAGCCCTTCTCGCAGCACTGCCTCCGTCTCGTCGATCTTCCCCAGATCGGCCAGGTAGAGAACGAGATTCGTGTAGTGCGTCTGGTTGGCGGGTCCGACCTCGATGGCCCGGCGGAGGAGACGCACCGCCGTTTCTAGCTCACCCGTATCGCTCATCAAGACAGAAAGGTTGTTCAGCGCGTCGACCTCGTCCGGGTGAGCGGCCAGCAGAGACTGGTACGCCTGGATCGCCCGATCCCAGTCGCCGCTTACGTTGGCGTGGTACGAGCCTTCCGCCATCAGGCGCTCTCGTTCCACCAGTCGGTCGCGGAGCTCATATGCCCGGGTCAGTGCCTCTACTTGTCGCGCACGTGAGATCCGACCTGAGATCCCCAGCTTGCGGTGGGCCATGGCAAAGGTCGAGTCAAGAGTGATGGCTTCATCGTAAAGCGCAGCCGCCTTCACCCAATCACCCTCCCGGTCGTCCGCGCGCAGAGCCTGGGTGTACTTCCGGAGAGCGGCAAGCGAACCAGTAGACACGTTGGCGAGCGGTTCGGCCGCCTGGATGCTCCGCAGAGACTCGCCGACCCGTTCCCGCAGTTGCCGGGAAAGGCGGTCCATAGCCGGCATCAGTTTCGTCGAGTCGCTGGCAGTAACCCGTAACGGGACCAGTGTCTCGCCCGTGCCGGCATCGAGGAGTCGCGCGGCTAGCACGTAGCCAATGCCGACGGATCGCACCTCACCGGCAATCAACGCCTTGATGCCTTCGCGCCGCGCTAGCTCCAGCCCCAGCTCCTCGGTCAGAGTCTCCGACGGATCTCGCTCCATACGCTGCAGTACGCCGGCGATCTGGGGAGCCTCGACAAGATCGATGGTCGGCGATTGCAGCAGGTCTATGCGCAGCAACTCCGTGACCGCATCCCCAAGCAGGGAATCCCGGGTCGCGTTCTCGAAGTCGGTGAGCACGAGCTTGTCGCGTTCTTCCAGCACGCCGCGCGAGATGAGGGTCGCGGCCGGGCCGATCCCCAGAGCGCGCGATGCCACGTACCCGCTGGTCCCCGCGCCGAGAACCGCGAACGCTCCGGCCGCAGCCAGGAGCGCGTTGTGCCAGGTAAACAGGCGGAAATGAAATCCCGCCTGCTCTGGCGGGAGCCGTCTATCCGTCTCGACTGCGCCTTCAAGTGCGCTCCCGGACTGCACGTCAACCTCTGCAGCGGCTCCTTCCGACTCTCGCTTTCTGTCAGCCGGCCGCGCGCCTTCCTGCACGAATGCCGTTGCCAGCACGACTGGGAGGAGAACCAACAGAAGAACGAGCGCAAGCTGTGGTACCCAGTCCGGAAGACCCATGCTTGCCGTGAGCGTATCCGCGGCCTGAAGGGCCAGCCAGGATCCGGCGATGTAGATGCCGAGCACCTGCCAGAGGGAGCGGCGATGAATCTCCTGGATCAGCTGCCGTATGCCGGACATGGACCTCCCCTATGCAGGTCTTGCTAGCACAAACTAGGCACCAAGTCAGTTCTGCGGCCAGCGTTTCGGGGTATGGACTCGGAATGCAGGACCGCTGTCCAAGCGAAGCCGTCGCACTATGTTCAGTGCGGTCATCGAGAACATCGTACGAACTTCCCGTCGCCTGGCGCGATCACATGCCTGACCTGGTTGAACAGATACGCGAGCGCCGAGTGGGCCAGTGGGCCCTGGTATCCCTGGCTGTCCTCCTCGCTGCGTTGTCGTTTCCCACGACCTTGCAGGGCCAGCGTGAGGGACGCCGGGCGGAGTGGCAGCGCGCACCCGAGGTAATGGAGGCGGTGGGCGCACGCGAGGCCGCCGTCATTGCCGACGTGGGCGCGGGGCAAGGGTACTTTACGTTCCGGCTGGCGGAGAGAGTCGGGGAGACGGGTCGGGTCTTCGCGGTCGAGATCGACGCGGGTGACCTGCGACGGCTCCGCGGGCTTCTGGAGAGCGACAGCCTGACCAACGTCGAGATCATCGAGGGAAATGTCGACGACCCGCTTCTGCCGGCGGATTCGCTGGACGCCATTCTGGTGGTGGACTCGTATCACGAGATGTGGGCTTTCACTGGGATGCTCGGCGGATTCCTGCGATCACTCAAACCGGGCGGACGCCTCGTCCTGCTCGATTTCCAGCCCTCGGACCCGGAGGCGCCTCGTCGGTCTCAAACCTCGGCTCATACCATCGCGGTAGAGCTGGTGGAAACCGAGTTGCGGGAGGCCGGGTTCGAGATCCTGTCGCGCGACGACAACTTCACGGACGCCAGCGGAGACCGCGGGAGACGAAGGCAGCAGTGGATGCTCGTGGCCCGGCGTCCGCCGATCACGACCAGTCCGGACGAGTCGAGGGACTGATCAAGCGCTCGCGCTTCCCTCACCCGCTCGCACTGCTCGTTGGCTTCATCCTCATCGGCGCCGCGATGAGCTACGTCCTACCCGCAGGCCAGTTCGATCGCCGCGATGATCCGGTGACCGGCCGCAGCGTGGTGGTGCCGGGCACCTACCACACCGTCGAACGACAGCCCGTCAACCTGTTCGAAGCCATGGTCGCGATCCCGCGAGGCCTGGTGAACGCCGGAGAGATCATCTTCCTGGTGTTCCTGATCGGCGGTGCGATCGCCGTGTTCGAGCAGACCGGAGCGCTAGGGCGGGGTATCGACTGGCTGGTCGGAGCGTTCGGTCACCGGGAGATGCTGGTGATCCCCATCGTCTCTCTGGCCTTTGCCACGGGCGGTGTGATCGAGAACCTCCAGGAGGAGGTGATCGCGCTTGCTCCGGCGCTCCTCATCCTGACGCGGCGCCTGGGCTACACGCCGCTCACGGCGGTGGCGATCAGCGCCGGCCCTGCGATGGTCGGCTCCGCGTTCAGCCCGATCAACCCGTTTCAGGTCGGCATCGCCCAGAAGCTGGCCGAGCTTCCGCTGCTCTCGGGCGGTCTGTTTCGCTCGGTCTTTCTGGCCATCGCGCTCACGCTGTGGATCGCCACGACCATGCGACACGCGAACCGCACGCGGGTCGAGCCGGAGGAAGTCGAGGGCGAAGCAGGCGACGCAATCGGCTGGCGCGATTGGATCATCTTCGCGATCGGAACCGGTTCGTTCTCCTTCCTGGTCTACGGCCTCCTGGGCCTGGGGTGGGGATTCAACCACCTGTCCGGTTTGTTCTTCCTGATGGGCGCGGCCATGGGAATCGTGGGAGGGTTGGGGATTCGCGGCACCTCGGACGCGTTCGTCCGCGGGTTTCGGTCCATGGCGTACGCGGCCCTCCTCATAGGTTTCGCGCGTGCCATCTTCGTGGTGCTCGAGGACGGACTCATCGTGGACACCATCGTGCACGCCCTGTTCATGCCAATCGAGGGTCTTCCGGTGGCGCTGTCGGCACTGGGGATGATGGGGGCGCAGATTGCCGTGCACATCCCCGTTCCCAGCGTGAGCGGACAGGCCGTGCTTACCATGCCGGTGCTGGTGCCGCTCTCGGACCTGCTCGGACTCTCCCGGCAGGTGACGGTGCTCGCCTACCAGTACGGCGGAGGACTGACCGACCTGATCACACCGACCAATGGCGCGCTGCTGGCGATCCTGGCCGCGGCGGGCGTGCGGTACGAAGAGTGGTTCCCGTTCGTGGCGTGGCGCTACCTGGCTCTGCTGGCACTCGGTGCCGGTGCGATAGTC
>JBDHIQ010000175.1:0-4757 GCA_039587395.1 Gemmatimonadota bacterium
CGAGCGCCGGTGATTGTCGAACACCACGTACGCCGTCCCTGCATCGAAGTGCGAAGGCTCGATGTGCGGGATCCACGTGTTGGCCGGAACGTCCGGCACGCCGTCCTCCAGGCTCGTCCAGGTCGCCCCGCCATCTTGTGTGACGTGAAGCCGGCCGTCATCCGATCCCACCCACAGCACGCCTTCCTGCAGCGGGCTCGGCGCGATGGTGATGATGGTCGTGAAGTTCTCGGCGTTCGTGACGTCCAGCGTCAGGCCGCCGCTCTCCGCCTGCTTCTGCCACTCCGGATTGTCCGTGGTGAGGTCCGGGCTAATGACTTCCCAGGTGTTGCCACGGTCCGGTGACCGGTGCACGAACTGGCTTCCGTAGTAGATGGTCGCCGGGTCGAATGGGTCCTGGGCGAAACCGGCGTTCCAGTTGAACCGCAGCTCCGTGTCTACGTCCGGTGGCGGCGGCCGGATTACCGTCACCTCGCCGGTTCCCATGTCGTACCGGTACAGGTTGCCGCCCTGGCTCATGGCGTACCCGCGCTCCGAGTTCTCCGGGTCGGGCGAGGTGTCGAAGCCGTCGCCGAATGCCACTTCCTCCCAGTGGTGATTGCGGATCCCGCCGTTCTCCCACACCTGGCTGGGTCCCTTCCACGATCCGTTGTCCTGCAGACCGCCGTATACGTGGTACGGCGTGTCCATGTCCACACGGACGTGGTAGAACTGGGCCAGCGGCAGGTTGCGGGCGAACCGCCATGTGTCGCCCCGGTCGGCGCTGAAATACACACCGCCGTCGTTGCCGGTAATCAAGTGATTGCCGTCGTTCGGGTTGATCCAGAACGCGTGGTGGTCGGGGTGCGCCTTGTCCCACGTGATCAGAGGGCGGAAGGTGCGTCCGCCGTCGTCCGAGACGGTCACCAGTGACGCCACGTTGTAGACCCGGTCCGGCCGCTCCGGATCCACCCACAACCTGGCGTAGTAGAATGGACGCGGCGCGATGTTGGTCTCCTGGTTGGTCTTGCGCCACGTCAGCCCGCCGTCATCGGAACGGATCACGGCGCTCTTCTCGGCTTCCACGATCGCATAGACGGTCTCCGGGTTCGAGCGTGAGATCCCCAGGCCGATCCGGCCCAGCTGGCCCGACGGCAGACCGTCCTTCTCTGTCAGGCTCTTCCAATTGGCGCCCCCGTCGTGCGTCACGTAGAGGCCCGAACCGGGACCGCCGGAGTTGAAGAACCACGGCCACCGCCGGTACTCCCACATGGCAGCGAACAGCTTGTTGGGGTTGGTGGGATCCGCGATCAGATCCGCGGCTCCCGTCTTCTGGTCGACGTAGAGAATCTTCTCCCACGTCTGCCCGCCGTCTGTGGTCTTGTAGACGCCCCGCTCCGGGTTCTCTCCCCACATCCGGCCCAGGGCCGCTGCCCATGCGACGTCGGGGTCCGACGGGTGCAGAACGATCTTGTGGATCCGCTCGGTGGCCTCGAGGCCCAGGTGTTTCCACGTCTTGCCCCCGTCCAGCGACCGGTAGATGCCGTTCCCGCCGGACACGCTGTTGCGGACATTCCCCTCCCCGGTACCGACCCAGATGATGTCGGGGCTGTCCTGGAAGATCGCCACCGCACCGATCGAAGCCACGGGCTGATCATCAAAGATCGGCTCCCACGTGAGCCCGTGATTCGTGGACTTCCACAGACCGCCCGTCGCCGCACCCGCGTAGACTATCTCCGGCTGCGACACCACCGCATCGAGCGCCGCGATCCTGCCGCTCATTCCGGCCGGTCCGATTTCCCGTGCCCGCATGCCCGCCAGGAGGGAAGCGTCGATAGCCTGCGCGTGCAACCGACCGGCGTTGGAGATCACCAGCAGGGAGACGGTGGCTGAAATCAGTGTGATGCTCCGTACGGCCCGGTTTGAACCGGCCAGCCGTGTAATCCGACCAGAACTCATCGTGTCCTCCGAGGTTCTCTAACGTGCGTGGAATGGCAGGTTGGCGGCTCAAACGACGGGACGCAAGGTGGGCCGAGACATCGCCCTGTCCCCTGCCGCTTGACCTTCTCTTGACTGTGAGAGCCTACCCTCCGGGTGCACGACGAGATGGAAGGAGGCGACCATGAAAGTCAGCGGATCCTGTGTAGACCTGAGGTCTGCGCTGGCGGCGGCGACCATCCTCTGCGCGGGGTGCATCACGGTGCAGCACGCGCCGGAGTCGATGCAGAAGGAGCAGCTTCTCGTGCGCGTGTGGGTAGATCCGTGCTCGGCCGAGGCGCTTCGGGATCGAACCCCTGAGAGTGACCGGGACTGCGCAACCGATGCCGACGGTCGACGGATCCAGGGGGCGGTGATCGCCTTTCACGAGAGCGCTCTGACGCTCCTGGCCTGGCAGGAATCCGATCCCGCTGTGACCATTTCCACCGCGTCCGTTCTCTCCGTGCAGTTGTACCGGGGTCGTGTCCCTTCGGCCAAAGCCGCGCTGGAGAAGGCAGCCATCGGCGCTTTGATGGGGGCCGCTCTGGGAGCCGCGAGCGGGGCAATCATAGGCGGCATGGACCCGTGGCTGGACGCTGGTGACGCCGCCCTCCAGGGTATGGCGGCCGGCGCCGGGATCGGAGCCGTGTCCGGGGCCCTGGCCGGTATCTTCGAAGGGGACGACCACTGGGAAGAGCTCCCGCTGGCCTCGCTCCGCACGCTCTACTGCCACACGAACGAGCGCGCTCGGTGCTCCGAGAGCGAGGGCAATCTGGCGGCGAGGATCGCCGTGGAGGGTCGCTAGCTGTCGGGCAGATGACGCTGGGGCCGGTCGTTAGCGCGCGGGCAGCTCCAGCGCACCGACAAGATCCGTCAGACGGTCGACGCCGTGCCGATCCAGATAGTCGTCAATTCCCTGCTGGACATTGACCGAGGCGGAGGGATCGACGAACGAGGCGGTTCCGACCTGGACCAGCGCCGCTCCGGCCAGGATGTACTGCATCGCGTCCGCTCCGTCGCGGATCCCGCCGATCCCCATGACCGGGATCGAGGTCGCCGTCGCGGCCTTCCAGGTCGCGTACACCCCCATGGGGAGGATCGCAGGGCCGCTCACCCCACCGCTCACGTTGCCGATCACCGGTCGCCGCCGCTCGATGTCGATCAGCATGCCCGGCAACGTGTTGATCGCGCTCAAGCCGTCGGCCCCGCACTCCTCGCAGATGCGCGCGTAAACGCACACATCCGGCACGTTCGGCGTGAGCTTCACGATCAACGGGCGCTCGGTTTCCGCGCGCAACCGGGAGACCAGTGAGGCCAGCGCCTGCTCGTCGGTGCCGAACATCGTCCCGCCCTTGACGTTCGGACAGGAGACGTTGATTTCGTATCCTACGAAACCGTTCTCTCCATCCAGCCCCGCGACGACACCCGCGTAGTCGTCCTCGGTCCAGCCCACGACGTTCACGAACACGTGGGCCCGCCTGAGGTTCTGCCGGAGCCACGGCAGCTTTTCCGCAATGAACGCCTTGAGGCCGACGTTCTCCAGACCGATGGCGTTGATCATGCCACCAGGTGTCTCGCTCACGCGGTGCGGGGGGTTGCCGCGCCGGGGTTCGAGACTCACGGCCTTGGTGACGATGCCGCCCAGTCGGTCGAGCGGGATGAGGTCCGCGTAGTCCTGGCCGTAGCCGCACGTGCCGGAGGCCAGCAGCGCAGGACCCTGGAATTCGACGCCGAACAGGTGCTGGGTCAGGTCGGCCATGCCAGGTCCTCCGCATCGAATACGGGTCCTTCCAGACATGACTTGATCCAGCGTCCGTCGGAGCCGGGAACGACGCAGCCCTGGCAGGTGCCGACGCCGCACCCCATGTACTCCTCGACCGACACCTGCAGCGGCTTCCCGTGCTTGTGAGCCAGGCTCCGTACCGCCTGCAGCATGGGGGTCGGCCCGCACGCCAGGAGAATCGAGTCGTCCTCCAGATCCATGCCACGGGTGACCAGACCCTGCCTGCCCAGCGAGCCGTCCTCCGTCCATACCTCGGGTTCCATGCCGGTGAGTCGCTTGACCAGCTCAGGATCGAAGACATGGGACCCGCTGCGCTCGCCGTAGATCAGCCGGACGCTCCTACCGGCGGCGGTGGCCTGGTCGGACAGGAAGATGAACGGGGCCAGACCCACGCCGCCGGCGATACACTGGACAGGCCGCTCGTCGAGCCGGAATGGCACGCCCAGGGGACCGAGGACCAGCAGGGAGTCGCCGGGACGCAGCGTGGAGAGACGGTGCGTCCCACCTCCGAAGATGCGGAGAAGGATGCCAATGCGGCCATCTCCGGACCGCCAGCCCACCGAGAACGGGCGCGGAAGCATGAACTGTCCGGGGCTGTCGAGGCCGTAGCCTAGCATCACGAACTGGCCCGGCCGGCTGTCGGCGGCGACAGCCGGGCTCTCCAGCTCGAGCCATACGGTCGCTTCGGCTACCCGCCGGCTGGCGACGACGCTGGCGCGCTCTCTGTGTCGGATCCGCTGTGGGACCGGAGCCTCCCGTCTTCCTGTTGTCAGCCGCTGTGAACGCTGGTGATCTAGCGCTGTGACGATGACTCGTCGACCACCCGATTCCACCGCTCGTCCAGGTAGTCCCGGTAGGCCACGATACCGCGCGCCAGCGACTGTGCAACCTGTCGCTGTCCCGCCTCGCTCTTCAAGACCCGCTCCTCGTCCGGGTTGGAGAGGAAGCCGACTTCGCACAGGATGGTCGGCATGCTGCCGCTCGCCCCCACCAGCACCCAGAAACCCGCCTGTTTCAC
>JBDHIQ010000176.1:0-8704 GCA_039587395.1 Gemmatimonadota bacterium
CATGACAGGGTAGTTATGAAGTCCCGAGAAGGCCCGCCGGTAATCCGCGCGGGTCTTCTCTTTTGTTGCATCGGTAGCGCCACTGTCCCAGGTTTCTGGGGTCGTTCTGAGGCAATGATGGCCGGAAACAGTGACCCGGAGGTCTTCGTGCGAACACCGCTGCGGCTCGTCCTTCCTTGCCTGGCCGTTATCACGGTGTTCGCCAGCGCATGCAGTTCGGCCGTTCTCTACGATACACGCCTGGAGCCAGTGCACGAGCCTGTCCTGTACGCAAGTCTCGACTACGCTCGACTCGCCATCGACTCCACGGAGGCCGGGGCCCGGGCAGTGGTGGAGATGTATATCGAGGGCAACGAATGGGCGGGCGACTATCTGGCGCTGCACGTTCCGACTCTACAATGCGCATCCGAGGGCACGATCGCGCCGACTGCGATTCGCAGGGAGGCGCCCGATTGTCTGGACGAGGCGCCCTCTGCGTTCTGCGACGAGACGGGTGCAGACTCCGGGCTATGCCCCGTCCGGATGGTGGGCAGACAGAGCCGTTGTCTTTACGTGGTGAGAGCTGAGTATCTTCTCAGCAGGATTCCGAGCGTCCTCGAGCAGTTCACTCTGTCCTTCGGCCAGAACGCGACTGCATTGTATTGGGCCCGCAGAAAACCGTAGCTTCACCCGCCCCAGCCCATTCTAACGGACACTGAGAGACAACCCTTTCTCGGTTCGTGTAATCTCAGTGGATGGAGGTACGGTTCGCATGGACCGCCTGCACAGCGTTGGCTGGCCGGTCGGTGGGAATGGTCGGCATGGTACCGGCATCTATAGTATGTAAGAGTTGGCTGTAACGGTCGGAACCGTCCCCAGGATAGGGTGACCCGGGAGCGACGTCGCGCTTTATGCCACAACTGGGAGAGATGGTGAGCGAGTTGCGGGCACGGCGCATCGTTCAGGTAGCGCTTATCTACCTGGGCGTGGCGTGGGGGCTCGCGGAGGCGACCGGCTTCGCGATCGACAATTACGATCTGTCGCGAAAGCTCCTGGACGTCGTGGTGCTGCTTCTCATCCTCGGTTTTCCGGCCGCGCTGCTGCTGGGGTGGAATCACGGAGAGAAGAGCCAGCAGAAGGCAACTCGCAGTGAGATCATGACGCTGACCACTCTGTTCGTGCTGGCCTGTATCGGTACCTACCGGATCAGCACAGCGGAGGAACCTCTCCGGCCGGGTGAGCCCAACGCACTCGGGGCCACCTTCGACCTGGGCGAAGGGTCGGTAGCCGTCCTGCCGTTCGCCAACAACACCGGAGTCGATAGCCTGGACTGGCTTGGCCCGGGCCTGTCCGATCTGCTCACGAGCAATCTGGCGCAGATGCCGGAGCTTAACGTCGTCAGTCCGCAACGCCTGTTCGACCTGCTGCGTGAGGCCGGCCGAGAAGAGACCGAGCGCATTCCGGATCAGTTCGCCATGGAGATTGCCTCCCAGTCAGGCGCCAGGATCATGGCGCGGGGCTCCATACTCGGCAGCGCCGAGAACCTGGCCATCGATGTCCAGCTCATCGATCTCACGGACGGGACCGTGCTGGGTGCGGAGCGGGCGCGAGGGAGCGACGTGTTCTCGTTGGCCGACTCGCTGGCCACCAAGCTATCAGGCCGGATGCTGGGCCAGCTGGCCGGGACGGAACGCCCGGCCAAGTCGCCGATGGAGCTCACCGGCAATCTCGAATCCTACCGGCAGTATCAAGCGGATCTGCGCGACCGGTGGATGAGTCTCGATTCCAGCGACATCCAGGGCCGCTACAGACTCGCGGCCATGTATGACATGATGCCCGGGCGTGGCGAGGAGCAGCGAAAGGTACTCGAAGAGATCGTGCGCCTGGATTCGGCTTCGGCTCCCGCGTTTTACTCGCTGGCCGAGCTGGCGATTCGGCAGGGTGACAATGCGGCTGCCGATGCCCTGATCGAACAATATCGAAGCCTGGTACCGGAGGAACTGGAGTCCAAGAGACTTCTGGGCCAGTTGTACGAGCAGGCCGGGAAGTACGAAACCGCACGCCAGTTCTACTTCAGTGCGCTGCGCGGCTCGGAGGAGATGGCCGAGCTGCTGGATCTTCTGGTCCGCACGTACCTGCGCGAGAACGCGCCTGCCCGAGCGCGGGATGAGCTCGGGCCGTATCTGGACAGCGAGGATGCGGACGTGGCCATCCAGGCAAGGATCCTGTTGGGAGATACGTTCGCCTGGGAGGGCCAATTCGACGCGGCCCTGTCCGAGTACGAGGGAGCGGAGACGCTGGCATCCACCTACGGCATCTCCTCCGGGCGCTCCTCGGCGCTGGAGAGCTCGCTGGATCTGAGGGAACTGCGCCAGGCCGAACGGCCGGCCATCTTCAACCGGTCGTTGTGGAGATTGCTCGAGATGGATAGGGGCGAGCGTGCCCTGGACCTGGTTGAAGCGGCCGAGGAGCTGCACATGCGCGGAGTGAGCCGGCTGGTGCCGGTGGACTACCACGTGTTGCGCTATGCGCGCGGCCGCGCTCTGGAGTCCATGGGATACGGGGACCTGGCCGGCCGCTCCTATCGCGAGGTCATGGCCCACTGGGGCGCTGCGGTGGCCGAGATTCCGCTCATGCAGGACCTCCCGCTGCGCATGGAAGCGCTGCGGGCCGAGGGTCGCGAGGGATCACCGCAGGACCGCTGAGCTCACCTGACGACCGTCAGTCTCGGAAAACGCTCCCGTTCCACACCATCCGCCACTTGTCGCCGGGCATGACGTCAAGGCAGTTTAGGGTCAATCGTCGGCCTGCGGGTGCGGACCGGTGGGATGGCGATCCGGGATCGATGACAGCGAACGTCTACGAATAACGAGCGGAGGTGATCGATGAGCGACCAACTGGTGCAAGTCGCCGAGGCCATGGTCGAGAAGGGGAAAGGCATTCTCGCCGCGGATGAGAGCACCGGGACGATGAAGAAGCGGCTCGACAGCATTGGCGTCGAATCCACCGAGGCGAATCGGCGAGACTACCGGGAGATGCTCTTCCGAACCACGGAGGCGCTCGAAAACCACATCTCCGGCGTAATTCTGTTCGACGAGACGCTTCGTCAGGAAGCGGCGGATGGGACACGGCTCACGAAGCTGCTGGAGGATGCCGACACTATCCCGGGAATCAAGATCGACAAGGGGGCAAAAGACCTGGCCGGCGCACCGGGAGAGAAGGTGACGGAAGGCCTGGACGGACTGCGCGAGCGGCTGGCGGAGTACTATGAACTGGGAGCCCGGTTCACCAAATGGCGGGCGGTCATCGACATCGGCCGCGAGGGCGATCGCAGCATGCCCAGCACCTACTGCATCCGGGCCAACGCGCATGGACTGGCCCGCATGGCGGCGCTCAGCCAGGAGGCCAATCTGGTTCCGATCGTGGAGCCCGAGGTGCTCATGGACGGAGACCACAGCATCGATCGCTGTTTCGAGGTCACCGAGTGGACCCTCAAGGAAGTCTACATGGCACTCTACGAGCAGCGTGTGTTCCTGGAGGGCTCGATCCTGAAACCGAACATGGTGTTGTCAGGTAAGCTCTGCATGCAGCAGGCGGGCGTCGATGAGGTAGCCGAGAAGACCGTCCGGTGCCTCAGGCGCGGAGTCCCCACGGCCGTCCCGGGCATCGTCTTCCTGTCGGGAGGCCAGTCGGATATCGAGGCCACCGCACACCTGGGCGCGATGAACGCAGCGTACGACACTCCGTGGAACCTCAGCTTCTCATACGGCCGCGCCTTGCAGGCGGCCCCCTTGCAGGCGTGGGGCGGCAACAACGAACGGGCTGGCCACGCTGGGTGAGTGGTCGATGGATCTGGAGAGCACCGCCGCCTGACCCGCGGGTACTCTGCTTTCAGGTCAGAGGTGTCCCTTTCGGAAGACCCTCTGCTTTTGTGGGAAATTCCCACTTATGCAGAGGGTCTGCTGAAGAACCTCCCTGTTCCCCGATCCGCCCCTGAGACAAGGCCCACACAGGACGCTCCACAAGAGGCATTCAATGGAACAGATCGTCGAGTGCGTACCAAACTTTTCCGAGGGGCGTGACCAGGCGCTCATCAAGGAGATCACGGATGCCATCCAGCAGGTCGGCGGCATTCGCTTGCTGGACGTAGATCCGGGCGCCGACACCAACCGCACGGTGGTCACGTTCGTCGGTCCACCGGAGACGATTGGTGAAGCCGCGTTCCAGGCCGTGAAGCGAGCGTCCGAGCTGATAGACATGCGAGGCCACACGGGGACGCACCCCAGGTTCGGAGCCACGGACGTGCTCCCATTCGTCCCCGTGTCCGGCGTCACCATGGAGGATTGCGCCGACATCGCGCGCGCCGTGGGACAGCGGATTGGCGACGAACTGGGCATTCCTGTCTACCTGTATGAACACGCCGCCAGCAGACCCGAGCGGCAGAACCTGGCGACCGTCCGGGCCGGCGAGTACGAGGGGCTGCCCGAAAAGCTGGCCGATCCAAGCTGGAAGCCGGACTTCGGGCCGACCGAGTTCAACCCATCGGCCGGCGCCACCGCCGTGGGGGCCCGGGAGTTCCTGATCGCCTACAACATCAATCTCAATACGACGGATCGCCGATATGCCACGGAGCTGGCCTACGAGCTCCGTGAGCGCGGCCGTTGGAAGCGCACGGGCAACACCGATCCGTTCTACTACAAGGGCGACATCGTGCGCTTCCCCGAGGACGGGACCTATCCGTGCGGTCCGTGCGACTTCGTGGGCAGCTCGTTCCAGGAGCTGGCCGAGCACTACGCCGACGCGCACGGCGGCGACCTGAGGAAGAGATACGAGTCGATCCCGATCGATCCGGACGATCCGAAGGGACCCGTGTTCACCGACGGCCGGTTCAAAGATGTGAAGGGTCTCGGCTGGGTGATTGACGAGTACCAGCGAGCGCAGATCAGCATGAACCTCACCAACTATCTGGTCAGCCCGCCGCACAAAGTCCTGGAGGTGGCGCGGGCCGAGGCTCACAGACGGGGAATCGTGATCACCGGCTCCGAACTGGTCGGAGTGATCCCGTTCGACGCGATGAAGCGGGCCGCTCGCTACTACCTGGAGCGGATGCACAAGTCCACGGGGATCCCGGTGGGCGATCTCATGGAGACCGCGGTCCAGTCCATGGGGCTCCGCGACGTATCCGGGTTCGAGATAGAGGACCGGGTGCTCGGCCTGCCGAAGCTGGAGGGCCCGCTGGTTTTCCTTCCCACCCACGAGTTCGTGGACGAAGTGTCACGCGATACGCCGTCGCCGGGTGGAGGTTCGGTGGCGGCCCTGGCCGGCGCTCTGGGCGCGGCCCTGGCTTCCATGGTGGCAAATCTCAGCGTTCCCAAGGGTGAGTACCAGGAGCACTACCAGACGCTCTGTTCCATCGCCGAGCGAGCCCAGGACGTGAAGGACGCGCTCACGCGCGGAGTGGACGATGACACGCGGGCGTTCGATTCGGTCATCGATGCCATGCGCATGCCGAAAGACACGGAGGAGGAGCGGGCAGTCCGGGCAACGGCGATGCGGCATGGCTACAAGGTGGCGACGCGGGTTCCGCTGGCCAACGTGGAGCGCTGCCGGGACGCACTGATACTTTGCGCTGAAATGGCCCCGCTGGCTGATCCGCAGATGGTCAGCGACGTGGGTACGGGCGCCCTTCTGGCACACGCAGGCGCGCAGGCCGCCGCCTACAACGTGAAGATCAACCTGCCCCATACGAAGGATGAGGTGTTCAGCGCCGAGATGCTGGAAGCTGTGGATGCGCTTCTGGTCGAGTGCGCGGGGCTGGCAGATGCCGTCCAGGCGGCGGTCGAGAAAGAGCTGAGTTAGTCGGCCACCGGCGACGCGTCGTTGGCGAGCTCTCGCACCAGCAGCTCTCGCACTTCATCGGACAGGCTGCCGGTCGTCAGTTCCGAACAGACCTGGCGGGCCAGCTCGACCGTGCCGAACACTGACTGGCATCGCGTGCAGAGCTGGTCACTCGCCTTCGGTTTTCCCGGCTTCCGGGCCATGGAGAGCTGCTCGGTGATGGCGGAGAGGCAGTCGTCCCGGCTGTGCTCCGTGCCATTGACACTCTTCTTCGGCAACGAGCCGGCCAGTCCATCGGCCATCTTGAGCCGGGCCCGGTGCAGCCTGGACTTCACCGTTCCCTCCGTGAGGTGCATGATCTGCCCCACTTCGGCCACCGAGAAGCCGCCTATCTCCTTCAGCACCAGCGGAAGACGATAGCGGATCGGCAGGCGAGCGATGGCCTGGCGCACCGTCGCCCTCATCTCATCCTCGATGACGGTGCTTAGCGGATCCTCCGAAGGGAGATCCGGGACCGCCCGCCGGCTCGGTATCAGATCGGAGAGTGGCTCAAGCGTCCGGGGCTCGCCACACCGGCGGCGTTGCAGACGCCGGCATGTGCGGGTGGCAATGGTGTACAGCCAGGTGGATGGTTTGGAGCGCCCCTCGAACTGGTTCCAGTTGCGGAAGGCGCGCAGGAAAGTTTCCTGCACGAGGTCCTCCGCCCCCTGCGGAGAGCCGCAGAGCTGCAGACCCATGTTGTAGATCATGTCCCCGTGGTCGGCCAGAAGAATCGGAATGGCTTCTTCCGCCGGCAGGGACTCCACCGACTTCGTCAACGGATATCTATTTACTGTGCGGATTTACAGTTCTCGCAATGGCCCGGGGGACTTCCCGGTGGGCGGGACATCGTCCTCCGGCCTGCGCACAGCACCCTCGACTACCCGTGCAATGTCGGAGTATTGCGCGCAGGTGTCCAGTACGATGCGGACGAAGGGTGGGGCCTGTTCAGGAAGAGTGGGGACGGGAGGTCGAGCCAACGACCGATGGTTCGGGTGGGATTGTGGTCAGGGACTGTGCTTGCGCGTCGACCGTTGGCTCTCGACTCCCGTATCTATAGCGACCAGTGCCCGAAGGCACGGCAACGGTTCCCTCACGTGCCACAGGAGACACGAAGTTCCCCGTCGATAGATAGGAGACACGGTGAGCCGCTGAGGTTGCATTCTCCCCGCCCGTCTCCGCGTCTCCCCTGCCGCGGTTGCCGTGCGTAAGTTGGCGGGGGAGGGTTGTGGTCACTGATCCGCGGACCAGCAGGAGGGCCGCGGGAGGAGACATGGCCATGGTCCGCCCTGAACGCACCTGTCTGCTGCTGTTTGCCGGCTTCCTGGCCGGCTGTACCACTCCACCTCCGGACACGGAATCCGCGGCTGCCGAACGCGTGTCCATAGAAGCCATCTCCCCGACCGAAACCAGCGACGCCTTGCTGGCCAGGGCGGTCGGGATCTTCCAGCCGGTTCCGGCTGTAGCGCCTGAACTGGAGGGCAACCCGACCTCGCCGGCCAAGGTGGAGCTCGGCAAGATGCTGTTCTTCGAGCCCCGGCTTTCAGCCAGCTGGCTGATCAGCTGCAACACCTGCCACAACCTGGGTCTGGGCGGTGTCGATCTGCTGGAGACGTCCATCGGCCATGGGTGGCAGGAGGGGCCGCGGAACTCGCCCACGGTGCTCAACGCAGTCTTCAACGTCGCCCAGTTCTGGGACGGCCGGGTCGAGACACTGAAGGATCAGGCGATGGGTCCGGTGCAGGAAGCCGTCGAGATGAACAGCACACCGGAGCGGACCCTGGAGACCCTGAACAGCATCCCGGAGTACGTGGATCGGTTCGCCGCCGCCTTTCCCGGTGAATCGGACCCCGTGACGTTCGAGAACATGGCGCGGGCCATAGAGGCTTTCGAAGCGACGCTGGTAACTCCGGGGTCACGCTTCGACCTGTTCCTGGGCGGAGATGAGGGTGAGCTGACGGATCATGAGCGACTGGGACTTGAGCTGTTCATGGATCGTGGCTGTGTGGCCTGCCACGGCGGGCTGAACGCAGGCGGCACGGCCTACTTCCCGTTCGGGCTGGTCGAGAAGCCGAACGCGGAAATCCTCCCGCCGGGTGACCGCGGCCGGTTCGAGGTGACGCGGTCGGAAGGCGATTCGTACGTCTTCAAGGCACCGGCGCTCCGCAACGTGGAGCTGACCGCACCCTACTTCCACTCAGGCAAGGTGTGGGACCTGAGTGATGCCGTCGCGGTCATGAGCACCGCTCAGCTGGGAACCGAGTTGACGCCTGCCGATGCCGGGGCGATCACGGCGTTTCTGCGCACGCTGACCGGGGAGCAGCCGGAGGTGGACTACCCCGTGCTACCGCCGCACACGGAGTCGACTCCGCAGCCCTTCGTGGAGCCGCTTCCCATCCAGGAGGGAGCTGTCGGCCACTAGCGATCCGCGATAAGCAGATCGTCTACGAGAAGGATGTGCCCGGGTGGACCGTAGCCGTTGAGTTCGATTCGGCTGATGCCGGCTTCGGTTACCCGTTCCTCGCGAAACCCTCCCCCACCGGCTGACCGGTAGTCCCGGCTGGTGACCCTGCGGATAACCGATGACGGAAGCCGGTTGCCGTTTCCGTCCACAGCCACAATCTCGAAGCGCTTGACCACGTTGGAGCCGCGGACCGTAAGCTCGATGGCCACAGGGTCGCCGGGGAATGACAACTGGAGGATTCCGGGGTGAAACCCGGTGGTGGTCAACGCTGCTGTGACGCTGTGGTTTGGATCCGGTGCGGGCGGGTCGTACGAGCTCGACTCGATCAGTTGCGCGTGTCCTTCCTCGGCCTGCCAGGATCGAAACGAGAACTCCACCCCCCAC
>JBDHIQ010000177.1:0-7711 GCA_039587395.1 Gemmatimonadota bacterium
TCGCTCGGCGCGAGAGTGGCTACTGGCCGGTCTGGGAGGAGCGGCAGGCGAGGCGGCCATCGCCAGGCACTTCGTGGCCGTATCGACGAACAAGGCGGAAGTGGAGAGGTTCGGCATCGATCCGGAAAACATGTTCGAGTTCTGGGACTGGGTCGGCGGAAGGTACAGCTTCACATCGGCCATTGGCCTGTCTCTGATGGTGGCGATCGGTCCCGAACGGTACCGTCAGATGCTGGACGGCTTCCACGCCATGGACGAACATTTCCAAACGGCCCCGCTGGAGCGGAACCTGCCGGTGCTCCTGGGCCTGCTCGGCATCTGGTACAACAACTTCTTCCGCGCCGAATCTCACGCCGTACTGCCGTACGACCAGTACCTGTGGCGCTTTTCCGCCTATCTCCAGCAGTTGGACATGGAGAGCAACGGCAAGTCTGTCACGCGCGACGGCCGGCCCGTGGGTTGCCAGACCGGGCCGATTGTCTGGGGAGAGCCCGGCACCAACGGCCAGCACGCCTTCTACCAGCTGCTTCACCAGGGCACGAAGCTGGTGCCATGCGACTTCATCGGGTTCTGCGAGAGCCTGAATCCGGTCGGAGATCACCACGATCTCCTGATGGCCAACTTCTTCGCCCAGACGGAGGCGCTGGCGCTCGGAAGGACGACCGATGAGGTAGCGGCCGAGGGGGTTGACCCGGAGCTCGTGCCGCACCGGACGTTCCCCGGCAACCGACCCACGAACACGATCCTGGCACACCGGCTGACGCCGGCGGTGCTGGGCGCCCTGGTGGCCCTGTACGAGCACAAGGTGTTCACACAGGGGGCCATCTGGCAGGTGAACTCGTTCGATCAGTGGGGTGTGGAGCTGGGGAAGGTGCTGGCCAATCGCATCATCCCGGAGCTGCAGGCCGAGGGCGAGCCCGGCCTGGCGCACGATGCATCGACCAACGCGCTGATCGAACGCTACCGGGCGAGTCGCCGGCAGCGTTGACCGCCTATTCGCCCTCCATTTCGCCCATGCCGTGTCCGCCGCGGATGTCGGGGAGTCCCATCCAGCGATGGCCTCCTCGCTCCAGCAACCGGTCCGCCTCGGCCGGGCCCCAGGAGCCTGACTCGTAGCCGAGGATTTCGGTGTCTCGCTCCAGCAGGGGAGTGAACAGCCGCCACGAGGCCTCGGTCCACTCGCTGTGCACGAACAGGGTCTGATCCCCCAGCAGCACGTCCAGAAGGAGCGTCTGATAGGCATCGGGAATGGGGCCGAAGGCGTCGCGATAGTAGAAGTCCAGCGGCAGCGTCCGCAGCGCAAACGGTTCTCCGGGCACTTTAACGTCAAAGCACAGGGCGAAGCCCTCGTTGGGCTGTAGCGTCAGAAACAGCACGTTATTGTGCGTCTGGCAACCGCCCACGGACTCGAACAGGCACACGGGTGGCTCCCGGAACGTGACCGCGATCTGCGTCAGCCGATGCGGCAGGCGCTTGCCCGTCCGGATGTAGAAGGGCACGCCCTGCCAGCGCCACGTGTCGATCGACAGCTTCATGGCGGCGAACGTCTCCGTCTTGGATCCGGGATCGACGCCCGGCTCCTCCAGGTAGCCCGCCGCTTCCGCACTCTCCACGCTGCCGCTCCGGTACTGGCCGAACACCACGTCTTCCGGACGGATCGATGCCACCGCTTTCAGTAGCTTGATCTTCTCGTACCTGACGGCTTCGGCCTCGAAGGCCGACGGAACCTCCATGCCGACCAGGCACACCAGCTGTGCCACGTGATTCTGCACCATGTCGCGCAGCGCGCCCGCCCGGTCGTAGTAGCCCGCGCGCGAGCCGACACCCAAACTCTCGCCGACCGTGATCTGCACGCTCTCCACCCGGTCCCGGCTCCAGATGGACTCGAAGCAGGTTCTGAACGGTCTCCTTGCCCAGGTAATGGTCGATCCGGTAGACCTGCGACTCGTCGAATCGTTCGTGAACCAGCGCGTTCAGCTCTCGGGCCGTGTCCAGGTCCCGACCAAACGGTTTCTCGATGACAAGCCGCGTCCAACCCGTGCTGGTGTTCAGTCCTGCCGTCGCGAGGCCCTCGATCGCGCCCGTGAAGGCCCGGGGCGGCAGTGCCAGATAGAAGACCCGGTTGCCGGGCAGAGCCACGGCACTCTCGATCTCCTCGATGCGGGCCGCCAGCGCAGCGTACTCTTCGGCGCTGCCGGAGGGAGCCGCCTGGTAGAAGAGATGGGCGTCGCACCAATCCAATATCTCGTCCGGGCCGTAGCCGGCCTCCGAAAGGGCCTCGCGGGCCCAGGTCCGATACCCGGCGTCGTCCAGCTCCCCCGCGCGCGCGACGGCGAGCACAGCATGCGAACTGTCCAGCTCCCTTTCGCGGGTCAGCTCGAACAGGGCGGGGAGCAGCTTGCGGGCGGCCAGGTCGCCCGTGCCACCCAGAATGACCAGAAGGTGTGGTTCAACCGCAGAGCCGGGCATCAGCCCTCCTCCCGCTTGATGGCGTGCCCGCCAAACTGGTTTCGCAGCGCGGCCAGCAACCGGTCCGCGTAGGATTCGCTGTCCCGTGACCGGAGCCGCTGGATCAGAGCCAGGGTGATCACCGGAGCTGGAACGTCCAGGTCTATTGCTTCGGCCACGGTCCAGCGTCCTTCGCCCGAGTCCTGCACGTAGGGCGCGATGTCCGCCAGCTCCTGGTCCTCCTCCAGCGCCCGGGCGGCCAGATCCAGGAGCCAGGATCTGACAACGCTTCCATGCCGCCAGATCTCGGCGATCTGATGAAGGTCCAGCCCGAACTCCTCCTTGTGCTGGAGGATGGAGAATCCTTCGGCGAACGCCTGCATCATCCCGTATTCGATGCCGTTGTGCACCATCTTGACGAAGTGGCCTGCGCCGTTGGGGCCCACGCGGCCCCAACCGCTGGTTGGAGTCGGTGCCAGGCTCTCGAAGATGGGGCTGAGCCGCTCCACCACTTCCACCGCTCCGCCCACCATCATCGAGTATCCCTCCGCGAGTCCCCACACGCCGCCGCTGGTCCCGGCATCGAGCATGTACATGCGGTGTCGCCGAATCTCATCGGATCGCCTGAGCGTGTCCCGATAGTTTGAGTTCCCGCCATCGATGATGATGTCTCCCTGGTCCATCAACGGGACCAGGGACCGAATGGTCGCGTCGACCGGGTCGCCGGCGGGCACCATGATCCACACCGCACGAGGCGCCGCCAGCGCATCCGTCAGCTCCTTGGGCGAGGCAACCCCGATCGCTCCCACCTCCGCGACCTGGGCCACCGCATCGGGGTTCAGGTCGTAGGCCACTACGCGGTGACCGGCTCGCAGCAGGCGCTCCGTCATGTTCGCGCCCATCCGCCCGAGTCCCACCATTCCGATCTCCATATCCGTCTTCCCCATTCTCTCGGTGTTTGCCGGCCGGTCCGCTGACTGCCGGGCGTGCGAAAGGATCTCGCCGCCTCGCGTGTGACGCAACGGCCTTCGCGGCCCTGCGGTTCCGCCTGGCCGAACGATCACCGTCGAGCCGCTCCCTGACATCAACCGCATTTTGGCCCTACCTTACCATCCGATAATGCAAGACAAACCTCGCAGTTACCCGGACTTGCTGACGGTGGCCGCCTCAGGCGTCATCGTGTACGTGCTTGCGCTGACGCTACACGAAGTCGTGGGGCACCTGCTTCCCATCGTGGCCCTGGGAGGACGACCGGCGCTGGTGGCAACCACCGACCTCCGCGGGGATTGGGGACAGCTGACGGCGACGCAGCTCCGCTGGGTCGCGGCTGGCGGGAGCCTGGTCAACCTGCTCACCGCGATCCTGTGCGGCGTGCGCCTGCGGCGTCGCGAGGGGCTGGACGGCAAGCGGCGCTACTTCCTGTGGCTACTGATGACCGTGTCGGCTTATATGCCGGGCAGCTACCTGATTGCCTCACCGATACTCGGTGTCGGTGACTGGGCTGTCTTCGTCAGCGGTCTGGAGCCGGCCTGGCAGTGGCAGGCTCTCCTGGTCGGGTCGGGCCTGGCGATCTGTCTGATCGCGACGCGAGTTTCACTCGCAGAGCTGGAGCCGTTCCTGAGCGCCACGCAGCCCGAGCGGCGCGACCGAGCCAACGTGCTGACCCGTCTGCCGTACGTTGCCGGGGGGGTCGTGGCCTGCGCTGCAGCGGTTCCAAGCCCGCTTGGCTTCATGCCGGCGCTCGCGATTGCCGGCAGTGCCACCTTCGGCGCCACCTGGTGGATATTCTGCATGCCGTGGTTTGTGCGGCAGCCGCTGTCTTCGGCCCGGTCACTACCTCCCGTAGCGATCATTCGCAGCAGGTCCTGGCTGGTGGCGGGAATCTTCGCCGCCATCGGCTACATCGGCATCCTCGGCCCGGGGATTCGGCTCAGCCCCTGAGTCAGCTTCCTGGTCAGTTCCCTAGTCAGCTCCTGAGGGAGGACACCGTTTCGAAGAACCTGTCTATCTGGGCCTCCGTCGTGATTAGGTTCGGCGAGATGCGCACGGCATTGATCCCCTCGCCGAAGAACGGCCGGAATACGAAACCCGCCTGGTTCATGAGCCGGAACAGCTCCGGGCTCTCGAACCCTTCGATCTCGAGTGCGCACAGCGAAGCTCCCAGCGCCCATGACTCCGGTGAGCGCCAGCGAACGAAGCCTGCGGCCTCGGCGCCCTGCCGGAGCCGGGTGCGCAGTGCTTTCAGCCGCTCTTCCCGGACGGCGTCGCCGATGGCCCGCTGAAACTCGAGGGCGTCTCCAAGAGCCATCAACTCAGGCAGGTTGCGGGTGCCGTAGTCCTCGAATACCCGGATAGAGCCTTCCCACCGCGTCTGGCCCCACGTCACCCATAGAGGGGTCAGGGCGGGGCGCACCTCGGGCCGGACATACAGGATTCCCAGGCCCTTGGGCGACTGCCACCACTTGTGAGGACTTGCCGCGTAGAAGTCCACTCCCGAACGGGCCAGGCTCAGCGGGATCATTCCGACCGATTGGGCGCCATCCACAGCCACGAACTCGACCCCCCGCGAGTGAGCCATTTCGCTCAGTTCCTTCAGCGGATGGCGCAGCCCCACGATGTTGTCGATGTGCGGGAAGACCAGCACGCGCGTCTGCGGGCTTATCTGTCGGTCATGCAAATCGAGCACGTCCTGTACGGACAGCTCCGTGATCCGTTCGACCGGGAACTGGAACTGGCGCACCGTAAAGCCGGACTGCGCCGCCCGGTAGTGCCAGCACACGCTGGCGCCGGGGTGATTCAGGGTGCTGAACAGCACCTCGTCGCCCGGGCCGAGCTGGAGACCCTGTGCCAGAGTGTTGAAGCCCTCCGTGGTATTGTGGGTCAGGGCAAGATCTTCCGCCCGGCATCCCACGGCCTCGGCAGCGCGGGCGCGGACGGCCTCCCGGGGCTCCTCCCAGGCGTCACCCCACATGTGGAGCCAGGGGTTGGACTCGCACGTGGCCAGGTAGGCCTTGTGCGCCTCGTGCACTACTCTCGGGACCGTTCCGATAGAGGCGTGATTCAAGTACACGATATCCGGGTCCAGCAGGTACTCGTCAGCCAGGCGGGACAGGTCGGCCGGCCGGGCCGGCGCACCGTTGTCCGTCGGCCGCTGACCCATGGTTCGCACCCTATCCAGGGAGGATGCCAGGGCCCTGTCGGCAGTCAGCAGATTGCCGGCGGCGGCCGCCCCCGTTAGAGAGACAAGCTGCTTCAAGAAGAGACGTCGATGGCCCATGTGGGTCTCCTATTGCGACTTCGGTTCAGTCACGCGTCCGGTCTGGTACAGCTTTGTTCAGTCTCGTTCAGTCTCGGTTCGCATCCGGGTCAGGCAGCACGGTCAGCGAGCGCAATCGATTGACGGCCTTGGCAAGCTCCTGTGCCCGCGGCCGTGCCAGCTCCGGGCTGTCCTCCAGCGCATAGAGACCCTCCCGACTGACGCGCTCCACCGAGGCCCGAATGAGCTGTGCGAGCGGCTGCCGGCCATCGCACTCCCGGTGCATGTTCCCGATGAGCGCCCCGATCGCCCGGGCCTGTCCGTAGTCGACCAGCTGATCGATCGCGGTCAAGTCAATGTCCTCGCCCCCATACTGAATCGTGCTCACACCGCGCGTCTTGATCACCACTTTGCCCGAGCGCTTGCGGGGATCCAGCCCTTCCTTGCGGGGGATGCGAGGCCGGGCGCGCAGCGGATTCTCCGGCACGCCGGTGGATCGACCGGTCGGGTTCCGGTGGGCTACGGCTGCGGCCTCCGCAGTCGCATCCCGGGGGAGGTAATCCTCCATCAGGAGCACGAAGTCGGCTACATCCAGGTAATCCCCGCCTCCCCCGGTGACGAGAATCGTGCTCACCCCCTGGTCCAGGAGCTCTCTCACTCGATCGATGAACGGCACGATGGTCTCCTCCAGCACCAGATCCTGCATTCGCGCATCGCGCACCAGGAGATTCGTAGCACACGTGTCTTCGTCCATCAGCAGCAGGCTGGTGCCCAGCAGGCTGGTGCCGATCTCCAGAGCCTCCATGATGTCCGCCGCCAGGCTGGTGCTGCCAGAGGCGTCCGGAGTGATGAACTGCCTGGTGTCCCGGTCGAAGGGGAGATTCCGGATGAACGGGCTGAGGTTCACGCCGGCGATGGAGCGGCCGTCCTCGCTGCGGACTTTCACGGCATCGCTCACCGTGACCGTCCACTCCCTGCCGTCACCCGGGATGTGCGGGGCCACGCCGTGCTGGATGGCCTCCAGCAGGGTGGTCTTGCCGTGGAAACCTCCACCCGTCAACACCGTGACACCGGCAGGGATGCCCATCCCCATCACATCGCCGTGGTGCAACGTCGGAAGAGTAACCTGCATGGAAACCGGGCTCTGAAAGCGCACAGCCTCGTCCAGCGGTGCTGCGCTCACTCCGCTGCTGCGCGGCAGAACGCTCCCGTTCCGGACGAAGGCCACCAGGCCGCGCCCGGCCAGAGATCCTTGCAGGAACCCGTGGTCCTCCGTCGTGTGGATCCAGGACCACGCCTTCTGCTGATCCACCTCGGACCAGCGAACGGACTCCGCCGCTGCGGGGAGGTGCTCCGTCAGCAGCTCGGCGGCCGCTCGCCCCAGGCAGCGTCGACCCCGGGCGGGGAGGCCGACCCGGAACCGGAGCTCGAGCCCGTGCGCGGCCAGTGAGCACCCGGCCCGGTCCAGAACCATGGGGCTGTCCACGGTTACGGTCACTTCACCGGAGCGGCCGGAGCCCGAGACGCGTGGAATCTGCTCACACGCGGCTCCAAACCGCCGCAGCAGATAGTCCTCCAGCCCGATCCGTCGCTCGTCCGTCTCCCACGCGGAGTCGGGAATCCCATGCGCCTCGGGCGGCAGGATCAGCCGGAGCCTGCTGGGTGTCGCGAACGGATCGCCCTGCACGTGGTCTACGCGGAGGGAGAGACCCCGACCGTCCCACGTCCCTTTGCAGCGCTTGTAGGCCCCGTAGCCCTGTCCATCGATGCGGTGGAGCAGGGCCGACAGCTGGGCTAGCGCGCCCATGGCTCCGTGTGGATCAGAACAGCCCGACCACTTCACCATCCGGCATCAATCGGATGCCCTCCGCCGCCGGCACCTTGCCCAGGCCGGGCATGGTCATGACGCTGCCGGCTCTGGCCACCACGAAGCCGGCGCCGGCCGACGGTCTGGCGTCCTGAATGGTGATGCGGAACCCGGTCGGGACGTTCAGCAGGGCCGGGTCG
>JBDHIQ010000178.1:0-5759 GCA_039587395.1 Gemmatimonadota bacterium
GGCAGCATGACTGCACCGAACCCTGTGGGTGTGCAGCGGTGTATCCGTGAGGCTGTAGGTGCAGCGGGGATCCAGCCGCACGAGATCGATGCGATCAACGGCCACCTGACCGCAACGGGCGCGGACCCGCGCGAGGTGACGTCATGGGCCACCGCGCTGGACCTGACGCCGGATGCGTTCCCGTGGATCAACTCCACGAAATCGATGATCGGCCATGGGCTGGGAGCCGCGGGTGCGCTGGAGTCCGTCGCGTGTATTCTCATGCTGCAGGGCGGATTTGTGCATGCGTCTATAAATTGCGAGGATGTGCACCCGGAGATTGAACCGTTCGCCGGGTCCATCCCGCATGAAACGAGGGAACTGCCGGAGCTCGATACGATCATCAAAGCGGGCTTCGGGTTTGGAGATGTGAACGTGTGCGTCATCTTCCGGAGATGGCAGGCATAGACGCTATCAAGTCACGGACAAGGGTGCGGAATGGAGAAAAGCGGAATCCAGTCGAAAGTCATCGAGATCATCGGGCGGTACGCCAAGGACAAGGACGCGGCGGCCGCGGCGACGGAGACGACGAATATTCTCGATGATCTCAAGGTGAACTCGGCCCGGCTGGTTGACGTGATCCTGGACCTCGAGGACGAGTTTGACATCGAGGTCGAGGACGAGGACGCCGACGCCGTGAACACGGTGGGCGACGCGGTAGCGCTCATACAGTCAAAGCTCGCATAGGCATTCATGGCATTGGACCTCGACCTCTCGTTCAGAACCAGGCTCGATCACGCCGTGCAGCGCACGGTGGGGAGAGTGCTATCGGTCTTCTGGATTCCGGCCACCGCTTTTGGGTTGCGCGTCGTGATGCGGTACCGGATCAAGGACGTATCCAGGCTGCGCAAGCGCTTCCGGCAGCTGGTGAAGGAGACCGACGAACCGATCCTGATCTGCGCCAATCATCTCACGATGGTCGACTCGGCCGTCATGGCATGGGCGCTGGGTGGCTCATGGTGGTATCTGTTCAACTACCGGCGGATGCCCTGGAACCTGCCCGAGTACACTAACTTCGCGTTCAGCTGGTTCCACCGGGCCGGGGTGTGGATTCTGAAGTGCATTCCTGTCCGCCGTGGCGGTCGCCGCGAGGAGATCTCGGCTACGCTGAAGCGGGTCCAGTATCTGCTCGTGCGCGGAGAAACCGCGATCATCTTCGCGGAGGGTGGACGTAGCCGGATCGGTCGCATGCAGCTTGACTCGGTTGCGCACGGCATGGGTAGAATCGTGAACTCGGTCCGCAGGTGCAGCGCGCTGTGTGTCTACCTGAGGGGCGACCAGCAGCTCACATACTCCGCCGTGCCGGTCCGTGGTGACTCGTTCTACGTGGACTTCGAGCTGTTCCGTCCCGAGTCGGCCCATTCAGGAATGCGCCGATCGCGAGATTTCTCCCAGCAGATAGCCGAGCGACTTGTCCGGATGGAAGAGAAGTACTTTGCTCGTCGGAAATGACCTCGTCGATCTTCGCGACCCCGAGAATCAGCCCACAGCCATTCACCGCCGGTTTGACGAGCGCGTCTTCACGCCGGCCGAGCACGCCCGGCTGAGAATCCAGGCTACCGCTCACCGGACGCGCTGGCGCATGTGGGCAGCCAAGGAGAGCGCGTTCAAGGTGGCGCGGAAGCTCGATCCGCGCGTGCGCTTCCTGCCCCGGCTGTTCAGCGTCCAACCGACAGGCACCGCGGGGGCCGTCGTGCGTCACGCCAGCGGGCGCTTCGAGGTGTCGTTCCTGGGAGCGGACGACTGGGTGCACGCCATCGCAACGCTCTCCCCGGCATCCGGGATTGAGGCGTTCAGGCGCGGGCCCGCGGCGATGGTCGAGCGAGTACAGCAGGGTAAGTCGGCGGCACTGAATGCCAGCGAGCGGGTCCGGGCGCTGGCGCGCTCGGCTATCGGGTCGGCGCTGTCCATCGCCCCTTCCGAGATCCGGATCACTTCGGCGGACGGCGTCCCCGTCGCGTTCTGGAAGCGGTCGCCCCTGCCGATCGACCTATCTCTGTCCCACCACGGAAGGTACGTGGCCTGCGCCTGGGGCTGGTCGCCTGCCGTACTTCATGCTTCTGCGGTGTCAACCCGCGGATAAGCCCGTGATCGCAGACGGAACCTGGTTCATCGACGTCGAACACCAGGGCCACCCGGGCCTGATCGCGTGCGGTGTCGTGGAGACCGATGCGGGACTGCTCCTCGTGGATCCTGGCCCGGCAGCAGCGCTCGCCGCACTGGAGGCCGGGCTCGAGGCACACGGCGCCGGCTTCGACGATGTCCACGGACTGCTCCTGACCCATATCCACCTGGATCATGCCGGAGCCACCGGCGTCATTGTGGACGCACACCCGCACGTGCAGGTCTACGTCCATTCGCGCGGCGCGGGGCACATGATCCGCCCGGAACGGCTGCTGGCCAGCGCGGAGCGGCTGTACGGCCCTCAAATGAAGCCGCTATGGGGCACATTCCTGCCGACACCCGAAGCGAACGTCCACGTGTTGGAGGGCGGTGAGACGCTGGAGATTGGCGGGCGCACGCTAAGCGTGGCCTACACGCCCGGCCACGCCAGCCATCACGTCTGCTATCTGGACCGCACGGCGGGGACCGCCTTCGTGGGCGACATGGGGGGCATGAGAGTGGCAGGCGCCAGTTTCGTGCTGCCGGTGACCCCGCCGCCGGATGTCGAGCTGGAGGACTGGCATGCCAGCCTTTGCCTGCTGCGCGACTGGGACCCTCACCGGCTGTTCATCACGCACTTCGGCGCCTGGGACGACGTGACCTGGCACCTGGACGAGATCGCGCGGCGCCTGGATGAGTGGTCCGAGCAGGTCCGGCTCACCGTGGCCGAGGGCGGTTACGAAGCTGACGACGGAGCGCAGGCGAAGGCGTTTCGCGATCAGGAAATGGCCGTGATAGAAGCGAAGCTGGATGCCTCCCTGCGAGCGCCGTACGGAATCATGGGCCTCATCGAGCCCAGCTGGCACGGGCTGGCCCGGTACTGGCGCAAACGTCTCTCGTCGCTGGCGTCAGGCTGACCGATAGCAGCCGCCAATTCGGCCTCCTTTTCCAGCCAGGCCGATTGGCGCAAATTCCCTCGGCAAGCGATATTTGTCTTCTGCGTCGGGAGCTTGACCCTCTCGTCTTCGGCATGCCGGCCACACCGCGGCGTCCCCTCCGACCCCGAGATCGCCGAGTTGTCGGCGAGTGGATGTTCGCACTCGCGAGGTTGGTGGTTGCCATGAATCCGTTGCGCGTCAACCTGTTCGGACCGGTCGAGGTCCACGAGGGCGAGTTGCGTCTGGCTCCGTTTGCCACCAGGCATGCGAAGGGGCTGTTTGCCTACCTTGTTCTGAACCGGGGCCGTGCCCATACACGGGAAAAGCTCGCCGGGACGTTCTGGGCCGAGAAGGCGGAGCAAGCGGCCCGCAGGTGCCTGCGAACCACCATCTGGCGCGTTCGCGCTGTCCTGGAACCGAAAGGTGTGGTCCCCGGCACCTACCTGAAGGCCCACGACCATGCCATGGAGTTCACCGGTGGGGCAGGTTTCTGGCTGGATGTCTCGGAGTTCGAGGACTGCCTCCATCGTGCGAACGGCTCGACGGGAGAGCGCTTCGATGGCGAATCCCTTCGCTTGCTGGAGCAGGCAGTAGCTCTGTACCGCGGAGATCTTCTTGAGGGCATCTATGATGACTGGTGCCTGTGTGAGCAACAGCGCTTGAGGCTCCTGTTGATAGGCGCGCTGGAGAGCCTGATCGGGAAGCATGCCAGTCGCGAGGCGTGGGCCGAAGCTCTGACGTGGAGCCGGCGCTTGCTGGAACAGGATCCGCTCCGGGAGCATGCGCATCGCGATCTCATGCGCTTCCACTTCCTGACCGGAGACCGGCCGGCGGCTTTGCGGCAGTTCGACAAGCTGGTCGAGCTGCTGGAGGCCAGTTTCGGGATCTCGCCGACGCCGGAGACGCTGGCGCTCAATGACGCCTTGCGAGCCGGACGCCTTCCCACCCCGGCGTGAGCCACCCGGCATTGCCACCCCATCGCCACCCCGATTCCGTGACGCTCTTGAGACGGTAGCCCCGCATTATCAATGTGCCGCAGTCCACTCGGGGCTCGGCTTCACATGCGGGGAGGGAGACGGGCGTGCCGGCTGAAAGGCTGTCTTCGGATGGCAACGGATCCCACACTTTCCTGGTCCGCATGTGGCACGAGAAGAGCGGCGACCCGGACGGCTCAGGCGAATGGCGCGGAGAGGTTCGAGACGTTACCGACAACGTCGTCGCCTACTTCAGGCACATCGACGGACTGGCGGCTGCCATCCGCAAGCTCGGCATCCAGGGTCGGTGACCTGCCTTCGTGACGTTCCTGTGACGCGCAGTCTGTAGTCTCGGCGTCAGCATCCACGGGTCTCGAATCACAACGCGCCGTGCGGTTACGAGTGGCCGGACCCTCCTGGTGAAGTGGCGAGACCTCACCTCCAGTATCCAACGGCCGGCCACACTGCCGGCACACCTTAGCGCCGACACATGTCGAAAGGAACGCCGTTGCGTAACCTGCGCGTAGGAATCGTGGACCTGGTCGCCAAGGGGCCGACCCAGTCGCTGTACGCCAGGATGATGCACGCCAACCTGGCCAGCATCATGCCTCAGGTCCTGGCCGTGTGGTGCCGTTCTCCCAGGGTGCCCAGCTGGCATACGCGATCAGCGAGATGTTCCGGCAACGCGGGGTGGTGACGTGCATCGGCGGTCCCCACGCACGCTGCTATCCTCAGGACGCGCAGAAGTACTTCGACTACGTGTTGGGATTCACGGACAGGGCCGTCCTGGAAGACATGCTCGCGGACTGCCAGCCGCACCGCCCTGTGGGTGCATACCTGTCGGCGGCGACGCAGCCTCACGCGGTGCCGAGCTTGCGCTCACGCTGGAAATACGTTGCATCGACGCTCGACAAGGCACCCATGCTCAAGATGGTACCGATGCTGGGCAGTCTGGGGTGTCCGTACACGTGCAGCTTCTGCATTGACTCAGAGATAGACTACCAGCCTCTCGATTTCGAGCAGATGCGGGATGATCTCCGGTTCCTGAAGGACACGGTCAAGAACCCGGTCGTCGGATGGCACGATCCCAACTTTGGTGTCCGGTTCAACGACTACCTCGGGATGATCGAGGATGCGGTTCCACCGGGCAGCATCCGGTTCGTCGCCGAGAGCAGCCTGTCTCTTGGAGCGGATGGCAAAGAACGGGTTCAAGGCGCTTCTTCCGGGCATCGAGTCGTGGTACATGCTCGGGAACAAGTCGAAGTCTCGAAATGCCCACGGACTGGAGAAGATGCGATTGGTGTCGGAGCACACGAACCTGATCGCGAGCTACGTCCCTTACCTCCAGACCAACTTCGTGCTGGGACTCGACTGCGATGAGGGTCCCGAACCGTTCGAGATCACCAAGAAGTTCATCGACGCATCGCCCGCGGCGTTCCCGGGATACTCGCTGCTCACCGCGTTCGGGCAGGCGGCGCCGTTGAATCTCGAGTACCAGGAGGAGGGACGGGTCCTGGGATTCCCGTTCCATTTCCTGAACAATCACCACGCGATGAACCTGAAGCCCAGGAACTACGAGTGGGTCGAGTTTTACGATCACGTCATCGATTTGACCAAGTACAGCTTCTCGAAGCGCGCCATCTGGCGGCGGCTCAAGGCCACCAGCGGCGCCATCCCCAAGATCCTGAACGTGGTACGCGCGGTC
>JBDHIQ010000026.1:0-22140 GCA_039587395.1 Gemmatimonadota bacterium
TCGGCGCACAGGTGCTCGACCTCGGCCGGCCGCAACAGTTCCGCATCCTCCGTCACGTAGTCGTGCCAATCCAGGTCCGCCGCCCCGAACGCCGCCTCCAGGAGGTCGCTCACCGCGTGGGTAATCCCGGTCCCGATGACGTAGTCCTCCGGCTCCGGCTGCTGCAGCATCAGCCACATCGCCTCGACGTAGTCCCCCGCATACCCCCAATCGCGCCTGGCCTCCAGGTTCCCCATTCGCAGCTCGCTCTGCAGTCCGGCTTTGATGCGTGCCACCGCGTGCGAGACCTTGCGGCTGACGAACTCGAAGCCGCGTCTCGGGCTCTCGTGATTGAACAGAATGCCGCTCACGGCGAACAGGTCGTAGCTCTCGCGGTAGTTCACGGTGATGAAGTGGCCGTACACCTTGGCTACCCCATACGGACTGCGTGGATAGAACGGTGTCTGCTCATTTTGCGGCGTCTCGCGCACCATGCCGAACATCTCGGAGGACGACGCCTGGTAGAACTTGATCGCCGGATTCACCGTGCGGATCGCCTCCAGCAGACGCGTCACCCCCAGCGCCGTGAACTCGCCGGTCAGCAGCGGCTGCGCCCAGGATGTCGGGACAAAGGACTGGGCGGCCAGGTTGTACAGCTCGTCTGGCCGGGCATCCTCCAGCATCCGAATGATCGATAGCTGGTCCAGCAGATCCGCCTGGTGCAGAGTCAGCTGGTCCTTGATATGGACGATCCGGTCGAATTTCTCCGTTGAGGAACGGCGCACCATCCCGTGCACCTCGTACCCTCGTTCGAGCAGAAGCTCGGCCAGGTACGAACCATCCTGACCGGTAATACCGGTGATCAACGCTACTTCGTTCGGGAGTCGGTACGTCGGCTGTCTGCAATATGCTGGGCCGCCGCCACCGGGCAAGTTCACCCGTCAGTGGTGCGGTGCTTGCACAGCACGCGTCGGGTTGTTCATTTTGCGGCGTCCCGTCCGCCAATCCGCCCAGTCTCTGAGAAGCGGAGAACATGAGTATCGCCAGCGACGACGAGCGCCAACCCGGCGGTCGGGATGATCCGGCATCTGAGCCGGCCACGTCCGACCCCGCGTCATATGATCCGTCCACAGCCAATGCCGTCGAATCCGGACCGTCCGGGAACGGGCCAACCGAATCCGGACCGGCCGGATCTCAACCGGCCCCGCTCCGATCGAGCGGCTCGATTCCACCGGACGTCGCGAATCTCCTGACGAGCGTGGCGAAGGCCATCCAGACGTTTTCCATGTACCCGCCCAATCACCCGGCTCTCGAGCCCGCCGCGAACACGGCACTCGAGCCGTTGCAGCAGCTCTTGGCCGAGCGGGCCGTAATCAACATCGGTGTAGCGAGTGGCCAACTGGCTATCGCCGACGCGGCGACGGATCCCGGCCACGAGCGCTTCTCCAGCCTGGCCGGTCGACTTCACCGGCATCAGTTGGCTTCGCTGTCCTTCGAGCGGGGCATCGAGTTGACCGAGTTCACGGAGTTGTTGGCCAGTCTGGCCGTCGAGCCCGAGTTGAGCGAGCACCCGCTGGGCCAGGTGCCGGACGATGAGCACCCCGAGTGGAATCACATCCGCCTGGAGCCGATTCGCTACGAACACCTGGGAATGGCACGCCAGGGACAGGAGCCCGCCGGAGACGGCGAAGCGAGTGGCCCGCCTCCGCTGTGGCTGGGATTGGCACGTGCTGCGATGGTCGGCGTGATGTCCGGCGAACTCCAGAACGTGCCGGGCGCCAGGCTGGCCGCTGTGGCAGCGGGCCAGGAGATTTCGGCCGGCGCTGACGAGATGGAAGAGATGGAGGCGCTGGCGCGGGCTATCGAGGAGCGCTCATCCGACGACGAGTACGCGGAAGGCATCCTGAAGCAGCTCGTCGAGCTGTCGCGGGAGCTTCGCGCCACCGGAGAGATCGGAACGCCCGAATCCGTGCCGACCGAGGAGCTGCGGCGGCGGACTTCCCTGCTGATCTCGATGATCGACCCGGAAGCGCTGTCGGAGATTCTCCGCCGGGGTGGTGACTCGCGAGAGCGAGTCCAGCTCGTGCTGGATTCATCCCGTTCCATGGACCCGGGTGCCGCCGTGCTCCTGTTTCGCGCCGCAGCGCTGGCCGAGGGCCAGGACCTGTCCCATTGGCTCGTGCTCATGTTGTCGAAGCTTGCCGCGCACGCCTCGTCGGGAGCTGACGCCGGGCGCCAGGAGGCGCACGTGAACCTGAGCACGCAAATGGAACTGATGGTGGCCGACTGGGATCTGCAGGACCCCGTCCACCCGGACCAGGCGCAGGCGCTCGCGCGCATCTCGGCCCGCGAAGCGGAGGCCCGCCAGAGCGGTGGACGGAAAGCAGGCATCGAATCGGATCGGGTGCTGATGACCGGAATCGAAGTGGACCGGATGGGTGATGCCGTCAGCGCCGCAGTCGACGAGATGCTCTCCGACGGCGAGCTCCCTGCGCTGATCTCGCTGCTCTCGCGTGCACCGGACTCGAACGCACCGGCCATCGAGATCTGGGAGAGAATCGAGACACCGGACTCGGTCCGGCAGTTGCTGGATGATCCCTCGCCGGACCTGGAGGTCCTGGACCTGCTCGTGGCGCGCATGGGGATCAAGGCGGCCGAGCCGTTGTTGGACCTGCTCGCGGCCACCGAGTCGCTAAGAACCCGCAGAGAGCTGTTCGCCCGGCTGGCTTCGATGGGTCCCGAACTGGGTCCGGCCGTGGTACGACGACTGCGGGATGAGCGCTGGTTCGTGAAGCGAAACATGCTGGCCCTGATGGGCGAACTGCCCGAGTGGCCCAGACAGTGGACGCCCAGCGACCAATCCGAGCACCCGCACCCCGCCGTGCGCCGCGAAGCGCTCAAGCTCATGCTGCGTGAGGAGCGCAGCCGCGACCTGGCAGTGTGTGCGCTGCTGAAGGAAGACGATTCTCGCGCGTTGTCGCTTGGCCTGGCTGCGGCACTGGAAGACACGCCGCCGGAGGCCGTCCCGCTCCTCGTTCCGATAGCGCAAGACGAGAGTCTCACAAAGGATCTCCGGGTGAGTGCGGTCCGGGCCCTGGGCACCGGCCAGGGAACCGTGGCCAGGGAAGCCCTGTTGTCGCTGGCCAGTAGCCGCCGCGGCTGGCTCGCACGGCTGTTCGGGCGGCGGCGGGTGGCCCAGAAATCTCCCGTGGTCCTGGAGGCGTTGAACGCACTGGCTGGCTCGGCCGACCCGCGGGCCGAGAGGCTGCTGTCCAGGGCGGCGCGATCTTCCGATCCCGTCATCCGGCGGGCCGCCGAGGGCAGGTTGACATCATGACCGGCGCCGTGCGGTTCCTCCATTCGCTGGCACACCTGCTGTCGACCGGCGCTCTGTACGGCTCGGCGCACCCCGCCGTCCGGCGAGGGCTGGAGGCGGGCTACGCAGAGCTCGAGGTGTTGTTTGAAGATGGCGGCCCGGTGGTCTTTTCGTTCATCGAGGACGAGGCCGTGTTCCGGGACGAGCCACTCAGGATCCTCAAGAACTGGTCGTGGACCCGCCGTTTTTCCGATGCCGGGATCCAGCGTCTGGAGGTCGCAGCCGGCGTCGGCCGGGAGGAGTTCGAGGGCCTCCTGTTCCACCTTACTGCGCGGCTGGGAGTGGCGAGCAACGCGTATCAAGAGGCCCCCCATCCGAACATCGAGTTCGGGATGCTGGGGCTCCAGGGAACGGTCACGGGATCCGCCTCTGCTGCAGGGGGCGCCGGCACGCTCCCGGCTGGATTCACCGGCGAGACGGTGGCAAACGTCCTTGGCGTAGCCGCGATGCCCCCCCCTCTGAGCCTACAGGAGGAGTCTCAGGCAATCGAGTGGATCTACAAGCAGGTGGAGGAGCGGGGAGAAGTCCCGATCGCGGAGACGGCGGCGGTGGTTCGCGCGCTCTCGGTTGTGATGCACAACTTCGGAGACCTGATCGCACCGCTGACGGAGATGAAGTTCACGGACCAGTACACAACCGTTCACTGCATCAACGTCGCCATCCTCTCCATGTCGCTGGCCGAGTATCTCAAGTTCAAAGAGTCCGAGGTCCGCGCGATTGGCGAGGCGGCGTTGCTCCACGATGTGGGGAGGACGAAGGTTCCCGTCGCGGTTACCGGCAAGGCGGGAACGCTGGCACCGGAGGAGAGGGAGATCATCGAGGAGCACCCCGTTGAGGGCACCCGGATCCTCCTGGGAGGCGGGATTCGCCACGCGGTGGCCGCCGTAGTCGCCTACGAGCACCACATGCACTACGAGAGCGACGGCGGCTATCCGGCTCGCATTTATCCGCGGAAGCCGCATCGATTCAGCCGCCTGGTCCAGGTGTGCGACGTCTACGACGCTCTGCGTACCCGTCGTCCGTTCCGTCCCCCTCTGTCATCCGATGCAGCCATTCAGTTCCTCACCCAGCGGGCGGGGACGGAGTTCGATCCGGAGATGGTGACCGCTTTTGCAGACATGATGAGAGAGTGGGAACCCAATACGCTGGCCCGCCATGCTACTCCGGATGCAGCGGCTACCGCTGCGGACGTTGCAGAGGAAAAGGAGATGCAGCCCGGCGACCTGGCCAGCATGCCCGAGGTCCCGTTCGACGCGGACACGGAAAGCGGTTCCACGGGCAACTGACCGGAACATGGCGCGCGCGACTCCGGTGCCTGACTGGGTGCCTTCCGACCTACCCACGCAACCGGGCGTGTACCACTTCCTGGACGCCGTCGGCAACACACTCTATGTGGGGAAGAGCGTCAACCTCCGGCGCAGGGTGCGCGGCTATTTTTATGGATCGGGACCGGACGATGCGCGGCTGGCGGAAATGCTCGGGATCGCGCGAGCCGTCCGCGTCCAGCGGGCCGGAAGCGATCTCGAGGCGCGCCTGGACGAGGCCGAGACGATCCTGGCAAGCCGTCCTCCCTACAACCGGGCCATCAAGAAAAGGTGGCGAGGCTGGTATCTGGAGATTCGCTGGAACGAGCCCTTCCCGAGATTCCAGCTGGTCCGCGCCACGCGTCACGTGGGGTCTCAGTACTTCGGCCCCTTCTTCGGGCGCCGCCTCCCGGATGAGATCCGCCGCCTGACCGAGAAGCTGTTTCGTCTCCGCAGCTGCCGGGACCCGGTCCGCCCCGATCCGGGCGGCTCGGCATGTCTCCAGTACGAGCTGGGGCTCTGCTCTGCGCCGTGCATCAAGGCCGTCGGACTGAACGAGTATCGGGCGCAAATGCGTTCCGCGGCACGGCTCCTCTCGGATGCCGGCTACGCATGGGAGCTTCATAGGAAACTCGAACAGTCGCGTGACGAAGCGAGCCGGCGGCTGGCATTCGAGCGTGCGGCGGAGACGCAGGCGCGCCTCGAATGGCTGCAACAACTGGAGGACTACCGCTTCGCACTGGAATCGGACGGCGGTCTGCGCTCGTGGTTGATCGTCCTTCCGGGGCCGGCCGAGGAGGAGCGCGTGCTACTCCCCGTGGCCCAGGGGCGCGTGTTGCCGCGCAAACGCGTGTCCTGGCAGGTCGACGAGTGGATTCCGGCCGTGGAGGACGCCTGCTACGCGGTCAGGGTCGGGCAGCTTCGGGCCAGCTCCGTGTTTCCACCCGAAGAGATGGTGCCGAGCATGCTTGTCACTCGCTGGCTGGAAAACGGCGCTCCCGACGGGCTGGTCTTCGATCTCACCCGGCAGGGCTCCGTCGACGTGATCAGCCGACTGCGTCGGTCGCCCGCTGAAGCTCTCGCCGGGCCGCGCTCGTAACCAACCACACCACCAGCAGGGTGGCGGCGAGACCCGTCACCTGGAGGCCCGTCCGTCCCCAGCTTGCCGCTCCGGTAAGCGCCGCGGCCACTCCCGTTCCCGCCACCCCGATGTACACGTACAGGAGAGTCCCCGGCAGCATGGCGACGATGGACGTCAGCACGTACGCCCAGAAGCCTACGGCGGTGAGGCCGTAGAAATAGTTCTGCACGTTGAACGGAAATACCGGCGAGAGCCTGGTCAGGGCCACCACCTTCCAGCCCTGTTGCTCGACCGCCCGGTCCACCGCGCCCAGCTTGTCGCGGCCGGCCAGCCAGCGCTCTACCCGCGACCGCATCAGGTACCGTGCGATCAGGAAGGCAAGGGCCGCCCCGGTATTGGCCGAGAGCACCACCACGATCGTCCCGAGCCCGAGCCCGAACGCCACTCCGGCGCCGATGGTCAGGGCCGATCCAGGGATCAGGAGGACGACCGCGATGATGTACACCAGACCGTAGACGGCGGGCGCTGCGGCGCCGAAGCCGGCCACCCGATCGCGAAGTGCAGCGACCCAGCCGCCTGTCGACTCGCTGTCTTCCGCTGCCGCCTGCCCGGCGGCCCCGCCACCGTCTGCCCCACCCTCCGGCCGCACCGCGGGATCCGGGCGCACGGCTGCGTTGAGCGACCAGTCGTAGTCCAGGAACCGGACCTCGAGATCCCCTTCAGCGGCGGTCACGAGGTCTGCAACCTCGGGACGCGAGAAGCGGCCGATGAACTCGGGGATGGTCGAAGCCCGTGGTTCCCATCCCTCGGCGACGAAATCGTCTCCGTACCAGTCAAAGTACCGGGAGACTCTCAGGCCGCCGTCCTCGACGAGCACGTTGGCCGCCGCCCTGAGGAAGGTGGTAGTGCGCTCGTCAAGCTGTTCTTCCATGCCACCGCCCGTGAACGCCCAGCCGGGCAGCGGCGCGCAAGACATCGACGCGCAGTTCACGGCAAAGTGGATTCTCGGGTCCCGGTAGTAAGGCCGCAGCAGGTTGTGCTCGATATTGTCCAGCGACAGCCTGTGGCCGCCTACCCGGTGCACGGCTTCCGTCCACACCCCGTCGATCTCTCGTATCGAACTCACCTCGGGACGATCCAGAATCGCGCGGACGGTCAGAGCGTTGTAGGCGTTGATCAACAGCGCCTTCAGATCATTCGGTGCCAGGCGGGCCAGATCCGCCTCCGCCACGCGGGCCAGGTAGGTGTCCAGATCCGGCCGTCGTTGCTGGAAGAAGCGATAGTCGACCAGGCCGTCGGCCGTGCCCGCGCGCAACAGCTCGTCCCACGGCGTGTGGTCGAACGTCTCGGTCCCGGAGCGGAGGGCCGCTTCAACGTCTTCCGCGACCGCGCCGGTTGCCGGCTGACTCTCGGGTGCGCCGCACCCGGCCAGCGCGAGGCCCGCCGCGACCAGCCCGAGCACCGCTGCTGCCGGCGCCGCCCGGCCGATCCATCCAATGGAGCTTCCGGCTCCGCGCGCGATCGGCACTAGGAACCCGGAGGCTTCTGGCCCACGACCCATTTGATGAGCGTGTCGGCCGGAATGGTATCGTTCACATCGATCCCGTTCACAATCGCCAGCTCGCTGGCGGCGACCGGAGATCCCCTGGACCTGGATAGCTGAGCGATGGTCGTCGCGTTGTCTACGCGTATGATGTCGATGCGCATGGGCTGCGCGTTCAGCGCCGCGCGATCTGTAAGACGCGCGAACGAATCGAACACGCCTCGGAAGACAGAGTCATAGCTCCTCAGCTTGCCCTGCACCGTGTAGCCCAGAATGCGAAACGTGCGCCCGTCGTAGTCCAGGAACCCGGCCAGCCCCTCCAGCACCCCGTTCTCTGTCTGGGCCTGGAAGTAGCCGACGGTGGCGGGGTTTCCGTTTACGGTAACGCGTTGTATCTGGCGGCTCGTCAGGCCCTCCTGCTCGAAGAACTCCCGGGCGGCAGCGGCATGCCCGGTCCCGCTCGCCAGCATCAGCTGGACGATCGCGTCCTCCGCCGGACTCAGAGCGACCACCTGCTGCGGCATGTTCGCCTTCTGCCAGTCCGACGGATAATCCAGCCGGAACGCCAGATCGGGGTGTACGAACCGTCCGGAGGCTTGGAAGTAGCCTTCGCGCGGGTTCTCGCCGAACATCAGGCCGTCGATCTTCCGCAAGTACTCGTCTCGACCGAGCGTCACGCCTTCCAGGTTCGCGGGCGACACGGTATCGACGATGGCCTGGATCCGCTGTACGCGGTCGGCCGAGCTGGGGTGAGTGGACAGCCAGCTGGGGATACCGCCGCCCGCTTCTGCGGTCTGTGCGCTCAAGCGTCCCAGTTTCTCGTGCATGGTGACGGCTTCCGTCACGTCGTAGTCCGACTTGAGCGCGTAGCGAACGCCCAGCATGTCTGACTGGTGCTCGTCGTCCCGGCCGTAGCTCAAGAACAGCACCTGTAGTCCCATACTGAGACCTTCCAGGTTCTGGCGTACCACCGGGCTTGCGATCGCACCGACCAGCAACCCCAGCCCCATGAGCTGTTGCCGGGATATCTGTTCCACGCTGTGCCGCGCGGTGATGTGGCCTATCTCGTGGCCCAACACGGAAGCCATCTCGGCCTCCGAGCTGAAGTAGCCCAGGATCCCACGCGTGAGGTAGACCGGACCACCGGGGAGCGCGAACGCATTGACCACCGGGTCGTCCACGATCTTGAAGCTCCAGGGGAGGTCAGGACGCTCGGAGATGGCCGCGAGATCCTGCCCCATCGCGTTTACGTAGGCTTCAAGCTCGAGGTTATCCAGGAGCGGCATGGTCGCTTCGACCTGCTGCATGTACTCCTGGCCCATCTGGATCTCCTGCGACTCGCTCACAAGAGACAGCATGGTGCCGCCGGTCGCCGGGTTCGTTGCGCAGGCCGACGAGCCCAGCATGACAAGCGTGGCGAGTCCGGTTACGAGGTGCGACCGGATCGATCCTGTCCTGCCTGGCCGGTTCATCCGGATTCTCCCTTCACATTGAGACGCGTCGCACGGCTCGACCGACTACGATAGGCCGCGAGGGCGCCGTTCTCCAGTGTCCTGCCCGCCATCAGTGTCCTGCCCGCCCTGCCTCTCCGTAGCCCACGTGTCTGCCCATGCAGCGTTACCGTTCGGCATTCTGTTACCCTTACACCCGAACCGGTCTGCCTGGAGGATCGTTCCAGACCGGTGGTTCCCGGCACGGCGCGAATGTTTACTATATCGTTGCTCCGGGCCAACAACAGGCAATCCATAACGCCGGCAAAGGCGTGAACAGAACAAGTCCGGTCACCCGCCGGTCCCGAATTACGGACAGAATCCGCGCCCGAAAGTCACGGTGCAGAAGCCTGTCGGCTGCCGTCCGTCGGCTGCGGCTGGCGCTGTCCGCCGGGCTGTGTTTCGCTGCCGCGTCTGCGGCGGTGCCTGCCGCGGCGCAGACCACGCCGCGAGCCACGGAGCCCATTGCGCCGGGCCGGGTGGGCGGAGGCAGGCAGGCCGGCCCCGCCAACTCGCTGGTGTTCCTCGGCAGCGCCGGAGAGCTGGAAGTGCGGGCCCCGCGTCTCGAGGATCCCGAGATCCGGATCAATGGCATGTTGGACGAAGACGCCTGGGCCGGGGCCGCTGTGCTGGCCGGGTTTACACAGTTCAACCCGGTGGAGGGCGAGCCCGCCGAAGAGCCTACCGAGGTTCTGATCCTCTACACGTCGGACGCCATCTACTTCGGGATTCAGGCTTTCGATTCCCGGCCCGATCTCATCCCGGCCATCCTGGCCCCGCGCGACCGCGGCATCTTTGGAGACGACTGGGTTCGCCTGATGATCGACACGTTCAACGACGAGCGTCAGGCCTATTTGTTCTACGTCAATCCGCTTGGTCTCCAGGCGGACGGGCTGTGGATCGAAGGTCTGCGGCGAGAGGGCGACCGGCCACCAGTGGACCTGAATCCGGACTTCATCTGGGAGTCTTTCGGGCGCGTCACGGACAACGGGTGGGTGGCGGAGATCAAGATCCCTTACGTGAGCCTCCAGTTCCCGCAGGCCGAGGTGCAGACCTGGGGCTTCAACGTCGCTCGCGAGGTCCGCCGCACCGGGTACGAGCAGTCATGGGCGCCGCTAACTCAAAACATCACGAGCGCGCTGGCCCAGGGCGGCCAGCTGATGGACCTGCAGGGGCTGACCGCGAAGCGGCTGGTAGAGCTCATACCGGTCGCGACGGGCCAGGTGAACGGGGCCTACGACGACGACAACGACAGGTTCGTCCGGGAGGGTCTGGAACCCCAGTTCGGGATCGACGGGCGCTTCGCCGTCACGCGAAACATGATGCTTGGCGCCACCATTAACCCGGACTTCTCGCAGGTGGAGGCCGACGCCGATGTCATCACGGTCAACGAGCGATTCGCCATTTTCCTGCCGGAGCAGCGGCCGTTCTTCCTGGACGGCACCGAGGTGTTCCAGACGCCGGCACCCCTGGTCTACACGCGGCGGATTGTCGATCCGTTGGGCGGCGTCAAGCTGGCGGGGAAGGCGGGCCCTCTGTACCTGGGTTACCTCGGCTCGCTCGATCAGAGCCCGGTCGCCTTCGAGACCGCCACGGACAGGGCACTGTTCAACCTCGGACGTGCCCGGATGGACGTCGGCACCAACTCCAACGTCGGCGCCCTGTACACGGACCGGACCATCGTCGACGGCAGCGAATACAATCGAGTGGGAGCGCTGGACACGCGGTTGCTGTTCGGTCCCCGCTATTCGCTGACGCTACAGGTAGGCGGGGCCTGGACCCGGGAAATGGTCGACGCGGACGAAGACTCCGGTGAGGGGTCCGACGTGACGTCCATAGCGCAGACCCGATTTGGCCCCTTGTTCTACGCCGATTTTCAGCGCTCCGGCAGGGAGTTCGGCTGGCAGCTTCTGTTCCAAGACGTCCACCCGGACTTCGAGACCCAGAGCGGGTTCATCCGCCGGGTCGGTGACATACGAACCTTCGCCACCGCACAGCGAACGTTCTTCCGTCCGCCGGGATCCGGCCTGCAAGCGTACGGCTTCGAGCTGCGCCTGGACGGCTACTTTGACCATACGGACTTCTGGAGCGGAGAGGAGCGGCGGCCGTTCGAGTTCGAGGTGGAAGGCCAGTTCAACATGTCGTTCCGCGGCAACCGGATGCTGAACACCATCATCCGGGATGGTTACTTCCGGTTCCGCCAGGAAGACTACGCCGATTACCAGGTCAGGCTGCCGGATGGGACGCTGGCGCCGTATCAGGTGCCCGATCCCCTCACCCACATGCTCGCAGGCGGCTTCTTCTCCTGGTGGAGATTCTCCAACGAGGTGTCACTGCGCGGCATGTACTTCTACCGGGTGATCCCCATCTACGCCGAGGGCTCGCGGGGGCGCGAATTGTTACTGTCGCCCAGCCTGGAGCTGCGGCCGACTCCCAGCATGCAGGTTGACCTGTCGTACGGATTCTCCCGGATCTGGCGCACGGAAGACGGGAGCTTTTACTCGGCGGCCGACACGCCTCGCCTCCGGTTTCAGTATCAGTTCACGCGCGCCCTGTTCACGCGTCTGTTGTTCCAGTATGACCTGGAGAAGCGTGACGCCCTGCGGGATCCGACGACGGGATATCCCATCTACATTGACCGTGAGCCCGTAGAGGCGAATGACAGCGGGGACTTCCTGGGCCAGATCCTGATCGCCTTCGAGCCATCCCCGCGGACCATCGTCTACGTTGGCTGGTCGCGCCAGATGACCGGAGATCGGAGCTTCGCGATCTCCCCGAAGGACCTGGAGACCGAGGGCTTCTTCGCCAAGCTCAGCTACCTGATCAGGCTGTAGGCAGGCAGCACTGCAGCTCAGCTGTCGTTTGGCCTGGTTTCCAGCTTGTACCGCAACTCTTCGATGTAGGCAATCTGCGCCGGGTTGATCTTGCGGTGGGCCTCTTTGACATCGAACCACTCGGCCCGGTCGATCTCGGGGAACTCCAGTAACTGGCTCGAGCCGCGCGGCCACACCATGGCGAACGTGTTACTCCGCAGATCGGCTGGATCACAGTCACCCTCAAAAGCCCAGGCGTGTACGAGCTTGCCGCTTCGCTGCCGGACGGGCTTCAGGGGGAGGAACGGTCCGCGGGGCGGGAAGCCAGTCTCTTCTTCAAACTCGCGCTGCGCCGTGTCGAGCGGATCTTCGCCCGCTTCTATCGTCCCCTTCGGAATGGTCCAGGCACCGGCATCTCGGTTCCACCAGTAGGGACCGCCGGGGTGGGCGAGTAGAACCTCCAGCTCCCCGTTCGAGACCCTGTACATCAGGAGTCCTGCACTCTCTTTCGCCATGGCGACAGAAGATGTAGCACCGGGGTCCGACACCCAAGGGGGTGGATCGCTGCCGTACGCTCCCTTGACCGGAACGAAGGTGCAACCGATTGTCGAGCCGGCGACGTGATGCCGCCAACCGTAGCGCCGGACAAGTCATCTTTGCGCACGGAGGCGCCCGATAGTTCAGGGGAGAGGGAAGACGCGAGACGAATACGACGTGATCGTCGTCGGCTCGGGTGCGGCCGGCGGCACCACGGCGTTCGTGCTGGCCGTGCATGGCGTCAAGGTGCTGATGCTGGAAGCGGGGCGCTGGTACGAGCCGCACACCGAGACTCCTATGTTCCAGCTCCCCAAGGATGCGCCACTCCGCGCGGCCGGCACGGTCGATAAGCCGTTCGGGTTCTATGATGCCACCGTGGACGGTGGCTGGAGGGTCCCGGGCGAACCGTACACGAGTGCCGAGGGCGTCAACTTCATGTGGTATCGCGCCCGGATGCTGGGTGGACGGACGAACCACTGGGGCCGCATCTCGCTGCGGGCGGGTCCCTACGACTTCAAGCCGTACAGCCGGGACGGTCTGGGCTTCGACTGGCCCATCACCTATGACGAGCTGGCTCCGTACTACGACAAGGCCGAGATGTACGTCGGTGTATACGGGACAAACGAGGGGCTGGAAAACACCCCCGACTCGCCGCCAGGAGTTCTCCTTCCCCCGCCCAGGATGAGGGCATTCGAGCATCTGACCAAACGGACCTGCGATCGGCTGGGGATCTCGGTCATTCCGGCCCACGTGTCGCTGCTCTCGGAGACGCAGGACGTGGATCGGATGCCGCAGCGGATCTTCCCGGGCAACCAATTTGCGCAACAGGTCACCCGGCAGGCGATGCAGGCGCGCTCGCCGTGCTTCTGGGCTACCAACTGCGGCCGGGGCTGCGCGATCTCGGCCACGTACCAATCGCCCACCTACCACGTCGCGCCGGCCCGCTACACCGGCAACCTCGACGTCGTCACCAACGCCATGGTGCGCGAGGTGACTCTGGACAGCGCGGGCCGCGCGACGGGCGTCCACTACATCGACAAGAGGACCCGGGAGGATCACCACGTCTCGGCAGGGGTGGTCGTCCTTGCTGCCAGCGCCTGTGAATCGGCTCGGATCCTGCTCAACTCGAAGAGCAGCCAGTTCCCGGACGGGCTCGCCAACGGCAGCGGGCTGCTCGGCAAGTACCTGATGGACACGGTCGGCGCCGGCGTGAGCGGCCAGATCCCGGCGCTGGAGAACCTTCCTCCGCACAATGAGGAGGGCGCATCGATGAACCACACGTACATGCCATGGTGGCTGTATGAGGAGCAGGCCCGCGGACAGCTGGATTTTGCCCGTGGCTACCACATTGAGTACGGCGGCGGCCGGCAGATGCCGGGCTACGGTGCGTTCGGTGGAATGGAGCCGCTCACGGGCGGATCCTACGGCAGTCAGTTCAAGGAGGATTGTCGCCGCTACTACGGCTCGTTCATGTGGTTCGACGGCCGGGGCGAGATGATCCCCAACGAGGCCAGTTACTGTGAGATCGATCCCGACACGGTAGACCAGTGGGGGATACCCGTTCTCAAGTTCCACTGGAAGTGGTCGGACCACGAGCTGAACATGGCCGCGCACATGCACCGGACGTTCGCCGGGATCATCGAGGATATGGGCGGCCGGGTGCTCAGTACCGTGCAAACCGACGGCGCGAAAGCGATCCTTGCACCGGGTCAGATCATCCACGAGGTCGGCGGCGTCAGGATGGGAGACGACCCCTCGAACTCCGTGCTGAATCAGTGGTGCCAGGCCTGGGAGGTCCCCAACCTGTTCGTCACGGATGGCGGCGCGTTCGTGACGAATCCGGACAAGAACTGCACGCTGACCATCATGGCGCTCGCCTGGCGGGCCAGTGACTACATCGTGGAGCAGCTGAACAGCGGGGGCCTGTAGTGGACGAGCAGCGGCAGGACCCGGAAGGCGCGGACAAGGCGGCTGCGGACCAGGCGTCGGAGACCGGGATCCCCGTCTCCCGGCGGGCTGCCCTGAAGGTCCTTGCGGCCGGCGCGGGTGCCGCCGTCACCCTCCCGGCGCTGGCCTGCGGTCCGGAGGAGGCTGCGCCGGGCAATGAGCCGGGACCGCTGCGAAGCCAGCAGACCGCTCCGGCCACGCGGGTGCCTCGCACGGCCGCCGAGTGGGCCGAGGGCCCCACCGGGACGCTGACCGACCCCGACCTGGTGAACCCGGTCAAGCCGTGGGGAGGCACGCTCAGCGACGAGGAGATGCGGACCCTCGCGGCGCTGTGCGACGTGATCATACCGGAGGACGAGCACTCGCCCAGCGCCAGCGCCGTCGGTTCGCACGAGTTCATAGATGAGTGGGTGAGCGCTCCGTACGATTTCGCGGAAACCGACAGGGTCCTGATCCGGGGCGGGCTGGTGTGGCTCGACGTGGAGTCGGGCCGGCGATTTGGCCGGGAATTCGTGGATCTTTCGCAGGACGAGAAGCACGACATCTGCGACGACATCCGCTACCTGCCCGAGGCAGCCGAGGAGTACAAGGCGGGAGCGCGCTTCTTCGGCAGGGTGCGCGACCTCACCGCCACAGCGTTTTACACGACGGACGAGGGAATGGCGGACATTCAGTACGTGGGCAACGTCCCCATGGCCACGTTCGAGGGCCCACCACCGGAGGTACTCGAGAGGCTGGGTCTCGCCTAGGCGGACCCGGCTGGCGCAGACCTGAACCTAAGCGTCATACTGTGAGCGCGGCCGTAGCAACCTGTGGGTCCGCACTGTCCGGTTCACCGCTGCGAGAGGAGCACCGATGTCCTCGAAGAAGATCTCGAAGAGCGTCTCCAGACGGAGTTTTGTCGGTACCACCACCGCTGCCGGTCTCGGCGTGATGATCGTGCCTCGTCACGTACTCGGTGGTCCGGGTTATCGCGCCCCCAGCGACACCCTGAATATCGCCTGCATCGGCGTCGGCGGGATGGGGTGGGGTGACGTGAACGGCGTATCGACGGAGAACATCTACGCGCTGTGTGACGTGGATGACGGCATGGCGCAGAGGGCGTTTGCCGCCTTTCCGAACGCAAAGCGCTACAAGGACTTCCGGGTCATGCTGGAGGCCGAGGCCGCCAACATCGATGCGGTGACGGTCTCGACGCCCGACCACACCCACGCGGTGGCTGGCATGATGGCGATGGCACTCGGCAAACACACCCGGATCCAGAAGCCTTTGGCGCGAACGATCTGGGAGGTTCGCGAGTTGATGCGGGCCGCACGGGACAGCGGCGTCGCCACGCAGATGGGGAACCAGGGACACGCCCAGGACGGCACGCGGCAGATTCGCGAATGGGTGGAGGCCGGCGCGATCGGGACGGTGCGAGAGATCCAGTACTGGACCAACCGGCCCATCTGGCCGCAGGCCATCAACCGCCCGACGGAAGCCCACCACCCCTTGCCCGGCTTCGATTGGGACCTCTGGCTGGGCCCGGCTCCCGACCGGCCCTACCATCCCGCGTATGCGCCGTTCCGCTGGCGAGGCTGGTGGGACTACGGCACGGGCGCCCTGGGTGACATTGCCTGTCATGCCATGGATGCAGCGTTCTGGACCCTCGGCCTGGGCTACCCGGAGCGGATCGAGCCCGAGTCGACGCCGCTGTTCCCGGACACCGCACCGGCCGCCTCGCGCATCGTGTACCATTTCGGTCCGCGCGGGGACCGGCCCGCCGTCAAGGTCGTGTGGCGGGACGGCAACCTGTCGCCGCCGAAGCCGGCGGAGTTCGGGGACGACGAGAGGTGGCCGGTCGACAGCAGCGGCCAGATCTGGGTGGGAGACGACGGCAAGCTGTTCGCCGGAATCTACGGAGAGAACCCGCGGCTGCTGGACGCGGATCGGCACGCAGCGCTCATGGCCGATCCGCCGCCGGAGCGGTATCCGCGCACGGAGGGCGTTTACGCCGAGTTCATCGAGGCCTGCAAAGGCGGAAGCCCGGCCGGGTCCAACTTCGTGGATCACGCGGGCCCGCTGAGCGAGATGGCTCTCCTGGGCAATCTGGCCGTTCGCACGGCACGGGTGCTCGAACTCGATTCCGAAACGGGCACTATGATCAACTCGAACGTTCCGCCGGAGTACATCCGGCCGGTCTTCCGGGAAGGCTGGGGCTGGTAGGGGGTTGGGCTTCTCGCTGGTCATCCTGGCGGCCGGTCTCTCGACCCGGTATGGAAGACCGAAGCAGCTCGAGCCCGTGGGACCCTCCGGCGAGGCCCTGTTGGACTACACCATCTACGATGCACGGCTCGCAGGCTTCTCGAAGATCATCCTGGTAGTCCGCCCCGAGCAGGAGGGTGCGTTCCGGGATCACGCCCATCGGGTATTCGGCGATAGGGTGAAGGTGGCTTTCGCGCACCAGGAGCTCTGGGATTTGCCGGCCGGTTTCGCTCCGCCGACTGCCAGGCACAAACCGTGGGGCACGGGGCACGCCGTGCTCGCGGTCCGGAAGCTGGTGGACGGACCGTTTGCCATATGCAACGCGGACGATTTCTACGGTGCTTCCGCCTACTCGGCCCTGACGGATTTCTTCCGCAATGCGGTCAGCTCGGGAGACCCGTCCTTCGCGATGGTGGGATTCACGCTCCGCAATACGCTCTCCAGCCTGGGTGGAGTGTCGCGCGGCATCTGCCGCTGTGACAATGACGGGTTCCTCCAGCGCATCGTGGAGGTCCGGGAGATCCACGAGAACTCCGGACTCTCCGGCGTGTCACTATCGGGAGATCCGTACGTTCTGACCGGAGATGAGCTGACTTCCATGAACCTGTGGGGCTTCCGACGACGCGTGTTCGCCCGCTTGGATCGTCAATTCGAGCTGTTCCTGAACCTCTACGAGACGGACCCGGAGGCGGAGTTTCTCTTGAGCGACGCGATCGGGGAGCAGGTTTCCAGGGGAGAAAGCCGGGTCCGCGTGCTGCCCCGGCGCGACCCGTGGATTGGAATGACGTTCGAGGGGGATCGCGAGCGAGTCGAGAGCCACATCCGCCTCCTGGTGGCGGAAGGCCGATACCCGGTGGACCTGGCGGACTGGTTCCGCAACGAGCGGTAGGACCATGCAACTGAACTCAGCGGATTGGCTGGTGGTCGCGGCCTATGGCCTGATAGCCCTGACGGTGGGTCTCATCTTCGCGCGCCGGGCGGGCAAGGGAACGAAGGAGTTCTTCCTCTCCGGGCGCCGCCTCCCTTGGTGGCTGCTGGGCACCTCCATGGTCGCCACCACCTTTTCCACGGACACCCCGAACCTCGTCAGCGATATGGTCCGGACGGGCGGGGTAAGCCAGAACTGGCTGTGGTGGGCGTTCCTGATCACCGGCATGTGCACGGTGTTCTTCTACGCGAAGCTGTGGCGGCGTTCGGGCGTATTCACCGATATCGGCTTCTACGAGCTTCGCTATTCCGGCAAGCCCGCTGCCTTCCTCAGAGGCTTTCGGGCCATCTACCTGGGCGTCTTCTTCAATGTCATGATCATGGCCACGGTCACGCTCGCGGCCATCAAGATCGCGGGCGTTCTTCTCGGGGTCGACAAGTACACCACCGTCTTGATTGCCGGAACCGTCACGGTAGTCTATTCGGCCAGTGCCGGGCTGTGGGGCGTCGTAGTGACGGACCTTCTGCTGTTCGTCATCGCGATGGTCGGCTCGGTGGCCGCGGCGTACTTCGCGCTCCAGCAGCCGGAGGTGGGCGGCCTGGCCGGTCTCGTGTCCAACCCGGCGCTGACGGACAAGCTGGCGCTGATGCCGGACTTTTCGGATTGGCGGGTGGCGTCGACTGTCTTCCTGATTCCGATAGCCGTGCAGTGGTGGAGCACGTGGTACCCGGGCGCAGAGCCGGGCGGCGGCGGCTATGTGGCGCAGCGGATGCTGGCGGCCAGGAACGAGACCGACTCGATGCGAGCCACCCTGTGGTTCAACATCGCCCACTATGCCCTGCGACCCTGGCCGTGGATCCTGGTGGCCCTGGCCTCCCTGCTGGTCTACCCCAGCCTGGATTCCATCGTGGAGGCGTTCCCGCATCTGGACCCGTCGATCGTCCGCCACGACCTGGCATATCCGGCCATGCTGGTCTTCGTGCCCCACGGCCTGCTCGGCCTGGTGGTCGCATCCCTGGCCGCCGCCTACATGTCCACGGTCAGCACGCACCTCAACTGGGGGTCTTCCTACGTCGTCGATGACTTCTACCGCCGGTTCGTGGACGCCGACCGCTCCGAGCACCACTACGTGAGGGTGGGCCGCATCTCGACGGTCATGCTCATCATCCTGGCGTCTGTCGTGGCCCTGTGGCTGGAGAACGCGCTTCAGGCCTTCCAGATCATGCTGCAGATCGGGGCCGGCACCGGGTTGATCTTCCTGTTGCGCTGGTTCTGGTGGCGAATCAACGCCTGGAGCGAGATCTCCGCCATGATCATCTCGTTCTTCGTGGCCGTCTACTTCGAGATCATTCACCCGGCCATGGGATTCGATGCCATCCACCCGTCGGTGAAGCTGATCCTGGGGGTCGGCATGACTACAGTGGTCTGGCTGGCCGTAACCCTTGCCACGCCTGCGACGGATCGGGCGACCCTCCAGTCCTTCTATGACCGAATCCACCCGTTCAAGCGTGGCTGGCTGGGAGCTGTGGAAACGGGTTCGGAGGAGAGCGGCAGTTTCACGGCGGCCCTGCTCTGCTGGTGCGTGGGGTGCGTGGTGGTGTACGGGGCCCTGTTCGGCACCGGCTACCTGCTGTACGGAAACGTAGCGGCCGGGCTGGTGTGCGTGGCCGTTGTTGCGGTGGCGGCGGTCACGCTGTTTCGGCTGTTGCCGAAAGTAGGCCTCAGCAGCTAGCAGTCCGCAGAGGACGCTTCGTCACAGATCCTCCACGAATGCGCCCGCCGAGGGGAGGGCCACGAACAGGTGGTCATCGAGCCCGCCCTGGTACGTCCGGGCCCGGTAGTATCGTTCTGCCAGCGCCGCGAGCACGGCATCCACACCGGCTTCGTCCGACAGCGCGATGGCACATCCGCCCATGCCGGCGCCGGTGAGTCGCGCGCCCGCGGCTCCGGCGGTCTCCGAGATCTGGACCAGTTCATCGAGCCCGGCCGAGCTGACCTCGTAATCGTCGCGCAAGCTCACGTGCGACTCATGCATAAGCTGGCCGAACCTCTCCCTGTCGGCACCGGCCAGCGCGACCTGCGCGGCGTCGAGCCGGGCACCCTCCGTGACCACGTGACGGAAACGCTTCAGCAGGGTGGGCCGCAGGGCCCGCGAGGCCACATCCAGCAATTCGTCCACCGCCGCCGCTTGCATGAGCCGTCGATACGATTCGGGCGCGTCTCCCAGCTCCAGCGCCGCCGCCACCAGATCCAGCGCCTCCCGGCACTCGCGCGTCCGGCGGTTGTAGGTCTCCTTCGCGCTGCCGGACTTAGGGGCCTGCTTGAGCGAATACGCGACCACGAACCGCCAGTCATCCGGGACCTTGCACGGAGTGAGCACCAGCGGATCGAACTCGATCCTGGCCGCGTGCCCTGCCAGGCCACCCAGCGAGATGGCCTGGTCCATTCCACCTCCCTGCAGGCCCACGTAGCGCTCGCCGGCCGCCATCAACTCCGCCAGGCGGACGCGATCGAGCTCGACGCCGTTGACGTGGACCAGGGCCAGCGCGCAGGCAATCACCAGCGCGGAGGAAGAGCTGAGACCCGAGGCCACCGGCAGATCCGAGCTCAGCAGTGCGTCCCACCCGCGCAAATCTCCGTGCTCCCGCACCAGCGCCTGGCCGGCCGCCTTAGGGTAGTTGCCCCAGTCGCCCCAGTCATACGGCGGAATTTCGGCTCCCAGCTCGAAGGTGCGGGGCTCGAGCAGGCGCTGCAGGCTGGCGACCCGCACCCGGGAATCCGTGTTGGGCCGGATCAGCATGGTGATCCGACGCTGGATGGCCATTGGCAGGACGGGCAGGCCGTTGTAGTCGGTGTGCTCTCCGATGAGGTTCACGCGCCCGGGCGCGCGGACCACGTGGGACGGTGGCGAGTCGTACAGCTCGGCGAAGGCCTCCGCCAGGTCCCGGACCTCTCCGCCAGCGCTCATTTCTCGGGCCTCGCCAGGGCGTCCAGTTCCTCCAATCGGAATCGAACGGCCACGATGTATGGCTCCTCTCCTTCCACCCAGTGGCCGTACGTGGTCGTGACGAACGTGCCATCGGGCAGGAGATCCAGCCCCGGATAGGCCGTGTCCGCGTCCCGGGTGTTGTCCATCAGCCGGACGCGGTACTGGCCCTCGCGGCCGTGCCGGATGTCGTCGTACGTGCCTACCCAGCCGACCCAGTCACCCCAGGTCGGTCCGTCTCGCGCCTGGTCCCGGAACGTGATGAACAGCCGTCCGTCCGGCGCGTAGCGCGCGGTGTGGCGATCCCCGGTCAGCGACCATGGAAGCTGCGCCGGCTCGGACCAGGTCTCGCCCTCGTCGCTCGAATAGACCACGAAGGATCGGAACTGCCGGCTGTTTTCCCGCAGCAGGAGAGCAATCTCCGATCCGTCGGGTGAGCGAAGGATGCCCGGCTCGCACAGGTGCGCCGTCGCGTGCTCGGTCACCAGCACGGGCTCGCTCCACGTGAGCCCGCCGTCGCCCGAGACCGTCTTGAAGACCTGGAACCTGGTCCGTTCCCCACTGCCCCGCAGGAATCGGCCGTCATCGTGAAACAGCGCCATGTAATCGCCGGACGCGAGTCTCTCCACCCCGGACATCGCCACGATCCCGCCGAAGTCCCCGATCGGCTCCAGACGGCTCCATGTGAGCCCATCGTCCTGGGAGACCGCCATGCGGATAGGGTACAGGCCCGAGAACAGAATGAGTCGCCGCACGCCTTCCGGATCCACCACCCGGTGGATGGTGGGCACCTCCTGCGACGTCGCCCAGTTGTCGGGAACGGGAAGGCGGTCGCTCCACGTGAGCCCGCCGTCCGGGCTACGCTTCATGACTATCGCGCCGCGGCCATGCCCCTTCGGATAAACGGCAATCATCGTCCGGCCGTCCTCGAGCAACACGGTGGTCGGGTGCCCCAGGTACTGCCCCGGTTCGCGGTCCACGACCACCTGGCGGTGCGTGTGGTCCGCCAGGTCGATGTGTACGATGGTGTCACGGATTCCGGACCCTCCGCCGGCCGCGGCAGTGCTAGTGGCGAAGGCCGTCGCAAGGACGGCCGCCGTCAGCATCACGCTTCGACGATCTCGAGCGGCGGATTCGTCTCCCAGCGGCCGCGCGTGAAGTCCGGGAAGGCCGCCGGCTCGCTCCCGTTGGCCACCGAGATCTCGGACAGCTCGCATACGGCGCTCAGCGCCGCGGCATCGTACACGTTCATGTCCGTCGGCAGGCCTTCCCGCAGGCACTTGATGAGCCGGTAGTCCTCCAGGTAGTCCATGCTTCCGTGTCCCAGCCCTTCGCCCCTGTCTCCAAGCTGTTGCCACAGCGGATGATCAAACTCCTCGAGGTATTCCTGCGCCTCCTCCCAGCGGTGGGAGGGGCTGCGGCCCTCTAAGTACACGCGGTCCGGGTAGCCCTGGAAGATGCCGCGCGTCCCCTGCACGAGGTTGATGCGGCTGTAGGGCCTGGGGAGGTTCGTGTCATGGCCCACGTAGATTGTTCGGCCGTTCGCCGTCTTGATCAGGCTGACGTTCACGTCCCCGAGCACGTACGTCTCCTGGCGCTGCGGTGCGTCCGGTGGGAAGTTCGCTATCGCGTACTCCTGCAGACCGCGTGAAGGACTGCTCATCGATACCAGATAGTCGAACCGGTCACCGCGGTTGATGTCCATGCAGTTGGCAACCGGTCCCAGGCCGTGGGTGGGATACAGGTTGCCGTTGCGGGTCTTTGCGTGCTCACGCCGCCACAGCCCTTCGCCCTCGGACGAGAACTTGATGCCGCGCAGGTCGTGCAGGTAGCCGCCTTCCCCGTGCAGGATCTCGCCGAACATCCCCTGCCGTACCATGTGGAACACCATCATCTCGGCGCGGCCGTAGTT
>JBDHIQ010000179.1:0-6714 GCA_039587395.1 Gemmatimonadota bacterium
TCGATGTCGCCCGGTGCGTCGACCAGGGCGACCTCGTGCCCGTCCGCCTCGAGCGCGGTGCGGATCTCTCCGGCCGCCTCCAGATCTCGCATGTCGACGAAAACCAGCGCCATGGCTATCCTCGGCCTCCGTCAGTCATCGTCAGGCGACTCCGCGTGGCTGGTGTGGCCGTGCAGGAGGCGCACGGCATGTTCCGCCACTCCACTCAGCACGTCCAGCCCGTCGGCCACTCCGGCCGGGCTCCCCGGTAGATTCACGATCAGCGTACTGCCCCGTATGCCCGCCACACCACGTCCCAGCGCCGCAAAGGCGGTGTGCTGCAAACCGTGCATCCGGATGGCTTCCGCCAGGCCCGGAGCCTCTCGATCAATGGCGACTAGAGTCGCCTCCGGCGTCACGTCACGCTCGGCAAAGCCGGTCCCACCCGTGGTGATCACCAGGTCGCAAGCGTCCGTATCGGACCAGGCGGCCAGGACGCGGAAGATGTCGGGCACCTGGTCTGCCACCACCGTGCGCTGCGCCGTGTCCCAACCCTGCCGGCCAACCCACTCTACGATCAGGTGGCCCGAACGGTCTTCCCGCTCTCCGGCCGTCACCGCGTCGGACACGGTGAGGACGCCTACCCTCACCGTTTGAGCGAGCCTTCCGTGTAGAACGGGAACCCGCACACCTCCCCCGAGATGTGCTTGTCACGGATGACCACGTGCACCGCCTCGCCCACCGCAGCGTCCGCAGCCAGGTAGGCCGTTCCGATCCCGTATCCCAGGCTGGGGCTGAGCGTACCGCTTCGTACCTCGCCGGAAGGCTCACCCCGGAAGAGGACCTCATAGTGCTGCCGGGGAAAGCCGCGCTCCGTGAGCCGGAACCCCTTCAACCGGCGGCGCAGGCCTTCATCCTTCTGCTTCTGCAGCGCATCACGGCCCACAAACTCGCCCTTGTTCAGCTTCACCAGCCAGCCCAGCCCGGCCTCCAGCGGCGAAGTCGTGTCGTCGATGTCATTCCCGTACAGCGCGTATCCCACCTCGAGCCGCAGGGTGTCGCGAGCTCCCAGTCCGGTGGGCAGCAGACCGTGCGGTTCCCCTTCTGCCTCGAGCGCCCGCCACGCATGGGCCGTGTGCTCCGCGGCCAGATAGAGCTCAAAGCCCGCCTCTCCGGTATAACCCGTGCGGCTGACCATGCAGGGGATGCCGGCTACTTCGCCCTCCGTGAAGTGATAGAAACCGATCTCGTTCAGCGCTACCGGAGTCATGGGTGCCAGGACCTGCTCGGCCCGCGGTCCCTGGAGCGCGATCAGGCCTATCGCGTCGCTCTCGTCCACCAGCTCCATGTCGAAGCCGGCAGCGTACGACATCACGTGCGTCCAGTCCTTGTCGATGTTCGCGCCGTTCACGACCAGGCGGAAGTCGTCGTCCGCCAGGCGGTAGACCAGCAGGTCGTCCACGATGCCGCCGCCCGGGTGGCAGAACACCGAGTACTGGACCTGGCCATGGACCAGCGCCGCCGGATCGTTGGTGGTCAGGTGGGAAACGAAGGCCAGCGCATCTGCGCCGCGAACGCGGAACTCGCCCATGTGCGAGACATCGAACATCCCCACCTGCTCGCGCACCACCTGGTGCTCGGCCCGGATGCCGGTGGGATACTGTACCGGCATGGCAAACCCGGCGAACGGAACCAGCTTGGCATTCAGCCGGACGTGCTCTTCGTACAGTGGCGTCTGCTTGAGGTCGCTCACTTCACTCCTCCCATCAACCGCGCAAGGATGGCTTTCTGTGCGTGCAACCGGTTCTCCGCTTCGTCCCAGGCTCGCGAAGCGGGTCCATCGATCACTTCGGCGGCCACCTCCTCGCCCCGGTGCGCGGGCAGACAGTGAAGGAAGATGGCATCCGGCACCGCTGCCTCCATTATCCGTGCGTCCACCAGATAACCCTCGAAGGCCGCGGCGCGCGCCTCGGCCTCCTCTTCCTGACCCATGGATGCCCACACATCGGTCGTCACAACGTGAGCACCTGCCGCGGCGGCCAGCGGATCCGCCATGAGCTCAGCTACTCCGTCCGCCACAGCGGACTGGAGGATGCCGGAATCGGGATGATAGCCTTCCGGACAGGCCAGGCGCAGGGTGAATCCGAATCGCCGGGCCGCGTTGAGCCAGGAGTTGGCCATGTTGTTGCCGTCGCCGCTCGAGCCCGGAGACATCCTGGCCGAACTCCTCCTGGATGGTCATGACGTCCGCCATCAGCTGGCACGGGTGCAGCAGGTCGGTGAGTCCGTTCACAACCGGTACGGTTCCGGCCCTGGCGAAGTCCTCCACATCGGACTGGGCGAACGTGCGAATCATCACCCCGTCCACGTACCTGGACAGCACCCTGGACGTATCGGCAATCGGCTCCCCGCGGCCCAGCTGGATGTCCCGGGACGATAGAAAGAGGGCATGCCCGCCAAGCTGATAGGTCCCTACTTCGAAGGAGACCCGGGTGCGCGTGGAGCTCTTGGCGAAGACCATGGCCAGGGTCTTGCCGGCCAGCGGCCTGCCCTGCCCGGCCGGATCGGCCTTCAACCGGTGGGCCAGCGCCAGCGTCTCCTGCAAGGCCTCCGCGGACCAGTCAGCAATCGACAGAAAGTGGTCGGTCCTATCCATTCGGTTCTCTCGTATGTCTCTGCGTGGGTTGCCACCCTGCAACGAGCGTGAAGGTGTAGCGCAACGCGCTGCCCTCCACCGGACGGGAAGGTGTCACACCGCGCGAGGTTGCGCGAGGGGCTCGAGAGCCGGGGAGGCCCCGCCAGGAACCCCGTCCGGGGCTCCTGGCCGGAGACTCCGTGATCAGAGGATGTAGCGGCGCAGATCCTCGTCTTCCGAAATCTTCTCCAGCCTTCCGCGCACGAACTCGGCGTCGACCCGGATGTCCTGGCCCACACCCACGTCCGGGAGATCGTACATCACCTGCTCCAGCAGCGTCGTGAGCACGGTATGCAACCGGCGCGCCCCGATGTTCTCCGTGCGCTCGTTCACATCGGACGCGATGGTCGCCAGCTCCTGGATGGCGTCGTCGGTGAACTCCAGCCGGGCGCCTTCGGTCTCGACCAGCGCCCTGTACTGGCTGAGGAGCGCGTTCTTCGGCTCCGACAGGATTCTGACGAAGTCCTCCCGGGTCAGGCTCTTGAGCTCCACGCGGATGGGAAACCGTCCCTGCAGCTCCGGAATCAGGTCCGACGGTTTCGACACGTGGAACGCCCCGGCCGCAATGAACAGGATATGGTCTGACTGGATCATGCCGTAACGAGTCTGGACGGTGGACCCCTCCACGATGGGCAGCAGGTCCCGCTGCACACCCTCCCGTGACACGTCGGGCCCGCCCCCGCCCCGGCTCCCTGCCACTTTGTCCAGCTCGTCCAGGAAGACGATGCCCATGGTCTCGACGCGATCCATCGCATCGTCGATCACATCGTCCATGTCTATCAACCGGTCCAGCTCCTCCGACATCATGATCCGCCGGGCCTCTGCGACCGTGACCGTGCGGCGGCGCGTCTTCTTGGGCAACATTCCCTGCAGGGTCTCGCTGAGGTTCCAGTCCAGACCTTCCATCCCGGGGCCACCCAGGTCGAACAGCGGCACGGAGCTCTCCGTCACCTCGATCTCGATTTCCCTGTCTTCCAGCTTCCCGTCCCGCAGCAGCTGCCGGAGCTTCTCGCGCGTCCGGCGTTTTCTGGCCTCGATGGGGTGTTCGTCCTGCACCTCTTCCAGCGCCTGGCCCCCGGAGCCCACGATGAACTGACGGGCACCGTCCTCCTCTGTCTCTCCATCCGGTTCGGGCGCGACAGGCGGAAGCAGCAGGTCCAGCAGCTTCTCTTCCACGCGGCCGTCGGCAGCCTCTCGGAACTCGGCTTCTTTTTCGTCGCGCACCATGTTGATCGCGATCTCGACCAGATCGCGGACGATGGACTCCACGTCCCGGCCGACGTAGCCGACCTCCGTGAACTTGGATGCTTCCACCTTAATGAACGGCGCGCCGGCCAGCCGCGAGAGACGGCGGGAGATCTCCGTCTTACCCACCCCGGTGGGGCCGATCATGATGATGTTGTTCGGGAGGATTTCCTCCCGCATCTCGGGATCGACGTTCTGGCGTCGCCAGCGGTTTCGGAGGGCGATGGCCACGGCCTTCTTGGCGTCGTCCTGCCCGATGATGTACTGGTCCAGCTCCGCGACGATCTGGCGAGGGGTCAAGGGACCCGGTCCGCCGTCGTCCGCGGGCTCCGGCACGTGCACATCCAGCACGACCGGTGGCTGCGTCTCGTCTATGGTCATGCTACTCCTCATTGCCCAGCTCCAGAACCGTGATCTGATCGTTTGAGTACACGCATATCTCCCCGGCGATCTCCAGGGCCCGGCGAACGATCTGGGGCGCTGGAAGATCTGAGCTCTGCGTCAACGCTCTGGCCGCGGCGAGAGCGTAGCCACCGCCCGAGCCGAGCGAGAGGATGCCGTCGTCCGGTTCGAGCACTTCTCCGTTCCCGGAGATCAGCAGGCTCTGATTCTCATCGGCCACGGCCAGGAGAGCTTCCAGTCTGCGCAGAAAGCGATCGCTTCTCCACTCCTTGGCCAGCTCGACGGCGGCCCGGGTCAGGTTTTTCGGGTGGCGCTCCAGCTGCCCTTCAAAACGCTCGAACAGGGCCAGGGCATCGGCGACGCCCCCGGCAAAGCCGGCCAGGATCCGCCCGTCCATCATCTTGCGCACCTTGGTCGCCCGGGCTTTGACGACGGTATCGTGCAGCGTTACCTGCCCGTCCCCTCCCATCGCCACCAGCCCGTCTCGCCGCACACACAGAATTGTCGTGCCCCGGAACTCGCTCATGTCCGCTTCCTTATCTCCTTCGATCCCTGACTCTCAGCCGTCGCCCGAGTGGGGCGATTCGCCCGCCCGCGGATGCGCCAGTTTGTACACCTTCTGCAGCCGTTCGACGGACGTGTGTGTATACACCCGTGTCGTCGAGAGGCTGACGTGCCCCAGCATCTCTTTCACCGCGATCAGATCGGCGCCCCGATCAAGAAGGTGTGTGGCGAAAGAATGCCGGAGCGCGTGCGTGGATAATCCCTCTCCACGGGCCACCGCGTCCAGCGTGCTGGAGACTGCCCGCTGAATCTGTCGCCGTGAGAGACGACCTTCGCGCACGGACAGGAACAGGGGGGTGTCCGGTCCGGTCTCCCCTCGAAGCTCCAGATATCCGGCCAGGGCCGCAGCGGCATCCCTGCCCAGCGGCACGATCCGCTGTTTCCCGCCTTTCCCGTGAACCCGCACCTGGAGCGCCCGGAAATCCAGGTCGCCGACGTTCAGCTGCTGCACCTCCGCGAGCCGCAGCCCGCACGAGTAGATGAGCTCAAGCAGCGCCCGGTTGCGGACGGCGATCAGCCCACCGTCGTGTGCCGCCCTTACGCGGAGAAACTCGAACAGCCGCTCGGCACGGTCCTCCGTCAGGTAGCCGGGCAGCGTACGACCCTTGCGCGGGGCCCGGACCAGGCGGGCCGGATTGGCCGGAATACGATCCACGCGGTGCAGGAATGCGTAGAACGATCGGATGGCGGAGAGCTTCCGCGAGATTGTGCTTCGCTTGAGCCGGCGCGCTTCCAGTGAGCCCAGAAACGATCGGATGGTGAGCCGGTCCACGTCCTCCCACCGCCAGCCCGTGCCGCCAAGGTACTCGTCAAGGAACCGGCAGAACTGCCGGAGATCCCGCTCGTACGCCGCGACCGTGTTGGGAGAGAGGTTGCGTTCCTTCTCCGTGTAGCGAAGGAAATCGGCCAGCCAGCTCTGGCGCTGTGTCATGGCGGCGGGCACCTACTTCCGTTTCTTCTTGCGCCCCTTCTTGGCCTTGTCTCGCTCCATCCTGGCTTCCAGGAGCTGGACGGCGCCCTCCATGGTCAGCTCGTCCATCTCCATGCCCTTGGGGAGCGATGCATTGGTCTTCCCGTGTTTCACATACGGTCCATATCGGCCTTCGTAGATGGCTACCGGGCCGGCATCCGCCGGGTGCGGGCCAAGTTCTTTGATGGGCTTGGCCGCGGCGCGGCCTCCGCGTCCCCGCTTGGGCTCCGCTAGTAGCTCCAGCGCCCGCTCCAGGGTGATGTCCAGCGGATCGTCCCCGGCCTTGAGCGATCGGTAGTCTCTTTCGTGCACCACGTAGGGGCCATAGCGCCCTATGCCCACCTTGACCGGCTTCCCTGTTTCCGGGTACGGTCCCAGCTCCGCCGGCAGAGACAGAAGCTTGAGAGCAATCTCCAGGGTAACGGAGTCGGGGCTTATTCCCTTCGGAAGCGATGAGCGGGGCGGCTTCACACCATCCTGTGCTTCGCCGCGTTGCACGTACGGGCCGAACCGGCCGTCCAGCAGGTAGATCTTGTCACCCGTCTCCGGGTCCTCGCCCAGCTCATCGGGTCCTGCCGCACGCTTCTCCAGTAGCTCCACAGCAAGCTCGTTGCTCAGATCGGCCGGTGGGATGTCCTCGGGAAGCGGGGCTCGCAACCGATCGTCACCGCGCTCCAGCTCCAGAAACGGCCCGTAGCGCCCGATGCGGATGGTGGGTTCCATTTCCGAAAGAACAACAGTGGATGCCTTGCGGGGGTCGATGGTCCCCTCATGCTCCTTCAGGCGGGCTTCAAAGCCCTCAGCGCCACTGTAGAAACCGGCCAGGTAAGCCCGCCAGTCTATGGAGCCGGCTGCGATG
>JBDHIQ010000180.1:0-5846 GCA_039587395.1 Gemmatimonadota bacterium
TGGACGGCCGTGTAGGAGAGCATGTAGGCCAGTCGAGCTCCATCGCGCGTGCTCGGAAACCGCAGGGTCAGTGCGTCCAGCACCCCTCGTCCCCCTCGGAGAACCGTAAGCCGCAGACGCCACGCTTCCTGCCAGTCCCAGGTCCCCGAGGCATACTGCGCGTAGCCCTCGTTCAGCCAGCGCGGCACGTTGCCGTTCGTCGCGGACCGCAACGCCATGTGCGCAATCTCGTGGCGGAGCACGGCCCTCATCGCCCCCGCCGGATCCCGGGATGGGTCGGCCTGCAACGCGATGAATAAGCCGTCCGCACTCGCAACTCCCGCTACCCAATCGGGCAACGCCCCCGTGAGGCCGTGACGGTCCAGGCAGGCCAGGTCGCGCAGGAGGTACACTGCGGGCGGACTGGCCAGCACCTGGGTGAGATTCCCGATGCCGGGCATGGCATCGAAGACGGGCTCATGACCGGCCAGGAGGCGTACGGCCGGCTGGAGATCAGGTTCGGACCACCATGAGACCGCTCCGGCCCAGCTGGCAGAATCCGCGACCGACGCCACGTCCATGCGCACCAGCGGAGGGCACTCTTGTGCGCCGCCCGGTAGCGCTCCGAACAGCCCGGCCAGACAGGCTGCCAATGAGAGCCAGGCTCGGCTTGGCCGCGCTTGACTCACCGGCTCTGACCGGCCGGCGACTGTGAATCCGCATGGCCTGACTGGCGGGCCCAGTCCACGGCCGACGCCAGCGGCTCAGGCAGGTCGGCGCGAAACGAGAGATCCTCTCCGGTCAGCGGGTGCTCGAACGCCAGGTGTGCCGCATGCAGGAACAGGCGCTGCGCGCGGCGGGCCAGCGCCTCGGCCCAGCGGCCACCGGCGCCCAGGAAGCCTCGCTCCCAGCCGGGGGCATAGATGGGGTCGCACACCACCGGATGACCCAACGAGCGCAAATGGACTCTCACCTGGTGAGTTCGCCCGGTCTCCAGCCGGATCGCGAGGAGCTCCGCCGATCGCCAGCTCTCGATACGGCGGACGTGCGTGACGGCAGGCCGACCTCCCTCTACGACGGCCATCTTCTTTCGATCGTTGGGATCTCTGCCGATCGGACGGTCTATCGTGAGGCCGTCGTCCTCCATCTCGAGGCCGCCCCAGGCTGCCGCCACGTAACCCCTCCGGACCTGCCTGCGCGACAGCGCGTCCGACAGGGCCCGGTGCGCCTCATCCGTCCGGGCGATGACCATCAAGCCGCTGGTGTCCTTGTCCAACCGGTGGACGATGCCGGGGCGAGTATCGCCACCGACGCTGGACAACCGCCCGACGCGGTGGAGAAGCGCGTGCACCAGGGTCCCGGTTTCGTGGCCGGGGGCGGGGTGTACCACTAGCCCCGCCGGCTTGTCCACCACGACCAGATGCTCATCCTCGTGGACGATCTCCAGCGGGAGGTCTTCCGGTTCGAGCGCAGTCGGCGCGGCGGCGGGGATCTCTGCTTCGATCACGTCTCCCGCGTCGGGAACGTAGCTCTTGCGAACCGGCGCTCCGTTCACGCGCACGCAGCCGGCTGCGATGAGGTCCGCCGCCCGGGTGCGGCTGATGCTCAGGTGTGTCGAGAGATAGCGGTCCAGTCTATCTCCCTCTCGCTCCCGGACTTGCAGGCGAGCGGTCTCAGGCTCCCCGGTTCTCCTCGGGTCGCTCATGGCGTCCCTCCAGGTAGAACGAAATGAGAAGCAGGATGGCACCACAGCTCACGGCCGAGTCCGCGACGTTGAACACCGGCCAGCGATAGAAATCGAAACCGACGTCGAGGAAGTCCACGACGCCTGCTTCGTACCGGATGCGGTCCAGAATGTTGCCGAGTGCCCCGCCGGCCACGAGCGACAGCGCGAAGATCCGCAGACGATCCGCCGCCGGTGTAGACCGATAGATCACCGCGAGTACGCCCAGTGCCACGATCGACAGGACGAGGAAGAAGATGCGGGAGTGTTCGCCGATATTGATGCCGAAGGCGGCACCCGGGTTGTGCGTGTAGGTCAGTCGAAAGAAGTCGCCCAGGATCGGCACGGGGTAGTGCATGGCGAGGTTCCGGACGACCCACAGCTTCGTGAGAATGTCCAGCGTCAACACGACGCCGATGACGATCAGAGCAACGGCCACTTTCCCGGGTGCGGCATGCGCCCGACGATCCTCGGCTATCGCCAGAGAATCATCGGGCAGCACCGATCTCTTCCTTCTCCTTGCAGCGGATGCAAAGGCGGGCGTGCGGAAGGGCGTCCAGACGCTCGTACGCGATCTTCTCACCGCACTCCTCACAGACCCCATACTCCTTGGGGGTCCGGTACAGACGGCGCAGAGCTTCGTCTATGTGATAGAGGAGACGACCCTCTTTGCTCGCGAACAGGAATGCCTTCTCCCGCTCCATGGCATCGGTGCCCTGGTCAGCCATGTGGAAGCTGTACGCGGACAGATCTCCGTCGGAAGCCTGAGGTGTCTTCAAGAACGACTCGTCGTACTGCCCCAGTTCCTTCAGCACACGGGCCCGTTCCTGCAGCAGTCGCTTCTCGAGATGCTCCCGCTCCTTCTTGTTCATCTAGCCTCACTCACCCTCATAATCCAGTACGGATTGTTCGTATCGAGACCGGCGCTGCCGTCGGCCGGTCTCTATTTTTCCGTCATCCGTTCGACACTAACTGTCGCCCGGTTGTTGTCGATCTCCACATCCTCTGCAAACTCGAGCCCGCCGGCCTCCTCATCGGCTACCACCACCTCGAGGGCCAGCGTCTCACCGGCTATATACTCCTCGTGTTCCCTCGCGGCGGTCTCGATCGCTTCCGCGCCGCGGATGCTCAGCCGGATCCGGTCTGTAACCTCAAGTCCGGCATCGCGCCGCAAACGCTGTACCCGGTTCACCAGCTCGCGGGCCATTCCTTCCGCGCGCAACACATCATCCACGTGGTGATCGAGTGCGACCAGGTAGCCGTTCTGACTCAGCACGGCCAGATCGCCCGTCGCCTCCTCGAGGATTGTGACCTCCTCGGGGCGGATGTCGACACTTTCTCCGTCGACCTCCAACTCCACGCCGTCCCCAGCCCGCAGACGCCGTACCGCATCGGCTCCCAGAGAACCTATAGCCCGCGCCACCGACGGTGTCTGGGCCCCGAATCGAGGTCCCAGCGTACCGAAGTGCGGCTTCGCGGACAGCCGAACAATTTCGTCGCTTCCGGTCAGAAAAACAAGTGTCTTGACGTTGAGCTCCTCCGCGAGAATCTCCGTCAGTGTCGCGGAACTTGTGCGGCCACCTGGGATTACGACGCTCAGGGAACGCAGAGGCTGTCTGATGCGCACCCCGGCTTCCTCGCGGGCCGCACGGCCCAGCGCCGCCAGCTGGCGCACGTCCTCCATCTCCTGCTCGAGAGCTTCATCGCGCCGGCCTCTGGCATCCGGATAGTCGGCCAGGTGGACGGACGTACCATCCGCGAGCTGGCGGAATATCCAGTCCGACAGGAACGGTGCCACGGGAGCCAGCAGCTGCGCGCACTCGAGAAGCGCCTCGTGCAGGGTCGCGAACGCGTCCGCCGTATCCTGCGCGTCAAGCTTCCCCGGCCGGGTGGCCCAAAAGCGATCGCGGCTGCGACGAACGTACCAGTTGGAGAGTTCGTCGAGCACGAATGCGGAGAAGCGGCGCGCCGCCCGCGTGAGATCGTACTGCTCCAGGTCCGCCCGCAACGATCCGCTCAGGGTGTCCAGCCGGCTCAGCAGCCAGCGATCCAGCACGGAGCGCTCCTGCCACGGCCGGGCACCCGGGGCCGCGTGCGTCCAACCCTCCAGATTCGCATACATCGCGAAGAAGCGGTACGTGTTCCGCAGCGTGGCGAACAGCTTCCGATCTACCTCACGCAGCCCTTCCGGATCCCATCTCTTAGGTATCCACGGGTTGCTGCTCGATATCAGGTAGTAGCGGATCACATCGGCCCCGTGATCCCCGATCGCCTCCCAGGGATCCACCACGTTGCCTCTGGATTTCGACATCTTCTGGCCGTCGGCGTTCAGGATCAGGTCGTTCACGACGACGGCGCGGTACGGAGACGTGTCGAACAGTATCGTAGAGATGGCCAGCAGCGAGTAGAACCAGCCCCGCGTTTGATCCACACCCTCCGCGATGTAGTCGGCTGGAAAATGAAGCTCGAACTCCTCCCGGTTCTCGAACGGATAGTGCCATTGGGCGAACGGCATCGAGCCCGAATCGAACCAGGCGTCCGCTACTTGAGGCACTCGGCTCATGCTCCCTGTGCAGCCGGGGACCACGCACGGCCAGGTCAAGGCATCGATTTCTGGTCGGTGCGGGTCGAAGTCCTCGGGGAGCGGGCCGACCCGGTCAGCGAGTTCCGCGTACGAGCCGAGAACTTCGCGATGCGTCTCCGCTTCCGAGCACTCCCAGATCGGCAGCGGTGTGCCCCAGTACCGGTCGCGCGATAGAGCCCAATCCACGTTGTTCTCCAGCCACTCGCCCATCCGTCCGGAACCTATCTCGAGCGGGTGCCAGTCCACGGAGGCATTGTGGACCAGAAGCCGGTCCTTGACCGCGGTGGTCTTGATGTACCACGAGTCGCGTGCCGTGTAGAGCAGTGCGCTGTCACAGCGCCAGCCCAGGATCCTTCACATGGCGGCCGGCCAGCCCACCGGGAACCCGCCCGACGAACTTGCCGTCGTCATCCACGGTATGCTGCATCGGGAGACCGACCTGCTTGCCCAGCTCGAAGTCGTCCTCACCGTACATCACGGCCGTGTGCACCACCCCTGTGCCTTCCTCCGTCGTGACAAACCCAGCCGGCAGCACGGTCCACGCCGCGTCGCTGCCCTCCGCTTCGACCGCGCCCGGGAACAGCGGCCGGTAGCGACGCCCCGATAGGTCGGCACCCTTCAGCTCCGAGACCACCTCGTACGGGTGCCGGAGGGCCTCGTCCAGCATCTCTCTGGCCAGGATGAAGACCTCGCCCGGCTCCGCGCCGCGGGGAAACCGCACCTTGTCGCGCTCCGCCTCGGGCAGCTCGGACGGATCCTTGATGCGGATCCGCACGTAATCGATGTCTTCCCCTACTGCGAGCGCGAGATTGCCGGGGAGGGTCCACGGCGTCGTCGTCCACGAGAGGATACGGGCATCCTCCGGGTCATCGATCAGGTGAAACTTGATGTAGACCGATGGCTCGGCGACGGTGCGGTAGCCCTGCGCCACCTCATGGCTGGACAGTCCGGTGCCACACCGCGGGCAGTAGGGAACGATCCGGTATCCGCGGTACAGGAGACCTTTCTTGTGGATCTCCGAGATGGCCCACCAGACGGATTCGACGTACTCGGGCGAGCACGTGATGTAGGCTTGATCATAATCCAGCCAGTACGCAATCCGTTGCGACAGGCGCTCCCAGTCGTCCTTGTAAGTCCATATATTTTCTCTGCATACACGATTGAATTCGGCTATGCCGAGCTTCTCGATGTCCGGCTTTCCGCTGATGCCGAGCTGCCGTTCGGCCTCCAGCTCGACCGGAAGACCGTGCGTGTCCCAGCCGGCAATCCGCGTCAGATGAAGACCGGTCATGGTGCGGTACCGCGCGACCAGATCCTTGATGGTCCGGGCGATGATGTGGTGCACGCCCGGCCTGCCGTTGGCCGTAGGAGGGCCTTCGTAGAATACGAAATCCCTCGTTCCCTTCCGCTGGTCGAGGCTGAGGCGGAACGTGTCCTCTTCTTCCCAGAGGCGTTGTACTTCCGCCTCCAGGGCCGCGACCGTGTCGGGTAGCTCCCTGTATGCCATGAGAATCGACTGTCGGGTTAAATTCTGGCTATGACGGCGCTGATCAGCCGGGT
>JBDHIQ010000181.1:0-4626 GCA_039587395.1 Gemmatimonadota bacterium
GTGGTCCTCGCGGGAGTCGAGGAGCTTCACTCGCAGTATCGCGCGGTGAGCCAACTCAAGAACCTGGCGGACGACGGGATCAAGGGAAACGTGAGCAACTGGGGTGCTGACCAGCTTCACAAGGCAGCCTGGCCCATCGCGAGTCGTTCGGTTGAATCCAGGATCGACTCCGCCCTGAAACTGTGGGAGTCGGCGTTCCGACTGGAAAAAGCGGAGGCCGATGTCTCGGCGTCGGCGCGTCTGGCCGTGGCGGGTCGTCTTCGCCTGTTGATGACGGAACGGAACAGGCGGCTCTGGGGGCACTTTGACCGCAACACGGGTGAGATCGAGCTCGTGGGTGAGGGCGATCGGGATCCTGGAAACAAGGCCATCGATCTGATCGACGAGCTGGCGGAAGTCGTGATTCTGCGCGGCGGCAACGCGCTCTCGTTGACGGCGGACCAGATGCCGACGCAATCCGGGGTGGCGGCCGTTCTCCGCTAGCCCACCGGGTCGATCAGGAACTCCAGCTCTGCGTGTGCCTTGCGGAGAGTAGCCTCGACGGCCTCGGGGGAGCCGCCAGTCGCGAACAGGAAGCCCAGGTAACGGTGTCCCTCGGGGAGCGGCGTGACCTTCTCACCCGGCGGGATGCTGATGACGACGTCCTCGATCCCCCGAACCATGGCGGCCGCGTCGGTGCCATGGACTCCGGAAAGAACCCCGCCCGACGGGATGGGGAGCATCATCACACCGGCAGCGGGCAGGGCCTCTTCAGCGCGCCCTGCCGCCCCGGGAAACGGGAGGCCCAGGGCGTGCCGGAGAATGAGCTCCTCGAGCGAGATTCCCGAACGGTAGCGGAACAGGCGTGAGCACAGGCCGCCGATCGAGCGCGGCGCGATCTCGATCAGCCACACGCCGTCGTCGTTGATTCGCAGCTCCGCATGGACGGGGCCCTCGCGCAACCCCAGCGCGGCGGCGGCTCCAGCCGCGGCCTCCAGCACGGCCGTCTGGTCGGCAGGCGGCAGGCGGGACGGCGCGACGAACAGGGTCTCCTCGAAGTACGGACCGTCCAGCGGGTCCGGCTTATCGAGGATTGCGAGGGCGTGGAGCTCGCCGTCCACCAGAAGCCCCTCGACCGACACTTCGGCTCCAGGGACAAACTCCTCGACGACGATTGTCCGGGCCGCTCGGCCCGGGTGATCGACCTCTTCCTGGTCGAGTATCGCCCGCACGCGACGAATTGCCTGCTCCACCCCGGTGGTCGTGTCCGCGCGGATCACTCCGCGGCTGGCCGACAGCGAGGCGGGCTTCACGACGCACGGCAGCGGAGCTTCACGAGCCGGCTTCCGCGGATCTACTTCCGCCGGGTACGCGCGATGAGCGGGGCAGGGCACACCCGCCTCGTGGAGCCGGGCGCGCATGACGTCCTTGCGCCGCGCCGCGCGCACGCTGGCTGGAGGGTTATGCGTGAGGCCGAGTCTCTGGCAGGCGGCGGCTGCCACCACGGTTCCTTCGTCCTCGGCCGCAATGATCGCGTCCAGGGGAAACCGGTCGTGGTGGGCGACGATCTGCCGCACGGATCCTTCCACGTCGTCCAGATCGAGCGGGAGCGTGGTATCCGGAGCCTCCTCCGCCAGCGTCGCCTCGTGGTCCGATCCGACCGTCACCAGAACGTCTACGTAGCCGATCGCAGAGAGGAAATCCCGGGCCTTGTAGCTGTTGTTGGCAAGAAGGAGGAGAACGCGAGGTTGGGGAGAGCTCACCGGCGGCGACCCGTCACTTGGACGGAGCGAAATAGGGATTCTGGCCCGCCGTGTGGTCGGTGACGTCCTGCACGTCCACAATCTCCGGGACTGCGTCGTGGAGCACCTGCTTGATCCCTTGTGTGAGCGTCACGGAGGCCATGCCGCAACCCTGACAGCCGCCGCTCATGCTGACGTAGACCACGTTGTCGCGGATATCGACAAGCGAGATACCGCCCCCATGCATGGCCACACTCGGGTTGATCCGCTCGCTGAGCACCCGCTGCACACGTTCCGCCATAGGGCCGGCCAGTGGTTCGGAGCCGAGCGGCTTGATGCCGGGATTGTCGAACTGGAAGCCGCTCCCCTGGAGCGACTCCACCCAGTCCACCGTGGTGCCCTCGAGTATTCTCGCACTCTCCGGATCCACCACGACGTCGAATCCTTCGCCCGGATAGAGCTCATCCTCGGGGCCACGCTCGTGTGCCTCGATGAGGGTCATCTCGTACTCGGGATTGACCGGGCTGGGGTTCCGGACTCGCACGCGTACGGCCAGATCCGCGGCAGGATCGCTCTCCAGGAACTCGATGATGCGCTCGCGCGCCTTATCCGTGAACTTGACCATGCCGTTCGAGACTCCTGCCTACGAGCCCAGCGCCGCGCGCATGACGAAAAGCAGATTCGCAGGGCGCTCCGCCATTCGGCGCATCAAATAGGGATACCACTGTCCGCCGTACGGTACATAGATCCGCATGTGATACCCCGCACTCACCAGACGAGCCTGGTAGTCGCGGCGCACGCCGTACAGCATCTGGAACTCGAAGTCGTCGGGTGAGATGCTCCGCTCCCTGACGTACTCTCGCGTAGCCTCGATCATGGCCTCATCGTGCGTGGCGATGGCCGTCGGTGTGCCGCCGTCCAACAGCATCTTCATCAACTTGATGAAGTTCGCGTCGATGTCTGACTTGCGCGGGAATGCCACAGACGAAGGCTCGTCATACGCTCCCTTGCAGAGCCGTATCGGTGCCTTTAAGCGTACGAGCTCCGCGATGTCTTCCTCACTTCGGTACAGGTAGGACTGAATGACTGTCCCGACGTTCTTGTGCTGCTCGAACACCTGCCGGAACACGCGCAGCGTGGAATCCGTGTGGTCGGAGTCCTCCATGTCGATCCGCACGAAGCTGCCGTGCTCGGCGGCGCACTGAACGATCCGGGTGACGTTCTCGGCGCAGAACTCCTCATCGACGTCCAGCCCCAGTTGCGTCGGCTTGAGCGAAATGGTGGACTCCGCCTCGCTCTCGTCGATGATCTCGATGCTCTTCACGTAGATATCGGTGGCCTCTATCGCCTCGCTCCGGTCGCTGACGCTCTCGCCCAGGTAGTCCAGGGTGACCCGGAATCCCCCTTCGTTGAGGGCCATTGCCGCCGGGATGGCCTCGGCCAGCGTGTCTCCGGCAACGAACCGGCCGGCGACCTGTTTGGCATACGGGAACTTGAGCAGGACTCGCTTGAGATCGTCGCGCTCGCTCAGGAACAGCAGGCTCTTACGGAGCATCGGCGTCCGGCCCCCCTTCGTCATCCGCCACACACTCACGAAGATCGGACGCCGTAACCAGCACGATGGTGGACAATCCGGCCGCTTCGATGGCCTCACGCCCGCCCTCCTGCCGGTCGACCAGGGCCAGAACGGCCAGAACCTCTCCTTGCTCGGCCCGCACGGCTTCGCATGCCTGGAGGGCGGAGCCACCCGTGGTGATCACGTCCTCCACGATCACCACGCGCGCCCCGGGCTCGAAGCAGCCCTCTACCACCTTGCCACGGCCATGGCGTTTGGGCCGCTTGCGCACGGAGAAGGCGTGAATGGGCTCACCCTGACGCCAGCTCTCCGCCGCGATCGCGTAGGCCAGCGGGTCGGCTCCCATGGTCAGGCCTCCAATCGCATCGGGCTGATGTCCGGCCGACCGGACTGCTTCGAAGCCTGCCTTGCCGATCAACACCTGCCCCTCGGCATGCATGGTCGTGGTCCGGCAGTCGATGTAGAAATCGCTGCGGCCTCCGGAGGCGAGCTGGAAATCACCAATCCGGAAGGACCGCTCTGCAAGCAGCTGGCACAAACGTGTATTTGTCGTATTCAGGGGTCTATACGCTGGTTGGGACCGCCGGTCCGGTTCCTGGTCAAGTGGCGGTGCGGCGGAACTCGCCGCCCGTCTCCGAGTCACATCTGGCGCACAGGCCGTACAGCTTGAGCTGGCGAGTGAGAACGTGGAAGCCACTGGATCGCGCCACCTCATCCTGCAGCGGGTCGAGCTCCGGGCGATGGAACTCGATCACCTCTCCACACGACGTGCAGATCAGGTGGTCGTGGTGGGCAGGCCCCACGCGGGTTTCGTAACGCTTGAAGCCCTCGTCAAAATCGTGCTCCGTGGCCAGACCGACCTCGACCAGGAGGTTGAGCGTGCGGTAGATGGTTGCCTTGCCGATGTGCTCGTTCCGGTCGCGAAGCCCGTCCGAAACATCGTCGGCGGACAGGTGCCGAGCCGACTCGAAGAGCACACGGGCGACAGCCTCCCGCTGATGGGTAACCGGGAGGTGGTGTTCCTGCAGCGCAGCCCGGAACAGACCCATCATGACAGCTGCGCAACCCAATGGGGGGCGAGTGGTTACGAGTTCCGTCATCTCACCGTGAGTACAGACGATAGGGCGTTCTCATCTTGGTGAGACGAACTTACGGGCGGATGTTGGCCGAATCAATCGCTTACCTCGATCCGGGGTGCCGTTCAGCCTGCCCGGGGCCACCCGGAGGCTTCTCTGTCCAAGCGGTGAAGCCTGCTGTAAGCTATCAAAGAACGGCGAGGGAACGGCCTTCCGCCGTACTCGAACCGGCATGAAGCCGCAGCCAGGCGAG
>JBDHIQ010000182.1:0-4611 GCA_039587395.1 Gemmatimonadota bacterium
CCGGAGGTACTTCATTCCGGCCGAAGGTGATCCCGGGCTGGTGACGGAGCTCGTGGATCTGCTTCTCCGGAACGGAATCGAGGTCGGTAGATTGAGCCAGGACACCCGTGTCCAGGAGCTGCGTGACCGGGCGAATCGATCCGTCGAACCTCGAAGCTTCGCCGTCGGGACGTACGTGGTGGAGGCGGCGCAACCACGCAACCGGCTCCTGCGCGCCTTGCTCGCCCCGGACCTGCCGCTGCCCGAGGCGTTTCTTGCCGAGGCGCGCGCGCGCCTGGAACGAGATGAGAATCCACGGTTCTACGACGTCACGGCGTGGTCGTTGCCGCTCCTGTTCAACCTCCACGTCTACGGCTCGTCTGCCGGCGAGCGCCCTTCCGCAGCTCCGTGGACCGGCGCGAGTTCGCAGACGGCCGACGGGCCCGCGTTTCCGGATCGCACACCGGCGTACGCGTATCTGGTGGATGGTCGCCAGGTCGCCTCACTGTCCGTGTACCACCATCTGCTGGCACGAGGGTATCGCGTGGGCCTCCTGACCAGGGCGACACGGATTGCAGGCATGGACGTGGCAGGCGGGACGGTGGTGGTCAAGACGGGCACCAACGACGCGAGCGTGGGAGAGGCCGTGCGAGAGCTGGCCACCCGGTTCGGGGTGGCGGTTCACGGTGTAGACTCAGGTCACTCCGAGCCCGGCTATCCGACCCTGGGCTCCGCGCAGGTGCTGGTCGGCAGGCCGGCGAAGATAGGATTGCTCGCCGAAGGACCCGTCGCAGGCTACTCCTTCGGCTGGGCCTGGTACACGCTGGTCGAGCAGCACGGTGTGCCGGTCACGGTTCTCAGGTCCAGCTCGCTCGCAGGGCAGGATCTTGCCGATCTCAACGTTCTGATCGTACCAGACCTTTCGTCACCCGCTGGTCTGGCGAGAGGACTGGGGGAGGACGGGCTCGAGCGGCTGAAGACGTGGATACGCGAGGGCGGCACGCTGGTGACGATCGGCTCCGGGACCGCGTTTACTATCTCGCAGCTGGAAGCCATCGCCCTCCGAGACTGGTATGAGACGGAGGAAGGGAAGGACGCCTACCGGTTCACCGTGCCCGGCGCGATTGTCGCGGCGGAGCTGGATACGCTCTCGTGGCTTGCCACGGGCCAGGCGGATGGCTCGCTGCCCGTCCTGGTAGGGTCAAGCCGCGTGTACCTGCCACCAGAAGGCCCCGTGGACTCCGGACGGCGCGTGGTGGGAAGCTACGCCCCCGCCGACCGGGAGCTGAGCCTCTCCGGACACCTGTGGGCGGAGACCCGGGAACGGCTCCCGGGGAGCGTCTTCCTGTACGAGCAGCAACTTGGGGCAGGCAGGGTCATCACGTTCACGGAGGATCCGAACTTCAGGGCTTTCTGGCGCGGCGCCAACCGGCTGTTCCTTAATGCCGTCCTGGTGAGTCCGGCGGCGCCCTGAGCGGGTGGGTCCGGCGGCGCCGTGAACCGGCCGGAACCCGGGGCCTGAAAAGTGTAGCGCCATCCCTGCAAAACGTGGCATCTGTTGCGCGGAAGCCACACATTTCACGAGCGACCTGTCCGATCACGGCGGGGCCGCGCCAATCCGTGAAATGACCGTCCTGCGGCCCAATTCGGGCCACAGAACCCCTCCCGGCCACCGCCGAGGCACGGCCGTTGCCAAGAAAGGTCCATCCCCTGCTTCTGGTGCGCAAACAGTAGCAGCTAAGAGGGGATGGGTGAGAAGTATGGTGAATGCACACACAGGCGGGGAGAAGCCGACCGATCTTCGGAGCGGGCGCCGGCATCCGAAGTCGTTCTGGCGGCGCAATAACCGCGGTCAGGGCATGGTCGAGCTCGTACTTGTCCTTCCGCTTCTGCTGTTGTTACTGGCCGGGATCTTCGAATTCGGTCGCCATTACTACACGCGGCTCACCCTGCGCCATGCCGTAGCCGAGGCAGCCCGCTTCGGCGTGACGGGTAACCAGCTGATCGACCCGCTCACCAGCCAACCCATGACCCGGGCGCAATCCATCGTCCAGGTGATTCAGGACAGAGCCAGCGGACTGAGCGTAGACGTCACGAACATTCAGATCACTCCGGCCGACGGCGGGCAACCGGATCAGGTGGTCCGAATCGCGGTGTCCTACCGCTACCATTTCCTGTTCAATCCGGTCGCCCGGTTCTTCGAAGCGGACCACATCGATTTTTCGGTCATGACGGCCATGCGGAACGAGCCCGCTTTCTGAGGGGGTGGAGGGTGTTGTGCTGAAACGGATGAGGGCTGGCTTCATAGGGGCTATCTGGCGCCGGGAAGACGGTCAGGAGGCTGTCGAATTCCTGCTCGCCTTGCCGATCCTTCTGGTCGTGATGTTCGGCATCCTCGAGTTAGGCAATCTCTTCGACGTGGCGCATACGATGTCCGGTCTGGGGCGGGAAGGCGCGAATATAGCCGCTCGTGGAACGGCTCTCGACACGGTCCTGCAGGTCACGATGGCGAACGGCAGTGCGATCCAGCTTGGGGGAAACGGTGGCGTCGTTGCCAGTGAGATCACCGTGCAGAACGGCAATCCGCTTGTTACGAACCAGTTGGCGAGCAACGGATACGTCGGGCTGAGCAAGATCGGTCCTGTCGGGACCATGGCAGCCGGGCTGGGAGGGGCAGCCCTGACGGACGGCAAGGCCTACTACGCGATAGAAGTCTTCTACATTTACGACCCGTTCACTCCGCTAAAGCGGCTTGTCAACTCCGTTGTGCCGGATACGCTTTACGATCGAACCGTGTTTTAGCCCTGACGAGAGCTGGGAGGGGAAAGGTGAGGAGAGTGGGGAGTTCGCTTCGGGCCATGCGCAGGCGTGGCGGCGGTCCTTGCGCGGGTGAGCGCGGTGCCGTCCTGGTTCTGATCCTCGTCTCCATGGTGGTTGTACTCGGGATGGCCGGTTTGGCGGTCGATCTGGGCCGCGGCTACCTGGAGCGATACCGCCTGGGCCGTGCCGTGGATGCCGGCGTCCTGGCGGCCGGCCGCTCCATGCGGTTGGGACAGAACGCGGCTCGCAGCGAGGCGACTTCGGTGGCGCGCCTGAACGGAGTTGAGGAAGGTAACGCGGGGGTAAAGACTTCGATCGCGTTCTCGACCAATGCGTACGGCGAGAACACCGTGACCATGACGGCCAGCAAGCCGGTACCCACCATCTTTATGCGCATCCTTGGCCAGTACGAGATGGACGTGGCGGTGGCGGCGACGGCCGCGGTAGCCCCGGTCGACATGGTTCTGGTCCTCGATCAATCCGGATCTCTCCGGACCCAGGGCGCCTGGAACAGCCTTCGCCAGGCGTCGCGCAGCTTTGTCCAGCACTTCGAGGACAGGATCGACCAGGTTGGCCTCGTGTCTTTCCAGGTACGGGCGGTCAATCGGTTCCAGATGTCGCACTCGTTCACTGGTCCCGTCATCAGCGCGATCAACGGCATGAGCTCGGCGGGAGACACGAATACCGGCGAGGGGCTGCGTCTGGCGGGCGAGCAGTTTCAAAGCGGCCCGGTACGGCAGCGTTCAGCCAAGGTGGTGGTGTTCTTCACCGATGGCCGGCCAACCGCGTTCCGTGGCGCGATCGGCGCTCCGGGGAATCAGCAAGACCGGGTGATGGCGGTCAAGACCTTCAGCAGCGGACTGATAAGAGGGTATTTCGACAACCCGGATTCTCTTCCCATGGACGTTCTGGCGATGCCTGATGGGTGTGGGGAGGTGGCCATGTGCTTCAGCTGGCAGGAGGCTGCGGTGCGGGCGACGGCCAGACAGATGGGACTTGAACAAGCCGCTCAGCTGCGTCAAAGAGGGATAACCATCTATACGATCGGATTGGGCAACCCTGCGGCAACTCACCCGCTCCAACAGCCGGATCTGGCGTATCTGCAACAGCTGGCCAACGAGGGTGGCGCGGTAGATCCCAATCAACCTCAGGGTACGGCGTATTTCGCGCCATCCGCGGCCCAATTGCAGCAGGTGTTTGACCTGGTCGCGCAGGATCTGCTGGTCAGGCTCGCACGTTAGGGACGGGCCGCCTCTCTCTCCGCGGACCGCATCGCGACTTGCAGATTGAGGCGAACTCGTGGCATCTCGGTCCCGGAGATCCGCATACCGCACGCGGGTAGAAGAGCCCTGCCAGGTTGACCCGACACCGCTTCAGCGTGTAGATAGTCGGTCACGGGGCGTGGCGCAGTCCGGTAGCGCACCTGCTTTGGGAGCAGGGGGTCGCCGGTTCGAATCCGGCCGCCCCGATTGAAGTTGCGGGGTTTCAGGTTTCTCCGGTAACGATTTCGGTAACAAGACCCCGTTGGATGTACGAAGGCCCCCAGGTGCCGTAGGCCCGCTCCTGGGGGCCTCCTTCGCGATTATAGCCAAGCCAGCCGCACCGGACGGGAAGTCCGGCATGTGTGCCGAGTTGAGAGTGGGGAAATGCAAGGGGCGGCCCCGGTGGAGGCCGCCCCGTTGCTGCAACGCACTCAGAAGGCAAGTGGTTAGCGGTTTAGCCACAGTCCTTTACGTAGCAGTTCCGGCGAGTCCTCTCGAACGTCATTCTGAACCCGCCTTCTCCGTCGTCGACCCTGTCCATGAAGAACAG
>JBDHIQ010000027.1:0-22402 GCA_039587395.1 Gemmatimonadota bacterium
AAGAATCCCGTGCAGGGAACGGAGCTGTGCGCGGTGGTTGAGTTCATGTACTCGCTGGAGACTCTGCTGTCGGTGTTCGGTGACGCGGGGTTCGGCGATCGACTGGAGCGGGTCGCCTTCAACGCTTTGCCGGCCACCTTCTCCCCGGACATGTGGGCCCATCAGTACGATCAGCAGGTCAATCAGGTGCAGTGCACCATCAACCCGAACCACATGTGGACCACCAACGGACCCGAGTCGAACCTGTATGGGCTCGAGCCAAACTTCGGCTGCTGCACGTCCAACATGCATCAGGGGTGGCCCAAGTTCGGCGCGAACCTGTGGATGGCGACCTCCGACGGCGGAATCGCGGCAGTGGCTTATGCGCCGAGCGAGGCCACGTTTTGGGTGGAAGAGACACCGGTCACCGTGACGACGGACACCGACTACCCGTTCCGCGAGTCCCTGGCCATCTCAGTGGATCCGGCCCAGCCTGCCCGTTTCCCGCTGGCATTGCGCGTTCCCGCCTGGGCGGACGGTCCGATGGTGTCCGTAAATGGCGGCCCGGCTGAGCCCATGGCTCCAGGCGGATTCCACCGTATCGAGCGGGAGTGGAGGGGCGGAGATTCGGTGATGCTGCACTTCCCGATGCGCGCCAGTGTGACGAATCGCTACAACATGGCGTACGCCATCGAGCGAGGGCCGCTGGTATACAGTCTCTCGCCCGACGAACAGTGGACGCGGGTCAATGCAGACCAGCCGCAACGCGAGCTGCCGCATGCCGACTACGAGGTTCGACCGGCGTCCGCATGGAATTACGGGCTGCTGATCGATCCCGAGAACCCGGACGAAGGCCTCGAGTTCGAAGAACGACCGGTGGGAGAACAACCGTTCTCGCCGGATGGAGCCGGCATGCGCGCCCGCGTGCGGGGTCGCGTCGTCTCCGGCTGGGGGCTGCGACACGGCTGGGCAGACGAAGTGCCGGTGGCCGCTCAAGAGTCTGACGAACCGCTCGAGGGGCTCGCGCTGATTCCCTACGGCTGCACGAATATCCGGGTCACGGAGTTTCCGCGGCTGGTCGGGTAGCGGGTGGCGACTTCGACCGCCCCGGGGCACAGTGGATCAGGCGCCCGGCGAAAGGTCTGGACGTACAGGCAGCGGAGCGTGATATGACGAGCGATCAGGCTTGCAGCCGCTGGAGTGGTCCTGACAGCGCTGACGCAGACGACGCTGACCGCACAGCAGTCGAAGCTTGCCTCGTTCGAGATCGACGACCAATTCGGTAGAGTCCACCGAGATTTCGACTATCAGGGCAGGGTGCTCGTGATGATCGGCAGCGACCGGGAGGGGAGTGTATTTTACGATCGATGGGAGTCCGTGATTCTGAGAGCAGTAGCCAGGGGAAACGCGCCCTCATGACGAGGTGTTGTGGCTCCGCAATCACCCTGGTATGCCTGGCTGCGGCTGCCGGGTGCGATAAGCCTGCGAGTCCCGGCGACGTGCTTGCCGCCGGAATCTCCGCCGACACTGTGCCGCTTTTCGTTCCCGTAACGGCGGGCCGGATCGCCCACGATGGAGGAGCGTCTCGGGGAGTAGGCTGGGCGGATTTCGATGACGACGGGGACCCTGACCTGGTCGTGTCGAACACCGCTGGACAGTGGAACGCCTTCTATCTGAACCCCGGCTCCAGCGAGCCGGAATCCTCCCGCTTCCAGAAGATCTCCGACCCCAACGCGTCGCCGACTGGTGGCGTCGCGGCGGCCCGTGGGCGGGCCGAAGGCGTGAGCTGGGTGGACTACGACGGAGATGGGGATCTTGACCTGCATATCGTGACGCGAGGCCAGGAACCGGATCTGGTCTTTCAGAACGATGGAAACGGCCAGCTCGGCCGCGTGACGGACAGCCCCCTGATTCGGACAGCAGGTTCTTCGATGGCGTGCTGGGCGGATGTCGATGCGGACGGCTGGCTGGACGTCTTCCTCGTCGCCTATGGAGATGAGCAGACCAACACGCTTCTGCGAAACACCGGACCGGGGGGATTCGAGGAAATTCCCAGCGGACCGGGCGCGGCGGGATCCGGTACCGGCCGCGCCTGCGCCTGGGGGATCCCGACGACGACGGACTCCCCGACCTGTACGTGGGCAACGCTCGCCAGCCCAACGAGTTGTACTGGAATGCCGGCGGATTTACGCCAGCCAGAACGACCTCGTGATTCACTTTGGGCTGGATGACGCGAGCCGACTGGATTCCCTGGTCGTGACGTGGCCGTCTGGTCACGTAGAAGCCCTGACGGACGTGCCTGCCAACCGCTTCTGGCTGCTGGTCGAGGGAGGCGGCCTACAAGCCAAGTGAAAGCCCGCACGTTCCTGATCACGGTCTCCGGGTCAGCGGTTGCGGCGGCTCTTGTGGTGTCCAGATTCGGGGTAGAGGGGGGTAGCCGATGACGGATAAGACGAGCCCAGGAGAGATCGTCCGGCGAAAGACGGGAGACCTCGAGGATCTCGTTGCCCCCTCGCCGCTGCGCACGCTCCGGGGAATAGCCGGTACGGGGTTGGTCTGGGCAGGGCTGTGGGCCGTTGGGGGAGCGATCTTTCGGTTCGGTGTTTCGCTCCTGGCCGGTGTACCGTTGATCTTCTTCCTCCCGGCCGTGATCGGCTGGGCTGTATCCGGCTTCCTGGCCGGCGCTGGATTCGCCGCGGTTCTCACGACCATGGAGCGGAAGACCACTCTGGAGGACCTGAGCCTTGTACGGGTAGGCGCATGGGGAGCCACCGGCGCGTTCCTCGCGTCATTCCTGGTCATGATCCTGATGGGCGTCATCGGGTTTGTCGGAGTTGGCTGGGCCCTCTTCCAGGGAACGGTTGCCGGTTTTCTCGGGGCGGCTTCGGCAGTCGGCACCACGAAGCTCGCGAAGTCGGCACCGGACGACCGGGCGCTGTTGGAGCCGGGCGAGTAAGACCCGATGCTGCTGACGATCCTGCGAAGATCTCGCCTTGCTGAACCACAAAGAGTTCTTCTGATGAAGGGAGACGCTGCGCGTGACTGAGGACCCGGGAACCGCCCGGAAGCTGATCCTGGAAGGCTTCGTCATCATGATCAGCATTCTGGCAGCATTCGGCCTGGATACGTGGTGGGAGACCATCCAGGAGCGAGAGGAGGAACAGCGGGTGCTCACCGCCCTCGACGAGGAATTCCGCACTGTGCAGGCGGAACTCGAGTTCAGAGAGGGACTTCACCGCCGGATCCGCATATCCGTGGGCTCCACCCTGGACGCGCTCACCGACGCCCTTCGGGAGGGTGTCCGGACCGTCTCCATCCGGGACACGGCGCTCGCGTGGGCGTACATCCCTCCCACCACGCAGCTCAACATGGGCACCCTCGATGGGCTGGTCGCCTCGGGCCGGATGGGGATCATCCGGAATCCGGACCTGCGCGCCGCCCTGGCCAGCTGGGGAGGTCTGCTGGCCGAGCTGACCGAGGAAGAAGTGGGCTCCCGTGACTACGTCTGGTTCCAGATGGACGCCGTCATGCGCACCCGCATGGATGTCACGCCCTTCCGCAACCTGGGCGATTCCGTTTTCGAGGGAACCCTGTCACCGGAAGAAATGATGCGGGAAAGCCAGGTTCCCGTGGACTCCGAGGTGGCCGGTGTGTTCGCGTCGCGCTTCCAGATCGTGGACCACGCGATCGATGAGTTCGAGCCTCTTTTCGAAGAAGTGTCGAGGATCCTTGAGCTGATCGAGGAATCCCGGCAATGAACGATACACGAACCGACACCGGAGCCAACCGCGCGTCGAACACGAACCCCCTCTGGGAGCAGTTCGGGCTCATCGACATCTACCTGTTCGACCAGCTTCTCCGGGGTCGGATCGCACCGTCCATGCGGGTGCTGGACGCCGGGTGCGGACCCGGTCGGAACTCCCACTACTTGATGCGCTCGGGGGCTCCGGTTCATGCGGTCGATGAGGATCCGGAACAGATCGAGCGCATTCGGTCTCTTGCCGCCGAGCTCGCTCCGGACCTGCCGGCTGACAACTTCAAGGTTGCCTCGTTGACGGCGCTTCCGTTCGAAGACTCGTTCTTCAGCGCGGTGATTTGTGCGGCCGTCCTGCACTTTGCCGACGACGAGCTTCAGTTCGAAGAGATGGTCAACGAGATGTGGAGAGTTCTCGCTTCCGGCGGAATCTTCTTTGCCCGCCTCGCCACCACCATCGGCATCGAGGACCTGGCTCGAAACACCCATGGACGGTGGTACTCTCTACCCGACGGCACGGAACGATTCCTGGTAGACGAGGAGTACTTGCTCCGGCTTGGCGAAGATCTCGGCGGAGATCTGGTAGATGCGCTGAAGACCACGAACGTGCAAAACCTGCGCGCCATGACCACCTGGGTGCTACGAAAGCCTTGATCCTTGCCCGAGCGCGCAGGCGCATCGAGCTTCTCACCGCATGAGCGATGCAGCGGGCCTCCCGTCATTTATTCAAGAGCTGGGCGAGCGCAAGGTTTGGCGCACGGCGATTCTCTACCTGGTCGTCGGTTTCGGGCTGGTAGAGGCCTCCAACCTGATCTTCCCCCAGCTCGAGTTTCCGCTTTCGGCCGCCAGCGTCCTGCTGGCGGTACTCCTGTTCTGTTTTCCGATTGCGCTGGCTGCCGCCTGGCACGTAGGCGGGATAGACCGACCGGGGACGGCCTCGCGAACTCTCCCGGTGGTCACCTTCGTCGCGCTGGCCGTACTTTGCGGGTGGCTGGGGATGCGAGCCCTGCCGTCCGGAAACGAGTCCGCCTCGACGGCAGTGGAAACCGCCGCGAGCCCCGAGGCCGAGCTGCCGCTCGTCATCATGATGGATTCGGCGCACCCAAGCCGGGTCTACGACCAGGAAACGCTGGACGCGGGTGCCACGAACGCCGACGTGATCAGCGATATCCTGCTCGACCTTCCGATCCGCAGGCAACGGGAACTCATCGGGCCGGATTGGCACCGGGACCAGGATATCCTGCAGTTCGATCCGGACCTGATCGTGATCCACTATTCGGGCTTTCGGCAGGGTTTCTCCGATCAACCGAGGGAACGCCTGAGACTGTTCATCAGCTATTTCGTGGACACGGACACACGGTTCCTCATCTACAGTCGACAGGAGGAAGCCGCGCTTCGCGTTAGTGTGGAAGAGCTGCTGGGCGATCTGGAGAGCGAAAGACCCGGCCTCCTGTCGCGCGTCTCCGTGTTCGGGCTCGAGTCGTATGGCTCGCTCAAGTGGCGGAGTCCGTTGACCTCCAACCCGCTCAAACTCCGTGTCAAGGAGATCCTCGGCATCTGAACGGGTCTTCATGGCCCACGTGGAAATCAGAATGAACACATCGCGCCTTCAGATCGCCCGCTTCATCGGAGCAGTGATTTCCCTCGCCCGCGTATCGAAGCCCGGCCCGCGGGGACGCGAATGAGCACCTGGTCCGAGCTGAAAGACAGGAAGGTGCTGCGTGCGGTGGGAGCCTACGTCGCCTTTGCGCTAGCGCTCTGCGGTGGCGTGGACCTCGCGACCAATGCCTTCGGGCTCTCTTCGTCATGGCTCCGGTTCACCATCATGGTCTGTGCTTCGGGGCTACCGGTGGTGATCGGGGCCGCCTGGTTCTTCGATCTTCACCCCGCCCCTGCCGATACGGAGGATTCCGGACGGACCGGGGCCCACCGGTGGAGGGGGATGCTCATGGGACTGGCCGCCGGGGCTGCCATCTTCATCGCCCTGCTCACTATTCTGGAGCCCGCCGAATCCACCGGCCCGGCCATTTCCGTACCTGGACTCGGTGATCGTGGCGCGATCGCCGTGATGCCTTTCGAGAATCTCTCGGAGGACGGTTCTGACGCACACTTCGCCGAAGGCATCGCAGACGACATCGTCACGAGCCTGCAGGGCTGGGCAGCATTTCCGGTCATATCGCGCAGCTCGACACGGGCATACCGGGGCCAGGACATGAGTCCCCCGTCTGTCGCGGCCGCTCTGGGGGTTCGCTACCTGCTGATCGGCAGCGTGCGAACTGCAGACGCTCACGTCCGCGTAACGGCGCAACTCATCGATGCCGAGACCGACACACAGCTGTGGGCCGAGACCTTCGACCGGACGCTGGAGGATGTGTTCGCGATCCAGGACGAGATCACACAGGAGATCGTGACCGCCATTGCCCCGGAGATGACACGCAGCGAAATGCGCAGAGGGGCCGTGGAACATCCCGCTGACCTGGCCACATGGGAGCTCGTGGTCCGGGCGCAGGCACTCGTACTGGAGGGCGACTACCAGGCTGTGCTCAAGGCCAGGGAACTCCTGCTGCTGGCCATCGAAAGAGAGCCGGGATATGCGCTCGCGTACGCCCTGCTGGCCGAAATAGGACACGACACAAGCAACTACTACTCGCGGATCGTAGGTGATGAGGCCGCTTCCGCCGCGCTGCGCGAGGGACTGGATCACGCCCGCGAAGCGGTTAGGCTCAACCCATCCCTGGTCGATGCACGGGTCTGGCACGGGCACCTTCTGCTCCACGATCGTCAGGTAGAGCTGGGCCTGCAGGAACTGCAGGAAGCGGTTCGGCTCAATCCCAGTCACGCCCAGGCTCGTGCCGAGCTCAGCCTCGGTCTGGCGATCGCAGGCGAGGTCGATGCCGCACTGTCAGAGCTGGAGCGGGCATACCGTCTGGGCCCGAACGATCCTCACAACGATCGGATCAGAACGTTCGAAGCACTGGCCCACCTGTACGCCAACCAGAACGAGGAGGCGGCAGCGAGCGCCCGGCGAATCATCGACTCGCAGATAGGGTCCGCGCTGAACGTGTACCCGTACGTGGTCGAAGTCAGTGCGCTGATTCGGGAAGGCCGGATCGAGGAAGCTCGTGCCAGTGTGGCGGAGTTCAGGTCGCACCATGGCGAGCTTGATTGGCCGGCCATCGACCGGGGTGCCTGGTCTCAGGAACAGCTGAATCGGGTGCGAGAAGACCTCATGACGGCGGGTATGATCGGATAGACTGGCACCCTTCTCGGGCGGCCGACCGGTGCCGCCAACTCCGTCAGACAGGCCCCGTCAGCACCTCGTAGTGCGTACAGTTCGGTTCGAGCTGCAGCAGGAAGTCGGCGTCTTCCGGGTAGTACCGGGCTCGCTCCACATCATCGCCAGCGAATGCCCGGATGTGCTCCTCGGACTCCCACAGCGAGATCATCTGGAAGTGGGCCAGCTCGCCGTCGATCCGGCACAGTACGTAGACACCTACGTTACCGTCCGTAGCCTTCAGGTCCGGGACGCCGGTCGCCTGCAGGTAGTCGAAGTAATCACCCGCCTTCTCGACGGGCACGGCCCCGTGCCAGGCTCTCGCGATCATTGGCTTCCGTCCAGTTTCTTGCCGTCTTCCAGCGATGCGAACGGCTCGAGCAAGAGCACCGCGCCGTCCGGCTGTTCATCCATGGGCTCAGCGGGCTCGACGGTCGGGTTGGGCGGGTAGTGGGTTCCGTCAAACCGTAAGCGGGCCAGGTACCCCGGCTGAACACCCCCGCCGGACACCGATACTGCCAGATCGCGCCACCCGCTGGTGAATTCCGGCAGGACCAGAATCGGGAGCCGCGTGATCGGGATGGATGACACCAGGTCGTAGGTGGTGTCGTTAGCCTTGAAGATCAGCGTGTTGCAGCCACCCGTCCCGCACAGCCCGGGTCCGACGACGTACACGATGACCTCATCGCGTCCGTCCCGGTCCAGATCGTAGTAGGCTTCGAAGTACCTCAGCCCGGATTCAAAGCCCGCGAACTCCGCTCGGATGGTTTCGGCGAGCACACCGGCCTCATCTCCACCGGCATCCTGGTGCTCGGGCGGCGGCGCGAACAGCGACGGATCCGGAGGCTCAGTACTCCCCGTCAGAGAAACCATCTCGTAGCGGACGCGGCCGCCACCCGTCACGGCCCAGTCCGGGACCCGGAGGTTTCCAAACCTTCGCATGGGGCCGAAGGCATACGCGTACTGGGTGGTCGCCCAGACCACGGGTTCCTTCCTCGTGTTGAGCAGAATCCAGCCATGGATCGCGTTGTCCGGACCGCGGAACTCGAGCCCGGTGGCGCCCGGCACATCCTTCATCGGGCCAAACTGCACGTGGAAGGTGCTGTCTCCCCGGGCGATGGCCCGGGCCAGGCGATAGATGCTGTACGGAGCCCTCTCCATCGCGCTAGCGAGAGCCTCATCGCTTGCGTACGAGAACTTTCCGTTCACGATGTTCCAGTAACCGTGCTCAGGGCTGTACGCCCGGATCCTGTGATAGATCTCGCTCTCCATGGTCACGTACGAGCGGGGTCCCGTGAGATCGAGAATCTCGTTCTCCAGGTAGATGTCAGGGCGATTGAAGATGTCCCACTCGTGGACGAAGTGGACGCTTTCGAGTTCCAGCCAGATCGCCCGCCCGCCCATTGTCTCCACCATCGCCTCGGCGTCCGCGATCGCGGCGGAGTCTCCCCGGAGGCCGGTCGCTTCCTGCGCGGGCAGATGAGGCGAGAACAGAGTCAGGCTTAGCAGGTTCATGCCGACGTAAGTGGCGACGAGCTCTGGATATCTGCCTGTCGACCGGTTCTGCACGCGGTGCGAAGTGTCGGCGCGAGCCGTTTCCATCACTTTGTCCTCCGATGTTCGGTACACTTCGCTGATCTCAGCCCGTTTCGTTCTCCACTTGTGGTTGGCGAGTCTCGCCACCTTCCCCCAGGCCCAGCGTGTGGGCCACCTCGTGACCCGGCATGATTTCGGAGCTTCTTTCCGTTCAACTCTTCGATGCACGCCTGGATGGATTGCTCTCTGCAGGTGCGCGAGACCTGAAGCAGGTGTCATAAGCGGTCTGGCCCGCGGGTGGCGGCAGTGCCTTCGGCAAGCACCGCTGGATCGAACCCCTTCACCAGCAGCCAGACTGCAAGGATCACTTCCTGCAACATGATCGGCGCGTCCAGAGCAGTCACTGCGGTCGATGACAGCTCGAACCCGACCATCTGCACGATGCGCGCTCCCAGAATCGATGCGGCGCCTGCGAGACCGAGCACAGACAACCAGCGAGGCACAAGCCGAGCTCGGAGCAGCTGACCGTTCAGCATTAGGGCACCAACGCCAAAGACTGTGAAGGCGAGCGTGGCCTTGTTCCAGTCATGACCGGCCAGCAGCAGGTCGCCCAGGGTCTGGAAATGGGTTGCTGCTGGCGATCCAGCAGCGGCGTACTCGCGGCTCAACTCGACAAGCGCCAGCAGGTCCATTGTGCCCATCGAAAAAAGCACGGCCTCGATCGACCTTGCCGCGACATAGCCGAGTGCCACACGCTCGCTGAATTGTCGAAGGATTGGGTAGATGACGACGGCGATGCCAACAACCGAGACATGGTTGCACAGCTCGAGCAAGGCACCCGTTCCGACGCGCACCCTGTCGGCGGAGACCTGAGTGAGGTAGTCGGGAGCCCCGAGGATTGGCTCAAGGAGAATCACTGCCAAGGAGAAGGGAACCGTCGCCGTCAGGAAGAGGATCCCCACGACTCGGGCGGCAGTCCGGTGCGTCATTGTGTTCGGACCTCCGATCGAGTGGCGCCCGGGCGGTGGAACCCGAGCCGCCAGTGGACCTGTTAGACGACGGTCATGGCCGACCAAGCATGCTCAGACGTGTCTGGACGTTTGCCTAGGACGGCGGAGCGTTCCAGTTGAAACACGAGGCGGTAAAGAGCCACTCACCACTCGACTTGCTTGCCGTCGCCAGGAACTTCCCTTCCCCGGATACGGGCCCGTCGTCGCCTTCCATCGTGAGCGTAAACTCTCCAAGCCCTACAGCCACACTAGTGTCTCCCCAGATCTTGTTCATTGTCTGTACGAAGGCGATGATCGGTGGAAACGCCTCGAAGAACTCGCGTACCTGCTCCTTGCCGTGGAGCGGAGGGCTATCGGCTGCCAAGTAGGCGACGTCATCAGAGCACAGCGCCAAAGTGGCGTTCCAGTCGGCGGCTAGTACGGCATCTGCCCAGTCACGTTCGATCATTCGCCGCAACGTCTCACGGTCGGCTTGCGTCAGTTCCGTCATGACCTACCTCCTTGGTAAGAAAGCCTACTTCTCGGCTGCTGAGATGGCTTTCGTCTAACGTTCTTCAAGTTCATGAAGCCCCGAGAACTCGGCGACAGCCGGGCGTAGGGGTTTCCACCGCCTCTCCCAAGCTACTGCCTTTCATTGCCTGCGGGTGGCAAGCAACGCAGGCCGCGTTGCGCAGCATGAACTTAGAGTTACGAGCAACTCCTAAATGTAGCGCAGATCGGTGCCGCTCTCCAAAAGGTGGGTTGCGAAGAAGTGGTGTGGGGAATGGACCGTGGCCGGCTTGTGGCTGTCCAGGACGCAGAACCGGCGCGATCAGCGCATCCAGTCGTCCGTCTCGTCGTCCGGCGATCCGTCGTTCCAGGCGTCGGAGTCGTCGGTCCAGTCGTCCTTCCACCCACCCAGATCCTCGGAAGGGTCACCCAGCCAGTCTTCAGTGCCGTTGCTCGGCGCGTCCCAGTAGGCATCTGGGGCGTCATCGCGTTCCCTTTCCCGCGCACGCTCCGCGTCAAGGCGAGCTCGCAGGGTCTTCCGGTAGGCGTTGTCCGCCTGTCGCAGCACCCGGTCGTCCGGCGAGGCCGGCTGGGGCAGCAGGTAGCTGTCGGAGAAGTCGTTCATAGCACGGCGCATTGGCCCGAAGGCGTCGGCCGCCGTGCTGTACAGCTCGTCGAGTGCATATTGGCGGGCGAACGGAGCCTCGGCAGCCAGGCGGTAGCCCGTCTGGCCGAGCGTCTCGTAGTAGTCCAGGCCCGGGCCGCCCTTCCGGTGCACCCGAGCGACGATATGGTCTGGAAACAGACCCGAGAGCCACAGCGCGTAGTTGCCCAGGTGGGCTCGCAGCATGAAGCCCCGCTGCCCATCCGTCTCGTCGATCTCCGCGACCAGGTCCACCAGGTACTCGTAGTCCTTGTCGTCGTACTGACGGATGCGGAGAGAGCGCTTCTCATGACCGAATTCGAGGAAGAGCGAAGTCACGTAGTCGCAAAGCAGGCGGCTCTCGATCCCGTTCTCGAGCAGCGCGCCGCGCAGGAAGACGTACACGACCAGAGAGGGAGGCATTGGCGCCAGGGTCGGCATGCGGAGAATCGCATCGAGGGTGCGCGGGTCGTCGAGCAGCGGATCGATTCCGTGGTCCGCGAGCACACTTTCCCAGTGCCGCTTCCGCGACTTATCTCCGGCGCTCAACAGCCGGATCAACCACTGTGCCTCTGTTCGTCCAAATGAGGCACGCACGTTTGGGAGGATCATATCGTCCCTCCTTCCCTCGCTGCCTTACGGCAGCCTCCATCTGGCAGACGCTCGCTGCATGCTGCGCGTCACGGGGCCGTACGGGGCAGGATGCGCACCGGACATCAGAGTGGGAACGAAATGATTTCGGTTCGAGTTCCCGAAGGCGTTCGGGCTCTCGGGTAGGCTGGTAGGGCCGTAACTGTTTGCTGGATAACGAGAAAGCGCCCGTCCAGGGCTCATGCGACGGGTATCAACCAGGCGGACGATTCCTGCCAGCTTTGCAGGGACCGCTGGCCCGCGTGGCCGCATCGATCCGGACACGGCGGTGCTTCGACGGGCGGGATATTCAACAGGCGGGTGGCAAAATCCGGCAGACAGGGTTCCAAGGGGTGAGAGAGATCACCAGCCCGGCCACCGGAAGCTTCCGAGAAGAGACGTACTCGCCCGAACTGGTTCGGGGCCACTTCCTGGCCCGTGGTGACGTAGTGGTCCAGCCCTCGCAGCACCGCACGTAGGTAGCGACGAAGCAGTGGCACGAGGTATCAGCGATGCAGGGCCTAGCGCCCGGCCGAGGGGCAGCCCGGGAGTGCCCCCGGCCGGATGCTGATCGTCAGCTTGCACTCATCCGCGCCCCTGGCCGGTCATCGCGACGGTGGCGGCCGCCGCGACCACGTGGTACGGGACATCATCCGGCTTGGCCGCGAGCGAACTGCGGGGGCACGTGATGTACTCCGAGTATGTGCCCTGCCTTGTGAAGGGGTAGTAATCCAGGTGGCCCCATACGGCCTTGCCCGCCTCCAAGTCCGTCACGCCCTCGCCGACTTTCATTGTCTCTTCCATCTGTCGTCCCAAACCCGTTGGTCAGCCCTTGACGGTCCCGTCACCCTCCGAGACGGATTCCGCGACCAGCAGCACCCCTCGGACCGGATGCGTCCGACGCGACATCCTCTTGGCTACAATCGTTGCTGCACGGCAAGGCCTGCAGGTAAGGGTAAATCTCAGCGGTCAGGTGAGGCTCCTGCGTGCCCCAGAAGATATAGTCCAGGTGGAGCTCATCGGTCGCGAATCGGACCAACTCCTCGACGTTCACCCGCTCACCAGTCTCGCGATTCACATCGTCCAGGTTTCCATACTGGACGGCGACGCCCGCGACCGTCCCGGGCGCGCGCTGCGCGATCAGAGGAAGACTGTTCTGGCGCTGAAACCAGCGATGTGGAAGGAGGTCCGGTCCTCCGACACCTGCTCCGATCCGGTCGGCGTGCTCGTACACGCTCCGCAGATAGCCGTGATCCCTGGAGGGAAGCTCTTCCCCCGGCATGAAGTTGGCGTAGATGATGACATCGGACTCGCGGAACGCGCGCCGAGCCGACGACATCAAGTCAAGGATGCTCTCCAGGTAGGCGTCGTAACTGTAGCCGGCCGGATGGTAGTTGCCGCTTCGTCCAAATCCAATCGACGTTTCCGGCAGATTGATCCCCGCGATTCGTCCGTCAAACTCCTTGGCCAGCGCCAGAAACAGATCGGAGAAACGTCCACGGACCGTGGGATCCCAACGCCGAGCGACCCATCCGGCGGTTTTCGGGCGGGTCTCATCGTCGTCTTCGAACGTGTACTTCAGTTGAGCTCCGGCGATGGCGGGAGTGGACAGGAAGGTCGGCTCCGATATGCGACCGCGCTCCAGCCCGAAGTAGATGAAGTGCAGAGGCGGATCCCCCGGGTCTACGGATCCAGTCCGCCCGCTGGCTGAAACCACCAGGCCCAGAACAAGAGTGGTAAGGAGTGGACGCCTCACGCCTGTCACCCGGCCCGCTTCCGACAAAGTCCCTGCAGGGGGCGCGCCTATGAGTCGCCGCCGCCCGTCGTCATCGCGTCCGGCATCTTCAGGGTGATCGTTGTGGCACCGGCATTGGTCATGGGCATCTCGAACCCCATCGCCTCCACGGTCCCGTCACCCTCCGAGACCGACTCCGCGCCCAGCAACACCCCTCGGGCCGGGTCCCACACGTAGACGGTGGACGACGTGCCCGTCAGGGCCATGTCGATCTCGGCGGGGGCGCCGGCTGGCTGACCCTTGCCATTCATCGTCCACTTCCCTTCCGAGAAGATGATCTGCGCCGGGATCCCGTTCCAGATCGTGTCCCCGGTAAATCGCGCGACGCCTTCGTATGAAGTGGACCCCTGCATTCCCGCGCCCACCGGTCCCTCTACCTTGTGAGGCCAGCTCTCGGACGTCGCTGTCCCGCCCGGCGGCAGGGGGGCAAACAGGCTTGTCACGATGTTCGACAGATCGTCGCTCGTGAGTCCCTCCAGCGCGATCTCCGGTGTCACCGTGATTTCGACGGTGCCATCAGCGGCCACCACACCGGAGAACGTGACCCCCGTCATGTCCAGACCAGGCCCGGCCGGACTGGCCCGGAACGACTCGAAGGTTGCCGAAAACTCTGTGCCTGCGCCGCCGCGCGCACCCATGGAGACCACAACGGTGGCTTCGGGCTCGGACTCGATTGCCTGCGCCCCTCCCGGGGTGGCAATCTCGCTGGCCACGCTCCCTGAGAACTCGTAGCGGAGGGCGCGTTCGGTGGGCAGATACTCGTAGACGGCTGCGCTGCCTGCGCACGCGGCGAGCGTGAGGGCGATGGCGGCCGCAGGTAGCCGGTGGAGCTTCCTTGAAGCGGTCATTCTCAGTTCCTCATCTCTGAACGTCCGTGGGTTTCTGCACTGGCCCGATCACTCCAGGCTCAGCTTCCACCCTTCTTCGCAACCCTCTTCTTCTCTTCCTCCAGTTCGTCCATCGGGATGCCGTCCGTGATCCATTTCTCGGCCGGCTCCCCCTTCAGGTAGTGCCCGAACCACTCCAGGATGCGGCGGTGGTAGTCCACCTGGTTCGGCTCCTGGCGGAAGCCGTGGTCCTCGCCTTCGTAGACGATCAGTACCATCTGCTTACCCGCTCGACGCGCAAAGTTGTAGAACTCTGTCCCCTGGTCCCAGTCCACCACGCCATCCTCGTTCCCGAACGCCATGAGGAGCGGCGTCTCCATCTCGTGCACCTTGTGAATGGGCGAGTTGCGGAAGTGCGCCTCCATGTCATCCCAGAACGGTACTTCCATGCGGGCCTGTCCGGTCTCCCAGTGATCCACCTCCGGCATGCCCGGGTTCCAGTGAATAGCCCCCATGAAACTCACGAAATCGGTGAGCGGAGCACCTGCCACGGAGGCGGCGAAGATATCCACCCGAGTCGGCAGGTAGGTGGCCTGGTAGCCACCCCAGGAGTGCCCGATGAGTCCCACGCCTTCGGGATCGGCCACGCCCATCTCCACGACCTTCGCGACGGCCGCCCGCACGGACTCGATCGCGCTCACGCCCGGCTCCCGTGCCGTATACACGATGTCGGGGAGGAGCACCGCGTATCCCTGCTGCGTCCACACGGTGCGGTTGTAGTAGTTGCGCTCCGTGGGCGTTCCGAAGAAGTGCATCTGCGGCGACAGCATCTCGTATGTGTAGACGATCATCGGGACGCGCGTCCCTTCCACGTAGTCGGCCGGGTAGAGAAGGACCGCCTGCAGGTCGCGCCCGCCCTCGCTGACGAAGCTCACCAGCTCCGATCTTCCCCAGGCGTACTCCGAGATGAACGGGTTGGCATCCGTGACCTGGCGTGCGTCGGCCAGGTCGGCCCGGCCAATGAAGCGGTTCGGTGGGACGTCGAACGCCTGAGCAGAGTACATGTAGACGTCCGCGCTGTCGGCCTTCGTGAGGCCGGAGATGTAGCGGTCTTCGAAGACCAACTGCTCCACCGTAGGTGCGGCAGCCGCTCCAGCTACCGTCGGCATGAGGCGGCCGTAGCCTCGCTTCTCGGTCAGCTCCCCGTAGAGCGACAGGTAGAGCGGGCTGTTCGGGTCGAAGCCCGGTTCGTCGTCATCATCCCCGAAGACGTTCATCTGTCCGGTACTGAAATCGAACTCCCGGATGAGACGATGCGTGACGTCGTCCTCCAGGCCACGGGTGATCCGTGTTGCTCCCGATCCGTCGGGGGCAATGCGCCAGATGTCGTGCTCGTCGTACAGGAAGACAGCCGCGTCCCCCTCCAGCCACCCACCGGGTCCGAACCCGTGCGGCGGGAGGACATCGGTGGGCGTGTCGTAGGCCGTGTCCGCGAAAACCGTGGGCAGGCTGGAGGTCAGGTCGAAGCTCTCGCGCGTGTCGAGGTTCAGAGCAGCGTAGTTCGCGCCATCGTAACTGATGTGCCAGCGGCCGCCGTCGCTGGCCCAGTCGTAGCGGACGCGCTCCGCGATCATATCCCGCTCGCCCGTCGCCACATCCACGAGCCAGGTGTCGTGGTAGGGGCGGCCGAACATATCGCCCCAGGCGTACGGTTCGGACGTCAGCTCCACCGCCCGTGTCCAGCCGTGGAGCAGGGAAGTGTTAGCGTCCAGGTCCGTTCCGACCTGGACCAGTCGATCCTCTTCCACGTGCCACACGGCCAGCAGCGTGCGCCTCTCGTTGAACGACTGACGGGCCTGCTGTCCGGCGAAGATCTCGCGATCGGAGCTGTGCCAGATCTGGAGGCCGGGCAGCTCCGGTTCCTCCTCGTCCTCGGCGGAGTCTTCCGGAGCCTGCTCATCGTCCTCGCCGCCCTCCTGGCCCTCGTCCGAGTCCCCCTCCTCGCCTTCCCCTTCTTCGTCCGCTGCGTCCTCCTCCTCCGGATCGAACGGCCGCAGCCCCACGGAGATCATCGTGCCGTCTTCGGACCAGCGTGGGGCTCCCGACAGAACCATCTCGAGGGTGTCGGCCACACCCGCTGTTTCCGAGTTCAGGGTCAGCGTGGCCGAACCCCGGGGATCGACCAGATCGAGGCCCCGCCACGCCAGAACCTCCTGCGCGGTTCCCTCATCGCCAGCGGGGTCCACTGAACGCATGACAGCAAGGTCCGCCGCGTCCTTTCGCCAGGTCAGTTGATCGTATGCAGAGTCCGAAGCATCGAGCGATCGCAGACGCCCCGTCGCGGCATCGTACAGCTGCACGCCGTTGCCTTCCCCGTCGGCCGTGGCTATGGCAAGCGCCAGCAGGGAGCCCGAGTCACTCCACTCGTGGGATGCCACGTTCCCGAAGGTCATGATCGAGCCTGTCTCCAGGCTCAGAACGCGGAGATCGGCGCTCTTCGCGTCTTCCGGAACGTAGCTGAACAGGGCCAGGAACTGACCCTCGGCATCGAAGGAGAAGGACCGGACTTCTTCGAACTCCTGCTTCTCCTCGGTTCTCAGGTTCAGCACTCCGACTCCCAGGCGGGGTCGATCCCCGGCCTTCTCCAGCCGCTTCCGTTCGTCGGCTGACACTTCTACCGCCCAGGCCAGCCAGGCGCTGTTGGCCGAGAACTGGGGGTTCATTCCCCAGGGGACGATCCGCGCCGAGTCTTCCACCAGCTTCCGGATCCGGAGCTCGTTCTCTTCGTTGACGCGGGTTATGCGTGTGGCGATCCAGCCACCGTCGGGAGACAGGGCTGTTGAGCCGAGGTTCTCCCAGCGCCCGTAGTCGTCGGGAGTCAGAGTGGGCTGTTGAGCAGCCGCCGGCGTAACGACGGCGAGCAAGCAAGCAGTTGCCAGGAGGGTGGCGAGCGATCTCACGATGCTGGTCTCCGTTCGGTGCATGTCAGTGTCCCGATGTGAGAGGTGCGTCAGCCGGGGGCCCGTGCAGGAGAAGGCCGGTCCGACGTCCTTCCAGAATTCCCGTACGCAGAATGGGACCTGGCGGGATGCCTGTCGAGCGCTGGAATGACGTACCAGCACAAGGGGCGACAATGCAGAACTGCGCAAACGCATCAACGTCTTGTAGATTCTCCAGTCGATAGACGCTCTGACGAACTGAACTAGCACAGGGACAGGAGGACCACCGTGAGCGGACGCATATCAGTCACAATTGGATCGTTGGCTTTTCTGGCCGCTCTGTCGGCATGCAGCAGCGGAGTATCAGTGACCACCGACTGGGACCCGGGGGTCAATTTCGCCGACCTCGCCACCTACAGTTGGATTGAGACCGACGCCCATTCGACCGATTCGTTCACGCACGCGCGGATCCGGGCGGCCGTCGACTCTTCCATGTCGGCGCGCGGATTCCGGAGGACGGACTCAGAAGCCGACCTGGCTATCGGCTACAAGGTCACCACCGACCAGCAACAGTCGTTTTCGACGGTAAGCACAGGTTGGGGAACGGGGTATCGCTGGGGCTGGGGTCGGAGCACGGTCGGTGTGAGCCGGACGACCAGCACGACCAGCGTGAACACCTGGGAAGAGGGCACCATCATCGTCTCTCTGTTCGACCAGGGGACCAAAGACATGGTGTGGACGGGCTCCGCGACGGCCAAGCTCGACCCCGATCGGGCTCCCCAGGAGCGACAGGAGCGCATCCACGAGGCAGTGGAGAAGATGATGAGGGACTTCCCTCCAGGGAGCTAGACCTTCGCTCATCGGGGACGAAGGTGAGCCGGCGCAGGATTGAACTGAAGGAGCCGGTAGATGAACTCAGCCGACGCACCGTCGCGCTTCGTATGGCAGACGGGGAAGCGCACTCTGACCTTCACCGCGGCCGTCGCCCTGTTCGGATGCGCGACCGCGGCGTGTCAACCAGCACCCCAGGCATCAGGTCCAACTGCGGATCCGTGGCCGATACGCGTACTCGTTACCAACGACAACGGCATCGACGATATCGGCCTGGTCGAGCTGGCCCGCGCTCTGGCGCGGGATGGAATCGAGGTCACGGTCGTGGCCGCCCAGCAGGATCGCAGCGGAGCATCCAATTACATGTCTGCGACAAGGGTTGCGGAGTACCGCGTTGAGCGACGTGACCTTGGACCGGGAATCGAAGCCTATGCCCTGGACGGGCAGCCAGCGGACTGTGTGGTGTTCGGTCTCAGCGGACCCATGCGCGACAATCTACCTGATCTGGTCATCTCTGGTATCAACGGAGGACCGAACCTGGCCGACGACTGGTTCGGGTCCGGCACCATCGGCGCGGCTCGTACGGCAGCGTATTTCGGAGTGCCCGCGATAGCCGTGTCAGGCGTGGAGGATGATGATCCAGAGTTGGTCGAAGCGGCCACGGCCTGGGTCGTCCAACTCGTGCGAAGTGAGATCGTTCGTGGGCTGCAGGCACCGGAATACCTGACCGTCAGCCTGCCACTCGCCACCGGCAGGGAAGTGCGAGGTGTTCGCCTGGTCGAGCGGGCCAGGGAGCTCATGGAAGGTCGTTCCGAGCGAAGCCAACCGGTTGAGACCGCAGAAGCCAGCGCAGAGATCTGGACGCTGGAGTTCCGCGTCGACCCGTCGCGCGCCGGTCCGGAATCCGACGTGGCGGTCGTCTCCGAGGGGTACATTGCGATCGTGCCCATGCGAGCGGATGAGTCGGACGGCGCATTGATGGACAGGCTGGCCTCGCAGGCAGCGCAGCTCCCGGCATGGCCCGGGCTGTCCGGTCAGGACGGAGAGTCTGCGCCGTCGGAAGCCCTGGACCAGGACTGCGATCGATCGATCGGGGTCGAGATCGACGATGCGGAGGATGAATCCGGCCGCGAGTGGGGTGTCGTCGTGGAAGCAGTGGTCTCGGGAAGCCGTGCCGAGAGCCTGGACCTGCGGCCGGGAGACGTCATGACGGTGTTCAACGGAGTCGAGCTGGTGGGGGAAGGGTCGCTGGATCCGGACGACCAGTTTTCGCGCCTCTACAGCGGGTTGGCTTGTGGGGAGGCGGTTGAGCTGGAGCTGGTGCGAGAAGGGGCGACACTCGATCTCAGCTTCGTCGTGGGCGGATGAACCTGCCAGCAGCCAGGCTCGTGGCCGCTGCCCTGTTCGGCTGGGCGATCGCGGCGATCGCCCAGCTCCGGGCCCAGGCCGTCGATATGCTGGCCCACAGCTACGTCTTTCTTCCACTGGACAGCGGCACGGGCCGGATTCGAAGCCTGATCCTGTACGACGGGCCGTCGCGAAGCCGGCTCCTCAGCCCGTCGAATAGGGACCGACACGGACCGACATTGTCCAGAACCCGGGAACCAGGAGACTGACCGTGGGCGATGCCTCCTTCATCTCGTGGCTGTCAGCCATTCCGCTGCTTCTGATTCTACTCTCGGTGATCGTGGCGTGGCTCACCTGGCAGTCCGGGGGCCGCACGGCGCGAATAGTGATGGGGTGGAGCCTGTCGCTGTTCGGCCTCGCGCTGGTTCTCTCATCGGTCGGGAACCTGTTCTCGCTGTTGGCGGGTGTGCTGATCGGAGTGCTCGGCCTTGGCGTGCTGTTCTCCGTGTACAGGCACAGCAAATCCTAGCAGGTGCCGCTTCACTCCTCAGGTTCCGGTTTCCTCCGCGAGCGCTTGACCTCGGATCGCCGCCGCTTCTCCTCCAGACGCCGCCGCTTCTCGCGCCGCGGCACCTTCGTGGGTTTCCTGGGGGTCTCCGGACGGGCCAGCTCCTCGAGCGCGGCGCGGAGCCTGGCGAGTGCGATCTGTCGGTTACGGTGCTGGCTGCGCGACTCTCGGGAGATCACGCTGATTCCCGTCGGCTCGTGCGTCAGACGAACGCCTGACTCGGTCTTGTTCTGATGCTGACCTCCGGGCCCGCCGGCCCGGAACGTTTCCACGCGGCACTCCGCGAGCAGCGCAGCGTCATCCTCCGGGGGAGGACCGATTCCCGGCTTCGAATCTTCAGAGTACATGCAGAACGATAGGCATAGCGTCCGGCTCACGGAAAGCGGACGGCGTACCTTGCCGCGCGCCACGCCGGGAGACACAGTGACACATGGATGGTGAACGACACCTGGGCTTGTTCGGGGCAACCGCCCTCGGAGTCGGCGCGATCGTCGGCGGAGGCATCCTGGCCCTTGCAGGCGTCGCGTTCGCGACGGCCGGGCCCTCCGCGATCCTTGCCTTCGCACTGAACGGCGGCATCGCGTTTCTCACGGCCATGAGCTTCGCCGAGCTGGCCAGGCGGTTCCCGGAGTCCGGGGGTATCTACGCCTACGCCAGGAAGGTGTTCTCGATCGAGGTGGCCTTCGTGGTTGGCTGGGTGGTGTGGTTCGCCTCGATAGTGGCCGGTGTATTGTATGCGCTTGGCTTCTCCGCCTTTGCGGCGGAGGGCCTGCTGAGAGCGCTTCCTCTCCTGGGGCTTTCAGCGGACTGGCTCCACAGCCCGGACCTGCGGGTGGTCATAGCGGTCGCGGCGATAGCCATCTATGCGCTCACCCTGCTCCGGCGTGCCGGCGGCGGCGGAAACGCGGCTACGGTCGGCAAGGTGATTGTCTTCGGCATCGTGATTCTGGCCGGGGTCGTCGCGTGGATCCGTGGCTCTCCGTCGGAGCTGCTGGGACGGCTCAGTCCGTTCCTGTTTGCCGGACCGGTCGGACTGATCCAGGCCATGGGCTACACGTTCATCGCACTCCAGGGCTTCGACTTGATCGCAGCCGTGGGCGGTGAGGTGAAGGATCCCGAGCGCAACATTCCGAAGTCAATGTACCTCTCGCTGGGCATCGCGCTGGGCATCTACATCCCGCTTCTCTTCCTCATCGAAACGGTCGGGGCTCCACCGGATGGTGACATTGCGGCAGCTGCGGCAGCCAACCCCGAGGGGCTTGTGGCGGTAGCCACGGAACGCTTCATGGGACCGGCAGGCTACTGGTTGGTGATCGTGGCCGGTGTGCTCTCCATGGTCTCGGCGCTCCGGGCCAACCTTCTGGGTGCCTCCCGGGTGGCCTTTGCGATGGCCCGTGACCGCACGCTTCCCCGCCGGCTCGGCGAGATCCACGGGCCGAGCGGCGGCCGGCGCGGCCTCGAGTCTCATTTTCCTGATCTCGTTCGCCATCGTTCACTACTCGGCGATTCTGGTCAGGCGCCGCTCGGGCCAGGGAAGAATCGCGTTCGTTCCGATGATCGGCGGTGCCCTATGCCTGGGACTGGCGGTCTTCCAGGCGGTTACGGTCCGCGAGGCCGGGGGCGTGGTCGCGCTGTGGCTGGGTGCCGGCGCCATCCTGTACTGGACCCTGTTCGCTCCGGGTGCCAGGCTGGCTGACGCGTCGGCGCAGGCGCGGGACCCGGACCTGGCTCGCCTGCGTGGCCGAAGCCCGCTTGTGCTGGTTCCGATCGCCAACCCGGCGAGCGCCGCCAGCCTGGTGGACGTAGCTGCCACCCTGAGAACACCGGGAACCGGTCGTGTACTGCTGCTCTCCGTGGTCCGAACGCCATCCGGTGCGCTGAAAGAGCACCTGCCCGGTCTCAGGGACGCACAGGATGTGCTGGGCGAATCGCTGCGACGGAGCCTTGAAAGCTCGCTGGTCGGCGAAACGCTGTTCACCGTCGCGTCGGATGTATGGGGTGAGATCGCACGCGTAGCGGACGTTCATCGCTGCGAGACCGTACTGCTCGGCTTGCCGGACCTCACCAGACCGGACACGGAAACCAGGCTGGAGGGTCTGCTCGGCAGCCTGGAAACGGACGTGGTCATCGTGCGGGCGCCGCATCGCTGGACCATGGGCGACGCGAAGCGCGTGCTGGTTCCGCTGGGCGGGCGCCGGGACCACAGCCACCTGCGCGCCCGGCTCCTGTCCAGCCTGACGCGGTCAGGCGAGCGGTCGTTGACGTTCCTGCAGACCCTCCCCGCATCGGTCACCGAGGAGACACGTCGGAGGGCCGAGCGCGAGATGCGAGCGCTGGCGCGCGACGAAGCGGCGGGACCCTACGAGGTGGTAGTCGAGTGCACCCCGCACCGGCAGGAGACGATCATCCAGCATGCGGCGAGTGCGGACATGGTCGTGATGGGGATACAGCGGCGCGGGGGAGGACGGGCAGGACTGGGTGCGCTGGCGCCGGCCATTGCGCGCGAGACGGATGTCCCGCTGGTGCTGATCAGCCGCCGCCCGACGCGTTCCCGGGGCTTCCCGGGACTTGGATTCCTGGGCCAGTAGCGGTGGACCGTTCCCGTACACCTTCGATTGCGCACACGCGAGCGGGGAGACCATGCCCGCATCACTGACTGCGTCGTTCACGCTCATCACCCTGGCTCTCGCCTTCTACTCCCTGGGGGTGTGGGCGGAGAGAATCGCTCGCTACCTGAAGCCGTGGCACGTGGCCGCATTCTGGACAGGCTTCGCGTTCGA
>JBDHIQ010000183.1:0-4565 GCA_039587395.1 Gemmatimonadota bacterium
AGAGCTCCATGAGGCTCTGGTGGAAGGTTCCAGGGCTGGCCTGCTCATGCTCATGGGGGCCGTGGGGCTCGTGCTTCTGATCGTATGCGGCAACGTCGCCAGCCTGATGCTTGCTCGCGGCACAGCGCGACGCGGCGAAATGGCGGTTCGTTCCGCGCTGGGCGCGTCGAGCCGTACACTGACCCGGCAGCTTCTGACGGAAAGCCTGGTGCTCGCCGTTCCGGCCGGCGTCCTGGGCACTCTCCTGGCCATCTGGTGGCGCGGACTGTTTGTAAACCTCGTCGACACCAATGCGGCCGGTGCGGTGACTCCTCCCCTCTCTGCCACCGTCCTCGGGTTCGCTCTCGTTGTGACCGTGGCGAGCGGTGTGCTGGCCGGGATCGTGCCCGCCCTGAGGGCCGGGAGGGAGGACCTGGCGAGCGAGATGAAGTCAGGGCCGCGCTTGACTGACTCGGGCGGAGCCCGGTTGCGCAGCGGACTGGTGGTCGCGCAGGTAGCGATCTCCGTGGTGCTGTTGATCTGCGCGGGTTTGCTCATGCGGACGTTGGCCAGCCTTCAGGGTGTGGACCCGGGCTTCAATCCGGATCGCCTGTTGACCGCCGAGATCCGGCTCCCGCTCGCCGAGTATGGAGAACCCGAAAGGGTCTTTCAGTTCTACACCAGCCTGGCCGAGAACGTACGTGCCATTCCCGGCGTGCGATCGGTCGGGCTGATCAATCAGCTCCCGATCCGGGATCCCGGGAACAACATCTACGTCTACGCGGCGGACAACCCTCCGACCGATCCCAGTCAATCCCAGGTCGCGTTCCAGCGGGTCATCCTGCCGGGCTACTTCGAGGCGATGGAGATTCCGCTGGTGGCCGGACGCGGCATCCAGGAGTCGGACCGGTCCGGGTCCACTCCCGCGCTGGTGATCAACCAGGTGATGGCGGACTCTCTGTTCCCGGGCAGAGACCCGATCGGAGGTCAGGTTGTGGTGGACGTCGGCGAGCTGGTCACGTTCGATGTCGTCGGCGTCGTCCGGAACGTCCATCTCACCGCGCTGGACGCCAACCCCAGGCTGGCCATGTACGGGTCCTACTTCCAACGGCCGCGGCTGACCATGCGGTTGGCCATTCGCACGTTGGGCGAGCCGGAGTCCGTGGTGGGCCAGCTGCGGGACGCCGTGTGGAGCCAGGACCGCAACATTCCGCTGGCAGACGTGGCGAGCATGGATGACGTGCTTTCGGGATCCCTGTTCGGCTACCGAACGCTGATGACCTCGCTCGGCGCCTTCGCGGGCCTGGCGCTGCTGCTGGCATCCATGGGTCTGTACGGCGTGCTGGCGTACAACGTGGCGCGACGGTTCCACGAGATCGGTATCCGGGTGGCGCTGGGTGCGAGCGGATCCCGCATCGTTCGCCTCGTCGTGAGCCATGGTGTAGGGCTGGCGATCGCCGGAATCGCCGTCGGTCTGCTGGGAGCGTTCGGGGTGACCCGCTTTCTCGAGAGCTTCCTGTTCGGCATCGAGGCGCTGGACCCGGCCACCTTCGTGATCGTCAGTCTGTTCTTCGCCCTCGTATCCATCCTCGCTTCGTTGTTGCCGGCCCGGCGGGCCCTCCGGGTCGACCCGCTCATCGCCCTGCAGACCGATTGAAACGGCCTGCGAAACTGGCTTCCGGCCCATAGTTTGTCTGCTTCGAAACGGGGATCTTTACCTGTTTCGAGGTGTGACACAGAAAGAAATTCGGGTGCGTGGGGACTCCTGACAAACCAAGGCGTCTCGACTCCCCATGGTCTGTCAGAAGGAGACAAGAATGCGGAAGATAACCCTCATGTTCGCGACGGCCGCCGTGGCGATGAGCTTTGCAGCCGGCTCGCTGCACGCCCAGTCGCTGGACGAAGTCCTCACCGGCTACTACGAGGCAGTCGGCGGAGTAGACGGCTGGAAGGCGCTCAACAGCATGAAGGCGACCGGGAAGATGGTCATGCCGGGCATGGGCATGGAGCTTCCCTTCGTCATCATGACCAAGCGCCCCAACAAGTCCCGCATCGAGTTCACCTTGCAGGGGATGACGGGCATTCAGGCGTACGATGGTGAGACCGCCTGGATGGTCATGCCGTTCATGGGTTCGTCGGATCCGGAGGAGATGACGGCGGATATGGCCCAGGAGGTGAGGGACCAGGCCGACATCGATGGCCCGCTGATCGGTTGGGAAGAGGATGGACATCAGCTCGAGCTGATCGGCCAGGAGGACATCGAGGGCACTCCTGCCTACAAGATCCAGGTCACCATGGATACCGGCGACGTGACCTACTACTACCTCGATGCGGAGTACTTCATCCCGATCAAGATCTCGGCTTCGCGTGAGATGCAAGGTCAGACCATCGAAGCCGAGACTCTGCTCAGCGATTACAAGGATGTCGGTGGCCTCCTGATGCCGCACTCGATGGAAGTCCGTTCCGGGGCGATGCCGGGCGGTGGTCAGACCATCACGATAGACGTGATCGAGATGGGTGTGGATCTTGACGATTCAATCTTCGCCATGCCCGCCAAAGAGGGCGGCTCCGACTGAGCCAGCCAGCGGACAGCAAGAACCTGGCGCCGGGGCTGTGACCCGGGCCGGGGTGACTCAAGAGCCCGGTTCACCGAAAGGTGTGCCGGGCTCTTCTCTTTTTGGGACAACTCCTTCACATTCACGGATCCGTATCGACCGATTGCTGAAGGAGAGCATCATGCGTATTCGCCATATCCGTGCGTTCCCCCTGGCACTACTGGTTTGGCTGGCCGTTCCGGAGAGCGGGCACGCCCAGGTCGAGATCCAGTCCGCTGACTTTGGTGGCTTGCGCGCCCGGGCGATCGGGCCGGCGGTCATGAGCGGCCGCATATCTTCCATCGATGCCTTCCCCGAGGATCCGCTCACCATCTGGGTCGGCACATCGGGCGGAGGCGTATGGATGTCCGACGATGCCGGCGTCACGTTCTCGCCCGTCTTTGACGATCACATCCAGTCGATTGGCGCCGTTCGCATCGACCCATCCGACAAGAACACGGTATGGGTAGGCACGGGTGAGACGTGGACCCGCAACAGCGTGTCCGTCGGCGCCGGTGTGTTCCGGACCAGCGATGCCGGTGAAAGCTGGGACCTCATGGGACTGGAGGATACCGAGCGCATCGCGCAGATCGTCGTGGATCCCACGGACAGCAACCGTGTCTTTGTGTGCGCGACCGGGCACCTGTGGGACTCCAACGAGGAGCGCGGCGTCTTCCGGACGACAAACGGCGGCGAGACGTGGGAGAAGATCCTCTACGTCGATGACTCCACCGGCTGCTCGGACCTGGACATGGACCCCCATGCCCCGACCATCCTGTACGCCGGCATGTGGCAGTTCCGGCGCTGGCCGTACTTCTTCGAGTCGGGCGGTCCGGGTAGCGGCCTGTATCGCTCCGTGGACGGTGGCGACACCTGGGAGGAGCTCACCAACGGCCTACCGGAAGGGGACAAGGGACGCATCGCCATCTCGATTGCCGCTTCACAGCCCAACATCGTTTACGCCCACGTCGAGGCCGAAAACAGCGGGCTGTTTCGTACGAACGACATGGGTGCCAGCTGGGAGGAAGTAAACACCGGCGGGAGCTTCCAGCAGCGCCCGTTCTACTTCAGCCTCATCAACGTGGATCCTACAGACCCGGACAGGATTTACAAACCGGGGTACAGCCTCACCTACTCGAGCGACGGCGGCAGGGCGTTCACCTCGGCCTTCAGTGAGGGATTCGGGGGAGCCGTCCACCCCGATCACCACGCGTTCTGGATCAACCCGAACAACCCGAACGAGCTGCTCATCGGGACGGACGGCGGCGTCTACATCTCGTACGATCGCGCCCAGTCCTGGCGGATGGTGCAGGGTCTTCCGGTGTCGCAGTTCTATGAGGTCAGCTACGACATGGAGTTCCCGTACAACGTGTACGGGGGCCTGCAGGACAACGGGACCTGGATGGGACCGTCCCGCAGCCCCGGTGGGATCGAAAACAAAGACTGGAAGAACATCGCGGCGGGTGACGGTTTTCACGCCTTCGTGGATCCGACGGATCCGGACTTCGTGTACGCAGAGTCGCAGGGCGGAAACCTGATGCGGCATCGCAAATCCATTGGCGAGACGAAACAGATTACCCCGTTCCCGGAGGAAGGCGACCCCGAATTCCGCTGGAATTGGAATAGCCCGATCCACCTCAGCGCGAACGACCCGGCCACCCTCTACGCCGGATCCCAGTACGTCCTCAGATCGCGCGACCGCGGCGACTCGTGGGAACGCATCTCCCCCGATCTCACCACGAATGATCCGGAGAAGCAGAAGCAGGAGGAGTCCGGCGGACTCACCACGGATGCCACGTCCGCCGAGAACCACACAACCGTCTACTCGATCAGCGAGTCCCCGGTGGATGCCAGCGTGATCTGGGCCGGAACCGATGACGGCAACCTGCAGATCACCCGCGATGGTGGCGCAACGTGGACGAACGTGGTGGGCAACACTGGCGTTCCGGCCAACACCTGGGTGTCCCACGTGGAGGCCAGCTCACACGACGC
>JBDHIQ010000184.1:0-4543 GCA_039587395.1 Gemmatimonadota bacterium
GATCGACTGGCGGTTCAGGATTCCGCAGCGAGGCGGCGGGGCGCGCATGGGCTGGAGCGCCGACAACTTCTTCTTCCTGGCGTACTGGTATCCGCTGATGGCCGTGTACGATGACGTGGACGGCTGGCAGACCGACCCGTTTCTGGGCGGAGCCGAGTTCTACGCCGGGTTCGGGACGTTCGAGCTTTCCGTAGACGCTCCTCAGGGTTGGGTGGTCCGGGCGACAGGCGAACACCGCAACGCGGAGCAGACGCTCCCGGAGGCCGTGCTGGAGCGTCTCGCGGCTGCCGGCTTGTCCGACACGGTGGTGCACGTCCTCCGGGAGAGTGATTTCGGCGCGGGCCGGGCTACCCGGCGTTCCCCGTCGGGCCGGCTGCAGTGGGATTTTCGCGCGGACTCGGTACGGGACGTGGCATTCAGTGTGACTCGCGAGTCTCTGTGGGACGCCACGCGCACCCCGGTCGGCGACCGAAACGGAGACGGAGAGATAGACCATGCCAGGATCGAGGCCATGTACAGGCCGGCCGCCTCCAACTGGTCTCGCGCCGCCGCGTTCGCCCGGCACGTCATCGACTTCCACTCCCGGTTCACGGGCCTGCCCTATCCGTGGCCGCACATGACCGCCGTGGAAGGCGGCGGGATTATCGGCGGCGGGATGGAGTTTCCGATGATGACGCTGATCGGCGACTACAACGCGCGGGGTGACAGCGCCCTGTACTACGTGACGGCTCACGAGCTGGCTCATATGTGGCTGCCGATGGTCGTATCGAGCAACGAACGCCGGCGAGCCTGGATGGACGAGGGAATGACCACGTTCCTGGAAAACCAGGCTCGAAAGGAGTTCTTTCCGGGGAATCCGTCGGACAGCCTGGACCGCGAGACGTATCTGGAGGTGGCCCGTTCCGGGCGCGAGGGTGAGATGATGCGGTGGACGGACTACCACTACCCGGGACGTTCCGGCGTGGCGTCGTACTCCAAGCCGGCCACGCTCCTGGTCGCGCTGCGGGGCCTGTTGGGCGACAGCCTGTTCATGGAAGCCTACCGGACATTCATCCAGGAATGGACCTACAGGCATCCCACGCCCTGGGATTTCTTCGCGACGTTCGATCGCGTCTCCGGCCAGGACCTGGGCTGGTTCTGGCGCAGTTGGTACTACGAGACGTGGACTCTCGATCAGGCCGTCGAAGAGGTAATGGCGACGGCGGAGGGCACTCGCATCGTGATCTCGGACCGGGGTCTGGCGCCGATGCCCACCCGGCTGCTCATCACCCGGGTGGATGGAGAACGGATCCAGCGAGAGATACCGGTGGACCACTGGCTGTCGGGCCGGCGCACGGCCAGCGTCACGCTGGCCGGCGGGGCGCCGGTCATTCGCGTGGAAATAGACCCGGACGGGCTGTTCCCCGATGTCGACCGGCTCAACAACGTCTGGGTGAGGTAAGCTCGCCCACGATCGGTGGCGCCGTCTACACGGCGGGCGCAATTTGCATCGTTGCGACCTGACCGAACCCAAACACCGGAACTGGATCGATGCCTCCATCGCGTCCGAAGATTGACCCGGAGATTTTCGACCGAATGGTCGCCTTCCGCAGAGACCTGCACCAGCATCCCGAGCTCAGCTGGGAGGAGGAGCGTACCTCGAACCAGGTGTCGTCGGAGCTGGACCGGCTGGGCGTTCGGCACCGGCGCGTCCGGGAGACCGGGATCGTAGCCGACCTGCCGGGTCCGAAGGGGGTTCCGACGGTGGCCCTGCGGGCAGACATGGACGCACTGCCCATCCAGGAAGAGACCGGACTCGCGTTCGCGTCCCAGAACCCCGGAATCATGCACGCCTGCGGGCACGACGGTCATACCAGCATGCTGCTGGGTGCAGCGGAGCTGCTGAGCCGCGAGGCCGGACAGCTGCCGGCCCCGGTGCGGCTGATCTTCCAGCCTGCGGAGGAAAGGGGCCTGGGAGCCAAAGCGATGGTGGAGGAGGGCGCGCTGGAGGACGTCGCCCTGATCTTCGGCGGTCACCTGGACCGGTACTTCGCGTGGGGATCGCTGATCGTCACGGAGGGTGCGGTCAATGCATCCACCGACGCGTTCAAGATTCACATCACGGGTCAGGCGGGGCACGCGGCTCGGCCGCACGAGACCGTGGATGCGGTGGTCGTTGGCAGCCTGATGGTGATGGCCATCCAGACCATCGTGTCACGGGAGGTCAACCCGGCGTATCCAGCCGTCGTCTCGGTCGGGCGGTTCGATGCCGGGATGGTCGCCAACGCCATCGCGGGCCAGGCCACGCTGGAGGGTACCATCCGGACGCAGGATCCGGAGGTGCGCGAGCATTTCAAGAACTCCGTCAGGAGGATCGCGGAGTCTGTCGCGCAGCTGCACAGCGCGGTAGCAGAGGTCAGCTTCTGGTCCGGCACGCCGCCTGTCTTGAACCGCCCGCCGGAGACCGCGCTGGCGCGCGAGGCGGCCTTGCGTGTGGTGACCGAAAAGAAGGTCCAGGAGCTCACCCAGGCCAACATGGGAGGAGAGGACTTCGCCTTCTATCTGGAGGAGGTTCCTGGCTGCTACATCCGGTTTGGCTCACGCATCCCCAGGCGACGTAACTATCCGGCACACTCCAGCAAGTTCGACTTCGATGAGCGCGCGCTCGGCATCGGGGCATTGTGGCTGGCGGAGGTTGCCCGCACGGCCGGGCGGCACGTGGCGGAGAACGGCGCCGGATAGGCGGAAAGGCAGCAAATGACCGACCCCGCCAATCGCAGAATCTCCGTACGCGAGGCGGTGGAGACCGACGCTGCGGAGATCAAGCGCATCTTCCTGTCGTCGTACGGGGAGGACTACGTCTACCCCGCCTTCTACGACGTGCAGCACCTCAAGAAGATGATCTTCAATGACGACACGCTCGTTCTGGTCGCCGAGGACTCCGAGGGCCGGGTGCATGGGACTGCGTCGGTCGTATGGGAGATCGGGGCCTACACCGATCTGGTGGGAGAATTTGGTAGGCTGGCGGTGGATCCGGCCTGCCGAGGGAGTGGCGTCGGCACGCTGCTGATGCGAGGGAGACTGGAACGAATACGCGATCAGCTGCATGTGGGCCTCACCGAGTGTCGTACGATGCACCCGTTCTCCGTGCGCATCGCACAGAGTCATGGCTTTGCGCCGGTCGGTTTCATGCCGATGAAGTTGCAGTTCGGTCCGCGCCGTGAGCACCCGTCCATCCTGGTTCAGTACTTTGGCGATGCGCTGGAGCTGCGACGGCATCACCCGCGCATCATACCCGAGGTGTATCCGCTGGCCGGCCTGGCGATGCAGAACGTCGGGCTGGACCTGGACGTCGTGGTAGATGAGGAGGCGGTACCCTATTCCCATGGCCGTGGGTTCGACGTTCAGGAGCTGACATCGGAAGGCTACTCCTCGCTGCTCCGCATCGAACGTGGCAGGGTGCGGCGACGGGAGATCTTCGGCCCGCTCAGGCTCCACTACGGGTTCTTCAAGCTGGCGGCCACCCACTCGACGTACCTGATCGCCCGGGACGACGGCCGGATCGCAGGCGGCATCGGCTTCACGCACGACCGGCTGGAGCACAACATCCGGATCTTCGAGCTGATCTACCTGAACGAGTCGGCTATCCGCTTCCTGATCGAACGACTCGAACAGCGCGCACAGGAAGAGTGGGGTGTTGCCACGATCGAGATCGACGTGGCGGCTCATGCACCGCGAATGCAGCGCACCCTCATCGAGCTCGGCTTCATTCCGGCCGCCTACATGCCGGCCATGGCGTTTCATCGCTACGAGCGTCGGGATGTCGTGAAGATGACCCGTCTCCTCGTTCCGCTCGACTTGGGAACCGTCTCCATCGACGAACCGGCCATGGACATCGCCCAGCATGTCCTGCAGGCGTTCGCCCAGAAGGAAGTGAAGCCAAAGATCGGGGAGGCGGTGGACAGGATAGGACTGTTCCGGGGCTTGTCCGATGAGCAGACCCGGCGTCTGGCCGGAATGTTCGAAATCCTGCCCTTCGAAGCCGGACAGATGGTGTTTTCACGTGGCGAGCCGAGTGAGCAGATGTACATAGTGCTGAGCGGTAAGCTGGCAATCCACATCGATGGCGCGGCGTCGCCCGTAGGCCTGGTCGGTCCCGGGGAGTGTCTTGGCGAAGTGGCCTTGCTGTCTGAAGCTGTGCACTCCGCCACGGCGGTGGCCCTGGAGGCGGTGGAGACGGGCGTGCTGACTCGCGCCGGCCTGGTCGAACTGGTCAGGCAGCGTCCTGACATCGGGGTAGTACTCTACCAGAACCTGGCGCGGGGACTTGGCGACAAGCTGCGCAGGGCGGACCTGTCACACACGAAATGAGGCGCGACACGCGATGAGTCACTCCGAAACCAGCAGCGGGATCTTCGCGCCGGACCTTCTGAAAGGCCGCGTGGCCTTGATCACCGGTGGAGGCAGCGGCATCGGGTTGGGGATCGCCGAGTGCCTGGCCCGAGCCGGGGCCAGCGTAGCCATCGCGAGTCGTCGAATGTCGCGACTCGAGAAAGCCGCGGCA
>JBDHIQ010000185.1:0-8491 GCA_039587395.1 Gemmatimonadota bacterium
ACCTGGCCAGGCTGTATCGCATGGTCATTGAAGAGCACGCCCGGGGGATCTTCCACGGCGTGGACGGACACCCCGTCCGCGTGAAACATATCGCCCACGCCGCCAGCGACGCCGCGGGAGTTGGCGGTTTCACACGCTCCGTTCCCGTCGAGCAGGCCCGCGAGCAGATGGGCCCGATTGCCGATACCATCTGCATGGACCAGCTACTGGCGGGGCACCGCTCCGCCGAGCTTGGCTGGCGAGCGCGCCTTACATCGTTCCCGGATCACGCCGAGGAAGCCTACCGCGAGCTGATAGCCTCGCGACACTAAGCGCTCGTAGCCTGGCCACTGAGCGGCAGGTAGCTCCACCGGCTATTGCCCAGTCCATTGACACAGGGCAATCTGAGCGGCGACCGCCTCTCACGACCCGTGAGGTACTCCGAACCCCGCCGTGCGGAATCTGATTGCTGAATGCGCTCCTCCAGGCTGAAGCGACCGAAAGCGCTCCGGTCAGGTAGCACGGCAGGTGCCGGGCCGGCGACGGCTTTCTTGGCTCTGCTGACGGCCGCGCCGCTTCTCTCGCAGGATGCTGAGCGCCCCGAGCTCAGGGTAGGCGTGCTGGACGGCCCTCTCCAGCTGGACGGCATCCTGGACGAACCCGCCTGGGACCAAACGGAGGTGATCCAGTGGCTCACGATGACCGAGCCGGTCGAGGGCGGTTCACTGAGCGGCAGGACCCGAGTCCGGGTACTGGCCTCGCCCACCGAGCTGGTCATCGGCGTCGAAGCGTACGACCCCGATCCGGCCAGAATCGTCGCCTACTCGGTGGTCCGCGACCCACGTCTGGACCGGGAGGACCATATCAAGATCCTGCTCGATCCGTTCCTGGACGAACGGTCGGGCTACATCTTCGCGATCAATCCCCGGGGGGCGCGCTTCGATGCTCTCGTGGCCAATCGCGGCGAAGGCGAGGACGACCGCTGGGACGCCGTATGGGAGGCGGCCACCTCCAAGACGGAGATAGGTTGGTTCGCCGAGATCCGGATCCCGATCCAGAGCCTGAATTTCCGCGCCAGCCTCCGGGAGTGGGGCTTCAACATCGAGCGCCGCCTGGAGCGACTGATCGAAGTGAGTCGCTGGGCCAGCCCGTCGCGAGATTTTCGGGTCACGCAGCCGGCCCGTGCCGGCCGGCTCACCGGACTCCCGGAGTTCGACACAGGGTTGGGCCTCACGCTTCGCCCGGCGCTCGTGGGCGGCTACGAAAACGCGGACCCGGACTCCGACGGCACGCTGTCGCTCGAGTCGAGCTTTGACGTAGCCCAGCGGATCGGCCCGAACGTGACCGCCATCGCCACCATGAACACCGACTTCGGGGAAACCGAGGTGGACGCCCGTCAGACCAACCTGACCCGGTTCTCCGTGTTCTTCCCGGAGAAGCGGACGTTCTTCCTGGAAGGGTCCGACATCTACGACTTCGGTCTCGGCCTGACGTCGTTCCGGCGCCCCGACATCGTCCCGTTCTTCACCCGCCGCATCGGGCTATACGAGGGCGAAACCGTCCCGCTTCTGCTGGGCGGCAAGCTCAACGGTCGAATCGGCGACACCAACTTTGGCGGCCTCGTGACCCGAACCGGCAGCCTGGACGAGCTGGTGCCGGAGACGACCATGGGCGCCGTGCGAGTCCAGCAGAACGTGCTCGCCGAGTCATCGGTTGGCCTGATTGGCACGTTCGGGGATCCGGAGGGCACGCCCAACAGCTTCCTGGTCGGCGCCGATTTCACATACCAGACGTCACAGCTGTGGGGAGACAAGAACTTCCTTGCCGGCGTGTGGGGGATGTACACGAACCGCGACGGACTGACCGGGGACCGAAGCTCTTTTGGCGGAAAGATCGACTATCCGAACGATCTCCTGGACATTGCGGTCACCTACAAGAGGATCGGAGACGGGTTCGATCCTTCGCTCGGTTTCGTCCCACGCCGCGGCATTCATTCGGGGAGCGCCAACGGCACGCTCAACATCCGCCCGGGGTGGTCGTGGCTGCGCGAGATGAGGTACCAGCTGTTCACATCGCTGGTGACGGACCTGGACGGGAAGTGGGAGAGCTACCGCATCTTCACGGCCCCCATCCACTGGCAGCTGGAGAGCGGCGAGGCCGTGGAGTTCAACGTCGTTCCGCAGGGAGAACGGCTGGTGGAGCCGTTCGAGATCGCGGACAGCGTGGTTATCCAGCCCAGCTCCTATCACTTCTGGCGTTACCGCTTGGAGGGGAGCATCGCGTCCAAGCGGAAGATCAACGGCCGCTTCAGCTGGTGGTTTGGATCGTTCTACGACGGACACCTGGACCAGGTAGACGTGTCCGTGAACATCAATCCTGCCCCGATCGCGACCATCGAGCTGAATTTCGAGCGCAACATGGGACGGCTGGAAGGCGGCGACTTCGTGCAGCAGCTATGGGGCGCTCGCATACGGCTCAACTTCTCGCCGGACCTGGAGCTGAGCAGCTTCCTGCAGTACGACAATGAAAGCCGCCAGTTCGGGACGAACACACGGCTGCGCTGGACCTTCAAGCCGCTGGGCGACCTGTTCGTGGTCTACAACCACAACATGGAAGACCGACTGGACCGTAACTGGAGGCTGTACTCGAATCAGCTGATCATCAAGGTCCAGTATGCGTTCCGGTATTAGGGTCCGGTGAGCACGGGCGGCGCTGGGCCGTCCACGCTCCGGCCCGAAGAATTCGAATCACAGTAAGGGATTTCATATGAGAAACCGCACTCTGGTGCTGGCATGCGCGGCACTGGCCCTCGTCTCGTCATCCGGTGCGGCGCTGGGCCAGGAAATCGGCTGGGAGAGGTTCTCGGCCGAACTCGAGCTCGGACCCACGTGGCAGAGCAAGAACGATGTGCAGATTCCGAACACAGAGGCGGGGACCCGGTTTTCGTTGGCGGACCTCGTGGGAAGCGGCCCCTATCTGGCGGGGCGGCTGTACGTCACCTGGAACATCAGCGAGCGGCATTCCATCCGCGCCCTCCTGGCGCCGCTTTCCTACACGAAACCGGGAACGTTCGACGAGTCCGTCGACTTCGCAGGGACGAGCTTCGATCCGGACGTGTCCACGGACGCCACGTACAAGTTCAACTCCTGGCGCCTGGGGTACCGGTATCGGCTGCTGCGCAGCGAGCACTTCCGGTGGTGGATTGGATTCACCGCGAAGATTCGGGATGCCAAGATTCGTCTCGAGCAGCCCGGGAAGGCCGCGGAGGACACGGACGTGGGGTTTGTCCCCCTGCTCAATCTCGGCCTCGAGTATCGGCCAGCGCGTCGCCTGTATCTGCTTCTGGACGTGGATGGGTTGGCGGGGGGACCCGGCCGCGCGATCGATGGCGCATTGAAGATCGGCTACGACCTCAGCCACCGCTGGAGCCTGGCAGCTGGCTACCGGGCCGTAGAAGGCGGCGTAGACATCGAGCGGGTCTACAACTTCGCCTGGTTCAACTACGCCGTGGCCTCTGTCTCCTTCCGCTTCTAGGAGACAGAGAGTCCTGCGGCCTGGCTTCGGGCCACGACTATTGCTGGGGTGCGAACGAGGTACTCAGGGCGCCACCATCTCCAGCTTCGGGAAGTAGGTGCGATAGCGAGAAGCGTCACGCGTGAGGAGCGTCATTCTGCTCACCGCGGCATGGGCACCTATGTAGAAGTCCGGTAGCGGGGATCGCCGCGCCCCCCCCGACTTCCGGTAGCGCAAGAAGCACTTTCCTGCCAGGAAACCGGCTTCCCACGGGAGTGCCGTGCGCCGAAGCACCTCTCTCGGAAGAGCCTCTTCCAGGTCCTCGATGCGATCGAAGCCAACGGATACCTCCGAATAGATGATCGGATTGATGCGAAGAATGCGCCTCTCCGCCTGCGCAGCCAGTGACCCGGAGGACCACTCGTACCACTGCGCGTCCTCAGTCAGCACGTCCAGGAGGACGTTGCTGTCCACAAGGACGTCGCTCACTGGTCCTCGCCCCTGGTCAGTGCGAGGATCTCATCGGTGGAGAGACCCTTAGTCGCCCGGCCCTTGAGGTGATCCACCAGGGCTGAACCACGCCTCTCCGAGTCCTCCCGCTTCTTCAACCTCACCCAGTCGCCGACGATTTCGAACTCGACCTCCGTGTAGGGCAGCAGACCCAACTTCTCGCGAATCTCGATCGGGATGGTCACCTGACCTTTACTCGTGATCTTCATCGCTTCCTCAACGCTTGAGTCGAAGTACTCTCCGAGCGGAGCAGTCGGGGAAGGAGCCATCGCACGGAGCATCTCAATGGAGTATTACTGATAAGAGTAATACCACTCCACCGACAAGCAGTTCCGTTCCCGTGCCGGGGCGTCTATCAACTGGGGGACGCCAGGAATACAATTCACCTCGAGCCCAGGCATGTGGCGGATCCGTAGAGACGGGGCCAGGACCGTTTCGCTTGCCAGGAGCATCGGCAGTTTGCGGTGATTCGCCATCAGATCTGCGGAGAGACTACGGGCTTAACCTAATACCGAACTATGAAACGCCAGGTGCTAAAACAACTGATCCCGATAGTCTCGGTGACACTCCTCACCGCGGTGCTACCCATCAAGGCGGTCGCACAGGAGCAGGGGGAGGACTACCTGGCGACGTTCGGCGTCTTCGGTAGCATCGGACTGGGTGGCTACTGGGGCGACGAGAGCTTCAGCGGAAACGGGGCCAGCTTCGGTGGAAGCTTCGCTGCGTTCCCCCTCGGCCTGCTCGGTTTCGAGGCCGGTATCGACGGCGGAAGCCACAAGCGGGAGTTCTCGAGCGGCGTGAGCCGGGAAGGGAGCACGCTGCACGTGTTTGGGGACGCAACCGTTCGATTCACGACCTCCCGTCTCCAACCCTATATCACCGGCGGTGTAGGCTGGCTGAAATCCAGCACCTCCAGATTCGAGCCTGGATTCAAGAGGCTCGATTCCGAGGACGACTCGAGTTCCGAGCGGTGAACAGTGCGAGCGACGCCGTGATCCAGAGGTACTACCGGGCCTCGCTGGGCGTCGGGTACCACTTTGGAGGGAGGTAGCCCATCGGTCGCTACTCGATCCCGTTTCTGGCCGTGATGCTGACCGGCCTGGTGATGTTGCTGTGGCATCGGTGGCTGGAACGGGAGACGACTCCCGTTCGCCTGGTGGTGATGGTGGTCTACCTGGCGCTCATGGTGGTCCTGGTTCGGCTCTTCCGAGCTCAGCTGTTGGGAGTGCCGGACTAGCCACGTCTGCCTCTGCTCTCCAGCCGGGCCGCACTCTGGCGCGCCGATTTGGCCCCGCTACATTTCTCGTGCTTAGCCGCGACGTGCAACGCTGTTGGGACGTCGTGACGGCTGCGTCTGCCATACGCTAGCCCCCCGAGCGCGGCAGATAGAAGACGGCAACGCCGGCGTGTACACAGCGACTGTGATCGGGAGCGAGGCCGGCCATCTCCAGCATCCCAGGATTCCGACATGATCATGTTCATCATTCTGACCGCAATGTTCGGGCGAATCGGCGGTGACGACGTCCCCCAGGGCGCGCAGGTGTTCGACCTGCCGGATCCGGCGACGGACGGCGGGCTGAGCGTGGAGGCCACGCTGCAGGCACGACGCTCCGTCCGGGAATACGCAGCTGACCCCGTCACCCTGCAACAACTCGGGCAGCTGCTGTGGGCTGCCCAGGGGGAGAACCGCACGACCGGGAGGCGAACAGCGCCGTCAGCCGGGGCGCTCTACCCGCTCGAGTTGTTCGTCCTGGCAGGGGACGTGGTCCATGACCTGGTTGCCCTGTCCGGTGAGGATCTACGCGAGGACCTGGTAGCCGCGGCCCTGAACCAGGACTGGATGCTTCAGGCGTCGGCCATCCTGGTATTCGGTGCGGTTATTGAACGCACGTCAGTCAAGTACGGAGATCGCGCCCCTCGCTACGCCCACATGGAGGTGGGGCACGCGGCGCAGAACGTCTACCTGCAGGCCGCGTCGCTGGGGTTGGCGACAGCCTTCGCAGGGGCCTTCAACGACGACCGGGTGAGCCAGGTGCTGGAACTGGGTGACGAAGCGCCACTAGGCATCATGCCGATCGGACAGCCGTCGGGCTGAGGAGGCGGCGGCCGGCCCCGTCTGGCGCCCGCGGTTGGCTCCGTTACATTTCAACACTCTGGCCATGACGTGCAATGCCGATGGCACGCCATGACCGCTGCGTTTGCCATGCCCCGACGCCGTTCCTTCCCCCCGGGGTCCCGCGCCAGGCAGACAATGAATCGGCATGGTCGACGCTCGGGACACTCCTTTCATCGGTAGGATGGGTTGTACCCATGAGACGGTTTGTCTCCACCCTTCCCCTTCTCCTCTTTACGGGACTCGCATCGGGGAGCCTCGCGTCATCCCCGCTTGGGGCTCAAGAGACCGATGCCGCGAAGTTCAAGGTTACGTCAAGCTCGCCCGAGGCAATCAAGCTGTTCTGGGCCGGCGTACACGACGGCCAGAACATCACCTTCACGCGGGCCGGGGAGCGGCTCAGCAAGGCGCTGGAGCTGGATCCGGCGTTCGGGTTGGCTCGCATGGCGCACGCCGCCTACGCGGTCGGCCTGAATCGGGCAGAGCGTGAGGCCGAGTTCGAGCGAGGACTGGCAGATCTCGCGGCTGCCTCGACGGAAGAGCTGCTGGTCGGCCTTGCGTGGCGTTCCTGGCGGCTCGGAGAGCCCGTAAAGGCACGAAAGCTGTTCGGAGTTCTTCGCGAGATGCTGCCCGGCGAACCGTGGCTGGCCTATCAGCACGCGATGTTGGCCGGGATCGAGGGCGGCGCAGGTCAGATCGTGAATGAACTCGGCGAAGTGATCGAGCAATTCCCGGACTTCGCCGCCTCCTACAACAACCTCGCGTACATGCGCTGGTACACGGGCGACCAATCCGGAGCGCTGGAGTCGGTGAAGACCTACGTGTCGATGATGCCGGATCACCCCAACGCCTATGACTCGTACGCGGAGCTGCACCAGTGGGCCGGCCACTACTCGGAAGCCATCAAGCACTACGAGAAAGCCAATGAGCTGATGGAGTCCTACGCCTGGTACACGGGGCTGGCGGACGCCTACCAGCTGGCCGGCGAGGGCGAGAAGGCCCGCAAAGCTCTGACGCGCGCGGCCGAAATTGCCGTGACTCCGGCGCAGCGGCTGAACATCATTCGCGCCAGCGGCATCTCCTACCTGCTGGACGGGCAGCGTGACAAGGCTATCGAAACGTTCCTGACGGTCGCGAACAAGGCCGAAGCCGAGGGACTGTCAAACCTGGCTGCCCAGGCCTACCAGCATGCCGCGGTTACCGACGTGACGCTGGGCGACGGCCAGGCCGCAGAAGGGTACCTGGCAAAGTTCGCCGCGCTGGTGCCTGAGGACGCCCCAGGCTTGCTGGCTGCCCGCGCGCTCGTCCACGGCACCATGGGAAATGCGGACAAGGCCCATGAGATGGCAGACCGGCTGGCCGAAGTGGCTCCGGGCCCCTACTGGGAAAGCGGTGCCCACATCCTGCGCGGTTTTGCCTACATCCAGCAGGGTGATGCGCCCGCCGCCGAGGCCGAGCTGGCCCAGGCCAACGCGGAGAACCTGCTGACCAAGACGTTCCTGGCGGTGTGCTATCAGGAGACGGGGCGCCAGGCGGATGCTGTCGCGCTGCGAGACGACGTGCTGGGCTTCCGTGAGGCCACGCTGTTCAACGTGGAAGTCGCCGTCGCGCGGATCCACGCCGCGAGGATATAGGAAGCCGGCTTGGAAGCGTGGGAGTAAACCTGCGCCAACAGGGCTCGCGTAGAAGCTGCGATCGGGGCCAGAGCCCACAGGCTGGATCGCAGGGGTGTGGGGCGGCGTGAACGGAGCCGCTCCGCCCCATCTCAACGGCCCCGCCTCTGGCGCCTCCGGCTCGGGAAGCTAGCTTTTTGACATGCCGTGATGTGCAGCGCGGATGGCACGCCACGGCTTCTGCGTCTGCCATGCCCCGACGCTGCTCCCTCTCCCCCCGGGGTCCAACGCCAGGCAGACGATCATGGCAGACGTGTCCACCCTCATCGATGGGAGGAGCGTCTTGATGAAACGGCTCATACTTCTGCCTCTTCTGCTGTGGCTTGCCGCATGCCAGCAGAGCCCGACCGAAACGAATCCCGCTGATGACACGATGGCGCTCGGTGCGGTCCTGACGGACACGGAGCCCTGCAGCAACGGGGACTGTCCGCCGCCCGACGATCCGGGTTGCACGAACGGGGATTGTCCGCCGCCCGACGATCCGGGTTGCACGAACGGGGATTGTCCGCCGCCCGACGATCCGGGCTGCACGAACGGGGATTGTCCGCCGCCCGACGATCCGGGCTGCACGAACGGGGATTGTCCGCCGCCCGACGATCCGGGCTGCACGAACGGGGACTGTCCGCCGGACCCGCCGGGCTGCAGCAATGGGGACTGTCCCCCGGGCACCGTGCTCATCGACATCAAACCGGGCAGCTACCCC
>JBDHIQ010000186.1:0-8353 GCA_039587395.1 Gemmatimonadota bacterium
AGTGGAGCGCGTTGGAGTGCGCGGTGAGCTGAGCCTGGAGCATACATTTCGTCTTCTGAGTCTCGTCCTGGAACCGGAAGCCGTGCGTTCCGCGTTTCACGGGCTCACGCAGGGCAACGAGCGACTGAACAGCCTGGCGCTCGAGTACCTGGAGCATGCCCTGCCGGAAGACGTGCGGAAGAAGCTGTGGCCCGTGATAGGCGACCTCAGCGAGTACCAGCGAGCCAGGACGGCGCGACCGCTGTCCGAGGTGGTGTCGGACCTGGTCAAGACCGATGCCACGCTGTTCGCCTCGGAGACGGAACGCGGAGCCTTGCGGAAACTGCTCGACGAGGGGGGCGGTCCCCCGGAACAGCCGGAACCGTGAGCCGACGCTGGCCCACTGCGCGGCGAGCCGGGCGGCAGCTGCTGTCCGTGGTCTTCACCATCGTGGCGCTGACGGCGGCGTGTCTCATCCAGCCTCCGGGTCTGCGCGGGCAGGTCGCCCGGGACACGCTCACCGGAGGGCCCGTGTCTCCGGACAGCGCGGACAGGATCAGGGCCGGCCGATGGAGTTGACGCCATCACCCTCCCATTGCGCGCCATTACCTACCCGCTGGTGCTGGCCGGCGGACTGCTGGCCGAGACCATCGGCATACTCGGGAACACCAAGCGGCCTACGCTCACGGACAGGTACATCCGTCCGCTGATAGACTGGGGGCTGGTGCCCGAGATCGGCTCGTTCGGGCCGCGAAGCGGTTTCCTGGGGTTGCAGCTCCGGTTGGACCGGTTTGACCCTTTCTTTGTGGAGGGCGCGCTATCGGCGCGGCTCTCACAGCTGCTGAGAACCGGCTTCCTGTTCCAGGGCTCGGCCGGAGCTGTCGAGCCTGCCTACGAATTCCGCAGAAACCCACAGTTGCTATTCTGGGGTGTCGGGTCGGACAGTCGGCGGGAGGACGAGTCGGACTTTCTGGGCCGCTCGACCGCCATCGGGGCCGATGCCCGGACCGGTACTGACGTGCTCGGGGTGACCATAGGGGCCCACTGGGTGCAGACTGTGACCGATGGCGGTCGCGGCAGTAGACCCGACATGTGCGTGACCTTTGACTGTACGACCCTGTACGGCTCGCAGACCACCCTTCACTACGCGCGGTTCGGGCTGACGACCAGCCTTGACTTCACCCATCCACGGGGGTTCCAGAAGCGGGGAGTGTACCTGGAGGCGGGGTCGGACCTGTACGCAGGAACGGGAACGACGGAGTCCGATTTCTACCGGGTGCGCGGCCGCTTTGTGGGGTACCTGCCCATCAATCTCAGGCAATCGCTGGCCGTACAGGGACTGCTCCGCGTCACGCGCGCCTGGAGAGGAGAGATTCCGTTCTACGAGCTCGCTCAGCTGGGCGACAAGACCGGCGCGAGAGCGCTGCCACCCGGCCGGTTTGCCGACCGCGACCTGGCCGCGCTGATGCTGGACTGGAGGTACGAGATCTGGAGGGAGCTCCACGAGCAGGCCCGCGTGGAGTGGATCCTGTTTGCCGACGTGGGAGGGGTGAAGCGGAAGGTGACGGATCTGAAATCGTCGGATCTGAAGTGGAGCTATGGATTCGGGGCTCAGCTGAAGAAAGCGTCGCGTCTCAAGTACATCGCTCTTCTCGCGTTCGGAGACGAGGGCGTGCGGTTCATCTTCGAGACCAGGTGGGCCTACTGATGCGGAGCTGGACGCGGGGCGGCACGTCAGGAGTCGTGCTGGAGCGGCTGGCACCACGGTGGCTCGCCGTGCTGGCGGTGCTCGCGGGTCCCATGGCGCTCGCGCTGGCCGGATGCGCGACGGCCCCGACCCCGCCTCCGTTGCAGCCCAGTCCGGTGGAATACGCGGACACCCTGCCGATCCATCCGCCCGCGTCGCGCATGCCTAACCAGGTGAAGGAGCTGGTGAAGGTCGCCATTGGCGGCGAGATCGGCGAGGCGTTCAGCATGCGCAAAGGGTTGGAGCAGGGTCATGAAGCGCTGAACGTCACCCCGTTCGACGACGTGCTCAACTCCGCATGGTTCGAGCACCGCAATGGCAGCATCCGGCTCGCGCCGGCAGACGTGGCCCGCGGGCCCACGACGACAGGGCCGGATACCAGCGCGGCGCTCACCGTGATTGGCGGCAAGTCACAGGGAATCTCTCCCGGATTCACCATCCGCGATGCGAGCGGAACGGTCTTTCGGGTCAAGTTCGATCCGCGCGGCAACCTGCACCTGGCCAGTGGAGCCGGGGTGGTGTCCAGTCGTCTGTTCTGGGCGGCAGGCTACAACACACCCGAGGACTACATCATGGTGTTCGACGCATCACGCCTCGTCCTCGATCCCGGAGCCGAGGTGGCGGACGATCTCGGGTTCGAACGCCCGATGGTGGAAGGGGATGTCCAGGCGATACTGGCCCTGACGGATCCGCTTCCGGACGGTCGCTATCTGGCCATCGCCAGCAAGCAGCTCCCCGGCAAGGATCTGGGGCCGTTCCTGTTTCATGGAGTGCGTCCGGACGATCCCAACGACTACTACCATCACGAGCACCGGCGAGAGCTTCGCGGCCTGTACGTCATGTCCGAGTGGCTGAACCATGTGGACATGCGATACGAGAACTCGCTTGACCTGTTCGTTTCACCGCCCGGCTTCGTCAGACACTACCTGATCGACTTCGCTGCGACCCTGGGAAGCGGCACGGTCCGCTCGCACAGGCCGCGCGAGGGAGTCGAGTACAACTTTGACTTCTGGCCGTCCATGCTCCGGATCTTCTCGCTCGGTTTCTTCACCGCAGGCTGGGAAGACCGTGAAGTCCAGCCCATTGACCCTTCCGTCGGCTGGATGCCGGTCGAGGAATACGATCCGGCGCTCTGGAAGGCGAACTGGCCCAACCGGGCGTTCAACAACATGACCGTCCGGGATGCGTACTGGGGAGCCAAGCTGGTAGGCTCGTTCGACGACCAGCAGTTACGGGCGGTGGTCGAGCAGGCCCGGTACCCTACCCGCCACGCCACGGACACTCTGACCCGGATCCTGGCCCTCCGGCGGGACCGGACCATAGGGTACTGGTACGGCAGGGTCACGCCGATAGAGAACGTACATCTGATGAATGCGGTGGCTGGAGGCACGGAAGTCCTGGAAGTGAGCTTCGAGGACCTGGGCCTGTCGGCCGGCATCTGGAGACCGGAAGAAACGCGATACGCGTATCGTTTCGAGCACCCGGCACGGTCCGTATCCGTACGCGGAGAGCTCAGCGGCGAGGAGTCGCGGCGCGCCGGAGAGCAGGCCGGTCGTGCCGCGGGAAGCTGGCGTCAGGTGGTGCGGCTTGCCCTGGACTCCGCGTCGCAAGAGGATCGCCCCGACCTGTCGGATCGCGAGCGGATTGCCACTCTGATCATTGCGGCGCAGCGGGAAGGCGCAGACGGGGCCAGAGCGACCATCTACCTGCGGTGGCTGGGGCCCGCTGAAGGGTATCTCGTGGCGGGGTTGACTCACTGATGGCGGACATGAGAATCGATATGCAAATGCTGAAGGGCGCGCTGGCCACGATCATCGTGATGAGCGGCGCCGGCTGCGTCACGATGGATGTGCGAACGGAGCACGATCCCCGGGCCTCGTTTCAGGGATGGGAGACCTTTGCCTGGATGCCGGATCGGCCGGCCATCCAGGCAGACGGCCGGTCTTGGGTGGGGCGCATGGTTCGCCAGGCGGTGGAAGCGGAGCTTGCCAGGCAGGGGTATCGTCTGGACTCCTCGGCGCCAGATTTCTGGGTCAACTACTACGTGGCGTCCGGTGCAGACCTGGACATCACGACGACCTTCAGCGTGTACGGTCGGCCGGACCGTTTCGGGCCGGACGTGCGGGATACCTCGGAGGAGACTGTGTTCGTCTCCGGAACGCTGGTGCTCGACATCCTCCAGCCCGGGACCCGCGCACTGCTGTGGCGCGGGGTCGCGGAACAGGCCGTTCGAGAGGGGCCCGAGGCAGCGGACAAGGCCATCCGCGAGGCGACCCGGAGGCTTCTGGCCTCGTTCCCTCCCAATCCGTAGGATCCGCAGGCCACCGAGGGTAACGATCGCCCCTGAAGGGGCATTTCAGGCAGAAAGGGAAGGCTCCCGTGTCCTCTAGATTTGGCTCCGGATTGCTCCGCGCGACGCTTCTTCTCTCGCTGCTGTCCGCATCCGTCTTTGCTGCCTGCGGAGGAGAGACAGCGTCGACCGACACCGCGCTCGCGTCCATCGATGCCGGCGGCCTGAGCTCCCGTATCGAGGTGCTGTCGTCGGACGCGTTCGAGGGCCGGTTGCCCGGGTCGGCCGGCGAGCAGAAGACCATCGACTACCTGGAGAGCCAGTTCCGCGCGATCGGTCTCGAGCCGGGTAACGGCGACAGTTTCGTGCAGAGTGTGCCGCTGGTGTCGATGACCGTGGATCCCGGCACGACCCTGAAAGTCTCCGGCCAGTCCGGCGCAGCGGCGTACGCATACGGCGACGACTTCATGGTGTGGACGAAGCGCGTGATCGATCGAGTCGACCTCGTGGACTCCGAGCTGGTTTTCGTCGGCTATGGAATCGTGGCCCCCGAATACGGCCGGGATGACTACCAGGGCCTGGACGTGACCGGCAAAACCGTGGTCATGCTGGTGAACGACCCCGGATACACGACTGGTGATCCGCAGGTGTTCAACGGCCGGGCGATGACCTACTACGGTCGCTGGACCTACAAGTACGAAGAGGCGGCCAGGCAGGGGGCGGCAGGAGCCCTGGTGATCCACGAGACCGGTCCGGCCGGCTACCCGTGGGACGTGGTGCGCGGCAGCTGGTCCGGCGCCCAGTTCGATTTGGTGGCCGAAGATGCCAACCTCTCCCGAGTGGCGGTGGAGGGCTGGCTTACCGAGGAGACCGCGAGCGCGATCCTGGAAGCGGCCGGCCACGACCCGCTTGGCCTGACGGCCTCCATCGGGCTCGAGAACGAGATCGAGCGCATCACATCCCGTAACGTCCTGGCCCTCCTGCCGGGCAGCGAGCGGCCGGAGGAGATTGTCGTCTACATGGCGCACTGGGACCATCTCGGCAAAGACGAGAGCCTGGAGGGCGACCAGATCTACAACGGGGCACTGGACAACGCGACCGGGACCGCCGGCCTGCTGGAGCTGGCAGAGGCGTTCGTAGCACTGGAAGACCGGCCCGCGCGATCCATCCTGTTTCTGTCCGTGACGGCCGAAGAGTTCGGGCTGCTGGGTTCCAGGTACTACGCGACGAATCCCGTCTACCCCCTCCCACAGACGGTCGCGGCTATAAATCTGGATGGGATGAACATCTATGGGCCGATGCGGGACATGACCGTGGTCGGCCGCGGTATGTCGGAGCTGGACGGTTTCCTGGAGTCCGTTGCCGAGACGGAGGCCAGGGTGCTGCGCCCCGATCCGGAGACGGAAAAGGGCTTCTACTATCGGTCGGATCACTTCGAGTTCGCCAAGCAGGGCGTGCCGGCACTGTACACAGACACCGGAATCGACCACATCGAGTTCGGCGAAGCGTGGGGGATCCAACGGCGGGACGACTACACGGCCCAGAGATACCACAAGCCGTCGGACGAATACGACCCGAACTGGGATCTGAGCGGAGCGATAGACGACCTCGAGATTCTGTTCCGGGTCGGCCATGCGCTGGCTAGCAGCACGACATTTCCTAACTGGAACGAAGGGACGGAGTTCCGAGCGCGGCGAGACTCGATGATGGCGGGAATCGACTCCGGAGGCTAATCTTCCCGATTGTATCTTGGACGCTCACCCCGAAAGGAGGCGGTATGAAGAAGTTCTGGTCGCGACTCTGGGTCCCCGCGCTGACACTGGCGCTGCTTGGAACGATCCCCGGCTGCAGCAGTGATGATGACGGAACCACCGATCCGCCGACCAGGGTTGACCTTTCGGGCAACTACACGATGGTGTCGATCACAAGTGGCGGGATCACGCTCACGCCGGCTGAGGGTGCGACAGGCACACTGACCCTGACGGAGACACGCTACACGATCAATCTCAACTTGCCGGGACAGGAGCCCTTCAACGACTCGGGAACCTACGTGGCGCTGTCCGACGGCAGCTGGGGCCAGGAGTCGGATAACCCGATTCTGCCCCAATCCACAGGCACCTACGTCCAGAACGGCAACCAGGTCACCGTCGACTCGACGACGGGCGGGCAACAGAACCTCACGGTCTGGCAGAGCAACTAGACCGGGTCCTACAATTCGTTGTTGGCAGGGTGGCAAGGGTGGTACGGGGGTAATGGGATGAAGCACCAGGGACTGTCTCGATCGATGATCCGACAGCTCGCCACATCTCTCCTTCTGTCCGTGGTGGTCGGCAGCGGAGTCCTGCACTCCCAGGAGCCTTCCGGCGTGATTGCCGGCAGGGTCCTGGCGGAGGGGGACACTGCCGCCATTGTCGGCGCCGTGGTGCTTGTCACCGGCACTCCCCTCACCGCTCTCACAAGCGAAGGCGGAGAGTTCCGGATAGAGGGCGTGACCCCCGGCCGCTACACGGTCCAGGTCGTCGTGTACGGATACGATGTCACGGAACGCGCCGCTGTCGAGGTAGTGGCCGGTCAGGTCACCCGTATCGAGATGACAGTGGTACGAGCGGTCATCGAAGTGCCCGGACTGGTCGTCACCGCGACCCGCAATGCGGTCCGACCCGGTGAGTCTCCCGCCAGCGTGGCCGTTCAGACAGGCCAGGAGGTGTTCAGGCGCCAGGCGATTACGGTGGACGACGCTCTGCCGTTTGCCCAGGGAGTGGTCTTCAACGCGAACCAGATAGACATCCGGGGTTCAACGGGCATCGCTCGCGGTGTCGGCAGCCGGGTCCTGATGCTCCTGGACGGTCATCGAGTACTGGCTGGTGTGAGCGGAGGCGTCAATTTCGCTCTGCTTCCCATCATGGACATGCGACAGCTCGAGATCGTCAAGGGACCGCACTCCACCTTGTGGGGCAACAACGCGTTGGGCGGGGTCGTAAACCTGCTTTCGCAGCGACCGCCCGATCAGCCGGAGACCGTAGTACGGTTCCACTACGGGGTGTTCGACACGCCCTCCGAGTACAAGTTCACCGACAACGCCCTGAACATGCAGGGGCTCAACGTTCAGCATTCCCGGTGGATCGGTTCGGTGGGGACGACGCTGCTGGCCGGCTACGAGAGTTCCGACGGCTTCCGCCAGAACGGCTCCTTCGATCGGATCCGGCTTCGAGCCAAGACCGTTGTGGGCAAGGAAACGGATTCCCCGGTCGAAGCCTTCGTCAACTGGGTTCGAGAAGACAAGGAAGAGTTCTTCACCTGGTTGTCGGAGGACAGACCGCTCGAGGTGGACTCGCTGGATCTGGGCGACTGGGTCCGGCAGGACGATCTGGTCGTTGGGCTGAAAGCCACGCCGATCAACACGCAATCCGTGTCGCTCCAGATCAAGCCGCAACTCTACTACAACTCCGTCAAGAACAACTTTCACGACAACCAGACTTATCACAGGTCCACGAGGGCAGCGGCCGACGTTCAGCTGTCCACCAATCCGCTGGCTCGGCACTTCCTGACTTTCGGGTCGGAGACCGCAGGAACCGCTGTCTCTTCCGACTTCGTGGGCGACCCGTTCATCTGGGACGTGTCGGTATACGGACAGGACGAGATCCGGTTGTCCAGCAAGGTGAAAGGTGTGGTCGGATTGCGGCTGGACTTCCATTCCGCGACTACGTCGGAGTCCGAGCTCAACCTCAGTCCGAAACTGGGAGTTGTCTTTCAGCCAAACAGCGAAATCAGCCTCCGGAGCTCTGTCAGCCGGGGGTACCGGGCGCCGGCTCCATCCGAGCAGTTCACCAACACCACCCAGTTCGGATTCCGGGTGGTCCCGAATCTGCAGCTACGCGGTGAGACGGCGTGGGCTGCGGAGGTCGGATTGACGGTCAACCCGCTTCGCTGGCTGTGGCTGGACGCGGCGTTCTTTCACACGGACTATAGCGACCTGATCGAGGCTTCCAGCGTCCGCGCGTGACGGGTTTCGACGCCGGCGCCAAGTTCAGCATCGTGCCCGATATGCTCGGTCTCGATATCAACTACATGTTCCTGGATACGGAGAACAAGACCACGGGTCAGGCACTGCCCTACCGGTCATCGAACAACGTCACGGCGACATTGTGGGCGTTCCACCAGGCGGTAGGGATCGATTTCCGCTACCGGACGGCTGTCGAGGAGGTGCTGGCCTACCCGCTGGATCCACGGGGCGACATCACGGTCGTAGACGTACGGTTCGGCTACCGATTGTTCGGAATCGACCTGCAGGCCAAAGTCACCAATCTGCTGCAGGCCAAGTACGTGGACGTTCAGGA
>JBDHIQ010000187.1:0-4504 GCA_039587395.1 Gemmatimonadota bacterium
GCTCCTGATCCCGGCCATGGGCCACGCACAGGAGTTCGAGGCGGAGCTTCGCGCCACCCGAGTGCGGCTCGAGGAAGCGCGTATCGATGGCCTCGATGTGATCTCGCCGCGCAATTTTCAGCGCGCTCAGGAGCGCCTGGCTGACGCTGCACAACGCTACGAGCGCGGAGATAGAATCGACTCGGTCCGCCAACGGTTGACGGAGGCCCAGGATGCGCTGGCCGAGGCCGAACGTTTTTTGGGCGTCGGGGGTCGGCTGTTCGGTGAAGCTCTGACAGCTCGCATGGACGCTCTCGCAATGGAGGCTCCGGACAGAGCGCCGAATCTCTGGGAGCGGGCGGAAGCGGTCATTATCGAAGCCGGCCAGCGGCTGGAGCGCGGAGACGAGGAGGGTGCGTCGGCCAGGGTCAGCGAAGCGGAGACGCTGTTCCGTGATGCGGAGCTGGAGGCCATCCGGTCCGATGTCCTGGGCCGGGCGCGCGACGCCCGCGATGCGGCCATGGTGGCGGGTACCCGGGAGCTTGCCCCCGCCAAGTTTGGCCAAGCTGATGGCTACTTCGAAGAAGCCAACCGGGTCCTGGACGGAGACAGGAGCCAGCGCGGAGATGCAGCCGGGCTCGGCGAGGCTGCCGCCGCCGCGTTTGCCAGGGCGGCTTACGTGGGAAGCCTCTCCGATAGCGTCGCCCGGCGTCGTGTGCTACTGGAGGTCATCTTCGAGCGGCACGAGACGGAGGTAGGACGAATTTCCGAGCAGCTGGGATACGATGCAGACTTCTTCGGCGGCATCGAGCCCGTGGCCGACCAGGCGGTTGCGGCCATCGCCAGCCTCCAGGAGGATCGCCGTAACCTGGAGAGCCAGCTCGCGCGCAGCGAAGCGGAGAATCGGATGCTTGGAGCCAGCGTAGATTCGCTGGAGATCCGCCTCGCGGGGCTGGAGGAGCGGGAGGCGGAGGTCTCGGCGCAACTGAGAGAGCGCGAGCGGCGTGACCAGAAGCTCCGTGAGGTCAGCGCCATCTTCAACGAGGAGGAAGGCAGGGTGGTCGTGAGCGGCGACCAGCTGATCCTCCGGTTGTACGGTCTCAGCTTCGCTTCAGGATCGGACCAGATTCGTCCGGCGCACTACGCGCTGCTCACCAAGGTGCAGCGGGTCCTGCGAGATTTTCCGGAGGCCCCGGTCAGCATCGAGGGCCACACGGATTCCCAGGGGAACGATGAGTTGAACCGGGCGCTCAGCCGCCGGCGAGCCTTTGCGGTGCGGGAGTACCTGCTGGCCAACATGCCCATCAGCTCCGATCGACTGACGGCGATCGGATACGGGGAGGACCGGCCGGTCGCCAGCAACGAGACGGCGGACGGCCGAGAGAGAAACCGCCGGATCGACGTGGTCCTCGACATTTCGGACAGTTGACCGGAACTCAGGCCCGTTAGACCGGCACGGAGCGTCAGATCAGATGGGTTCCCCGGACCGCTGGCTGCCCGTCCTGGGGATGTCGGGAGTGGGTGCCGTGAGCGGCGTGTAGAGGTCCGGCCGGCGATCTGACACGTAGTCGATCTCGTACTCTTCGGGACGGATTACGACACGGCTGGGATCCGCGTCCGCCAGATCCACTTCGAAGTGGAAGCGACCGGCATCGGCGCCAGCCGACATCACGAGACGGCCGAGCGGGTCGGCTGCACAGCTGCCACCCTCGAATAGAACGCCACGCTCCGTTCCCACGCGGTTGACGGCCAGGAAGAACGCGTGGTTCTCCCACGCGCGGACCTGTACCATCTCGCGCTTGAGACGCATTTCCGGCCAATTGGTGGGCAGCAGCAGCAGCTGGGCACCCAGGACGCGCAGCACGCGGGTGGTTTCGGGAAAGCTCCCGTCGTAGCAGATGTGCATCCCCAGCCTACCGAACGGCAGGTGGAAAACCTGGAACGGATCGTCTCCAGGGCTCGTGAAACGATCCACGCCCAGGCACAGGGTGTGGGTCTTTCGATATCTCCCGGCCAATCCGTTCGGGCCGATCAGGTAGGCAGCGTTGTACAGGACCTCCGTGTCGCTCTCGATCGCCCCGCAAACGGCCCAGACACCGGCATCCCGACAGGCTTCCGACAGGCTGTCCAACTCCGGGCCGTCGGCCGCGATGGCCGCCTCGAGCGCCTCCTTTCGGCTCTCGAACACGTAGCCGGTCAGCGACGCTTCCGGTAGAACGACAAGCTGTGCGCCCTCGGCAGCCGCCGCTATGATTTCTCCGGCCACCCGCGAGGTGTTGTCGGCCTTTCGACCCAGCTCCGGCGCGAATTGAACGCCACAGATACTCGTCATCGCTCTCACTCGCCGAACAGCAGACCGGTCAGCTGGTTACTCCCAGGGACGCTCGAGGTACAGAGCCAACCCTACTCCCGTCACGATGGCGCCCACGGCCAGCCCGAGACCGATCCAGCGACCCGTTCGCGCCGCCGTGCTGTTCCGGCCCTGGCGCCACGGTCGCTCGATCTCGCGTTGCCACCGGTCTACCTCGCTGCGCGCGGTATCTCCGGCCGCCCGAGTCAGCTCCTTGCCTGCTTCGTATATCCAACCCACGACGCTACCTCCGCCTCGTTCCGATCATCCGACCGATCCTCGTGTCAGCGGTTCGCGAATCGTCTCAGCCAACCGGCGGGCGAGAGCCGATGAAGTCCTCGCCTCCGTCCACTCGAATCGTGTTGCCGGTCATCCAGTACGTTTCCGGCCGGGCCAGAGCTACCAGGCACTCAGCCACGTCCTCCGGTGTGCCCAGTCGCCCATGCGGGTTCTGTGCCTCCTGCTCCGCCATCATGTGTGCGGCCCCTGGAATCTTCCGGAGCGCCGGAGTGTCGGTTACACCCGCCCTGATTGCGTTGACCGTGATCCCCTGGGACGCCAGCTCCAGGGCGAGCTGCCGACAGTGCGATTCGAGTGCGGCCTTGGCCGCCGACACGCCCCCGTAGGTGGGAATCACCCGGTCGCCACCGGAGCTCGTCATCGCGTAGATCCGGCCCCCGTCGCCCATGAGCCCCCGGGACACCAGCCCCTGTGTCCAGTACACCAGCGTGTGGGCCATGACATCCAGCGTCATGTTCATCTGATCTGTGGTCATGGCCCTGTCCGATCCCGTGAACGGGGCGAGCGTCCCGAAAGCCAGTGAGTGCATCAACACGCGAACCGTGCCGGGTTCCACCATCTCGGTCATCGTGTCCAGGACCTGATTGCGCTTGTCGGCCGAGGCGGCATTGACGTTGAAGAACGTGCCGGTCCGCCCGGCCTCTTCGATGGCCTGATTGATCTCTTCGACCTTCTGGAGACCGGCCCGGCGATCCAGGTGAACACCGAATATGTCATAGCCGGCCGCGGCAAACGCTCGGGCGGCGGCCTCCCCGAAACCGCTCGATGCCCCGAGTATCAGCGCCGATTTCGTCTGGCTGTCTGTCACCACACTCCCTGCCTTGTTCCGGATCTCTCCGCCACACCTCCCACGATAATCGGTGAAGATGGGCGCATTCTGCCACGTTCGGAAAGGGCGGGCTGGACGACGACATGGTCGGCCCACACCTTTCCACACATGAACTTGCGGGTTCATTGTCCCACGATGCCAGTTGAAAGTGGCCGTTTCACACTCCGACACCGCAGCCGACGACTTGCCGACACCTGAACCGGGCGGGGGATTCCCCGTTCGTGTAGCCGCAATCGATGTCGGCAGCAACGCCATGCGCTTCGTGGCGGCGGAGTTCTCCGACCTGCAGACGTTTGCCGAACTGGCCTTTGAGCGCGTTCCGGTGCGATTGGGCCACGGGGCGTTTCTTTCGGGGCGGCTGACGTCCCAGTCGATGGACGCCACCATCGAGGCATTCCGGCGCTTCCGAACCTCTCTGAACGAGCTCGGCATCTTGCATGTGCGGGCGGTGGCCACTTCGGCCGTCCGGGAGAGCGCAAACGGCGCTGAGCTCATCGAACGGATCCTGGACGAGACCGACATCCGGCTGGAGCCGATATCGGGAAGCGAGGAAGCTCGCCTGGTCTGGCTGGCCGTGCGCAATCAGATCGAGTTCGGCGACGACAAATGGCTGCTCGTCGACCTGGGCGGCGGCTCCGTGGAGGTCTCGCTCGTCGACGATTCCGGGATCCTGTGGAGCGAGTCGCATACGATGGGCTCGGTGCGGCTGCTGGAGGAACTTTCCGAAGTGGCCGACGCTCCGGGGAAATTCCGGAATCTGCTCGCGGAGTACGCGGCCACGCTTCGCATACCGGCCGCCGCCAGGCACTGGAAGTCGGTCGGTCTGATCGCGACGGGAGGCAACATCGAGGCGCTGGCCCGGCTTGCCGGAGGCCAAACCGATCCGGCCGGTACCCGGGAGATCGCGTTGACCGATCTGCGAGCCGTGATCGACACACTGTCGCGGATGTCGTACGGGCAGCGCGTCTCCAATCTGGGGCTGCGGAAGGACCGGGCGGACGTCATCCTGCCGGCATCCGTCGTGTACGAGCGGCTGGCGGTGCTGG
>JBDHIQ010000188.1:0-4828 GCA_039587395.1 Gemmatimonadota bacterium
CCCGCTGATCGCTGGAGTGGCCGTGATGCTCCTGGCGGTGGCGCTAGGTATGCGGGCTGTCTATCCGCTCATCACGTTGGCGTTTGCCGGCTTCGTGATGGGGACGATTGTCGAAGAGTTCCGCAAGGGATTGGTCGCTCGAATGCGGATCGCCGGCAGATCGCCGCTGCTGGCGCTGGCGGACCTGTTCGTCAGAAACGGCCGCCGCTATGGCGGCTACGTCGTTCACGTGGGCGTGGTGATCATCGCGGTGGCGCTCTCGATCTCGGGCACCTGGAAGACGGAGCGCGAGGTCACGCTCCGGCCGGGCGAGAGCTTCACGATCGAGGGATTCAACGTCGAGTTCCAGGAGCTGTGGGGCGAGGAGCAGCCACAGCGGTTCGTGGTCGGCGGAACGTTCCTGGCCTATCGGGGCGACCGGTTCCTCGGCGAGCAGACGCCGCGGCTGAACTACTATCCCAGCCAGCAGCAACCCATTGCTACGCCTTCCGTCAAGACGTCTCCGACCCGGGACCTCTACCTCACACTGATGGCGTTCGATGAGCAGGGCGAACACGCCACGGTGCGGGCCATCGTGAACCCGGCCGTCGCGTGGCTGTGGATTGGCGGGATGATCATGGCCCTGGGATCCATCGTGGCCATCGTTCCGTGGCGGCCTCGCTCGCAGCGCGCCGCGGTGGAGGACCTGGTGAACGAAGTGGTCGAGGAAGCGTCCACACATGAACTCGCCGAACGGGAGACGGTCTCCGTATGAGGAACCACCTGCGCTGGCTGTTGCCGCTGTCCGCGGTTCCGGTACTGCTCCTGCTGGCGTACGGGCTGACCAGGGACACGTTCGTTCTCCCGTCCGCGATTGTCGGCACGGAGGCGCCCGCCTTCGAGCTGGAATCCATGGACGACGGCGGCACGCTGTCCCTGGAGGAGCTGCGGGGCAAAGTCGTGCTGGTCAACTTCTGGGCTTCGTGGTGCATCCCGTGCCGGGCGGAGCATGGCGTGCTCGTGCGGGCCAGCGAGGAGTTGGTGTCCGATGACTTCGTCCTTCTGGGAATCGTCTACCAGGACACGCCCGACAATGCGCGCAGCTTCATGCGGCGTTTGGGTGGAGACTGGCCCAGCGTTCTGGACCCCAGCTCGCGGACGGCCATGGACTTCGGCGTATACGGCGTGCCCGAGTCGTTTTTTGTGGACCGGGATGGCATGGTCGCTTTCAAGCACGTGGGCCCCCTGAACTGGGAGATCGTGCGAACCAAGGTGGATTCGCTGCTGTCCGCTGGGGGTGGCCGGATGACGGACGCGAGCAGCCGATGACCCGCCGACGGGCCGTCGCCCTCCTGGCGGCCGTCGCTGGAAGCTGGTTGGGCCAGCCCGCGCTCCTCTCCGCGCACTTCCAGGACGATCCCGCCGCTGACACCCCGCAGGCAGAGCAGGCCACTGCACAGCCTGCCGGTGGCGAGCTGTCGGACGCCGAGCTCGAGAACCTGACGGCCATCGTCGCCGACGAGCTGCGCTGCCTTGTGTGTCGGAACCAGTCGGTCCTGGAGTCGAACTCGGAGCTCGCGCGCGAGATGCAACAGCTGATTCGCGAACGGCTGCTGTCGGGAGAAAGCCCGGACGAAGTGCGGGAGTACTTCCTGAGCCGGTACGGCGATTACATCCTGCTCAAGCCGCGCGCCCGCGGTGCTGCCATTCTGGTCTACGCGCTGCCCGTGCTGGCCTTCCTGCTGGGAGGCCTGTTGCTGTTCGGCAAGCTGAGGAAGTGGTCCCGGAGGGGCGCGGAAGAGGCAGACAGTACCGAGCCACTGGACGCGGACCCGGCCGCTCCCGGTTCGGCCGACGAAGCCGGGGACGTGTCGGCGGCGGACGAGGAGTGGCTACAGAAGGCCCTGGCGGAGGAATAGCGGGCTGCCGTCTAGTCCAGGGCCTGACGCAGTACGGTCTGTAGAATCCCACCGTTTCGGTAGTATTCCACCTCCATCGCGGTATCGAGCCTTGCCTTAGCCTCGAACTCCGTGATCCGCCCGTCTTCGCCTGTCGCGCGGACGCGGACCGAACCACCGGGCTGCAGGCCTTCCGCAATGCCGGCGATGTCGTAGGTCTCCGTTCCGTCCAGGCCCAGCGCTTCCGCCGAATCGCCACCCGAGAATTGCAGTGGCAGTACTCCCATTCCGATCAGATTGCTGCGGTGGATGCGCTCATAGCTCTCGGCGATGACGGCACGAACACCCAGCAGGTAGGGGCCCTTGGCCGCCCAATCGCGAGATGAGCCCGTCCCGTACTCGCGGCCGGCCAGGATGATCACGGGCACGGCCTGCGCGGCGTAGCGCATGGCCGCGTCGTAGATCGACATCTGCTCGCCGACTGGAAGATGCTTCGTGTACCCACCTTCTACTCCCGGCACCAGGAGATTCCGCAGACGGACGTTGGCGAACGTGCCGCGCACCATGACCTCATGGTTGCCTCGCCGGGAGCCGTAGGAGTTGAACTCAAACTGCTCCACCGCGTGCTGCACCAGGTACGCAGCGGCGGGCGAGTCACCGGCGATGGCACCGGCCGGCGAGATGTGGTCCGTGGTCACCGAGTGTCCCAGCAGGGCCAGTACCCGAGCCCCGACAATGTCTCCCGGCTGCTGCACCTCGCGCGCCATACCGGTGAAGAAGGTCGGCAGGCGGACATAGGTCGAGTCCGGCTGCCACGCGAACCGGTCACCGGATGGGACCTCGAGACCGTTCCAGCGCTCGTCTCCGGCAAAGATCTCGCTGTACTTGCTCTCGAACATCTCGGTCTTTACGGCGGCCCGCACGGTCTCTCTCACCTGCTCTGCCGTGGGCCAGATGTCGCGCAGGAAGACGGGTCGTCCCTCGCTGTCCGTCCCGAGCGGTTCCGCGTAGAGGTCTATGTCCATGGTCCCCGCAATCGCGTACGCCACGACCAGCGGCGGCGAGGCCAGGAAGTTGGCTCGCACATCCGGGCTGATCCGGCCCTCGAAATTGCGGTTCCCGGAGAGAACCGCGCAGACCACGAGATCTTCCTCACGCACCACCCGTGAGACGTCCTCGGGGAGCGGCCCGCTGTTCCCGATGCATGTGGTGCAGCCATATCCCACCACGTGGAAGCCCAACGCCTCCAGGTGAGGTAACAGGCCGGCCTCCGTCAGGTACTCGGTCACCACCATCGAGCCGGGAGCCAGGCTGGTCTTCACCCACGGCTGGCTGTTCAACCCCTTCCCGGCCGCATTCTTCGCCAGCAGCCCGGCCGCCACCATGACGGACGGGTTGGAAGTGTTGGTGCAGCTGGTGATGGCGGCGATCACGACGGAACCATCCTGCAGTCCCCGCTCGATTCCCGGCTCGGCCACGGCCACCCCGGCCTGGCCATCCCTCGTACCGCCACCGGCGCTCCCTCCCAGGGATTCCAGCGCGGCCCGGATTCGTGGCTTGCTGGACGTCAGAGGGATCCGTTGCTGTGGAAGCTTGGGCCCGGCGATGCTGGGCTCGACGGTTCCCAGGTCCAGCTCCATGGTCTCGCTGTACTCGGCTGCGGGGGCGTCGGGCTCGTGATACAGGCCCTGCGCTCGCGCATACGCCTCGACCAGCCGCACGTCGGCTTCGCTGCGGCCCGTGAAGCGCAGAAACTCGATGGTCTCACCGTCGATCGGGAAGATCGCGCAGGTGGCCCCGTATTCCGGCGCCATGTTGCCCAGCGTGGCCCGGTCGGCCAGCGACAGGCTGCCGATTCCCGACCCGTAGAACTCCACGAACTTGCCGACCACACCCTGCTCCCGGAGCATCTCCGTCACACGCAGGACGAGGTCCGTGGCAGTCGCGCCCTCGGGCAGCATGCCGTGAAGCCGGAAGCCCACCACGGCAGGGACAAGCAGGCTCAGTGGCTGGCCCAGCATGGCCGCCTCCGCTTCGATCCCGCCCACTCCCCAACCCAGCACGCCCAGGCCGTTGATCATGGTCGTGTGGCTGTCCGTGCCGACCACCGTGTCAGGGTACGCCGTCCGGCCACCGGCGGCCCGGTCGTCGAACACGACTCGCGCCAGGTACTCGAGGTTCACCTGGTGAACGATGCCGGTGTCGGGCGGCACGACGCGGAAGTTGTCAAAGGCCGTCTGGCCCCAGCGAAGAAAGGCGTACCGCTCATGATTGCGCTCGAACTCTCTCTCCGCATTGATCAGGAATGACCCTGCCGACCCGAACGAGTCCACCTGAACCGAGTGGTCGATGACCAGTTCGCACGGCAGAATGGGATTGATTTCTGACGGATCTCCACCCAGCTCCGCCATGGCATCGCGCATCGCGGCCAGATCCACTACCGCCGGAACGCCCGTGAAATCCTGGAGCAGCACGCGAGCGGGGCGAAAAGCGATCTCTCGCCCGGGAGTGCGAATGGGATCCCAGCTGGCGAGCGCGGCGATGTCCTCCGCCGTCACGGTCTCGCCGTCCTCGTGCCGGAGGACGTTCTCTTGACCGTAGCCCTGTCTCTCCAGGGACTTCAGGTCGCAGATCGAAACCGGTCCGTCCAGATCAGCCAGTTGCCGGCGTGCCCCGTACGAGTCGCCTGTGGATCCGTCTGTGTTCGTCATCTCCAACGTTTCTCCGGGTAAGGGAGTGCCAGAAACTGCCGTGCTCGGAGTGTGGATACGTGGGCGGCTGTCCGGCCTTCACGCCGAGCCCGTAGCAGCCCGGCCCGTCAGCCTGTGGAGCCCGTGAGGGTCCGGTCAGAACTCCTTCAGCAGGCCGACGCGCAACGCGAACCGCACGAGCTCCGATCTGTGGTCCAGCCCGAGCTTGGACATGATGCGGGAGCGATACGTATCCACCGT
>JBDHIQ010000189.1:0-7387 GCA_039587395.1 Gemmatimonadota bacterium
CTGCGCGAAGCGAACGAGGATGCTGCACTGGATCGGGACCAGGAAGTCGGAAGCCGGGTCGCCGGCAGGGTGGTGGACGATGAGTCCGGTCGTCCCGTGGCGCAGGCACTCGTCACCCTGGCTCCCAGCAACCGGCTCGGCCTGTCGGACTCGACCGGTGCGTTCCTCCTGCGCGATGTTCCACCGGGGCTGTACCGGCTGGAGGTGGAGCACATTGGCTACTCGGACCGGAGCCGGGAGCTGGAAGTCCTCTCGGGCCTCACAACGCACGTGGAGGTCCGTCTCGAGACAGATCCCATAGAGCTCGCGCCGCTCCGTGTCGAAGTCGAATACCGGCCCCGTTATCTCGAGGACCGGGGGTTCTACGCCCGGATGGAGCGCGGGATAGGCACGTTCTTCGATCCCGCGTTCGTGGAGCGCTGGAGCAGCGGGCTCGTCCTTGCCGCCAACCTGCTGGACGTCATGACGTACTTCTCCCCTTCGTTCCGTGGCGGCGCCGGCTGCGGTGGACCCGTGATCTACGTGGACGGCCGTAAAGACCGCTCCAGTCCCCCTCTGTGGTACGAGCTGTCCGCCGGCGAGATCGGAGCCGTCGAATTCTACCAGTCCAGCGCAGGCCTCCCGGACTTCGCGATGGCCGACATCGATGCCATCTGCGGGCTGGTATCCATCTGGACGAGACGCTGGGAGGACCTGCGGCGCAGGCGAGCGCCGAAGCGCATCGAGCTGTGTGTCCCCGAATTCCAGGAAGGCCAGCTGACCATCGAAGGACTGGTTCGCGACGACTTCACGGACGTCCTCTTGCCCGGCGCGACGGTCGAGGCCACGGTGCGCAGCGGGAACAGCAATCCGAGGCGCTCGACCACCACCGCGGACGGCACCGGATGGTATCGGTTCTGCGACCTGCCGCCGGGTGCGGACATATCGCTGTACGCGACGGCGGCCGGCGTGTCGGGCGTGGGGCAGTCCGTCGCCCTGGGCGAAGACAGGCTGATGCGGCAGGACCTGGACGTGCGAATCGCCGGGCCGGGGCGGGTCGTGGGACGCGTGCTGGACCGGGAGACGGGCCGTCCGGTCGGGTCGGCCACGGTGTCGGTGCTCGGCACCGCGCACGGGGCCGTCAGCGACGGCCAGGGCTATTTCATGCTCGACGAGGTCACGCCCGGTGACCAGGTCGTGGAAATAGCCCACCTGGGATTTGAGACGCTGGCCGAACCCGTGTCGATCCTGGCCGATCGCACGGTAGACATCCGGGCGGAGCTGAGCGCCGACCCCATCGAACTGGAGCCGCTCATGGTCACCACGGTCCGCAGCCTGCGGCTGGAGACGCGTGGATTCTACGAACGGCGGCAGTGGTCGGAACGGATTGGACAGGGCTCCTTCATCGACCAGAAGCAGATCGAGCGGCGTAACGTGACCATGGTCAGCCATATGCTGGGAGAGCTGCAGGGCATCCGCATCCGTTGCGACGCGCGGGGTTGCTCCGTGGGCTCGACCCGGGTGGCCAATTGCCCGCAGCTCAGCGTGTACATCGACGGCGTACAGGTCATTCGAACCGGTGAGAGCGGCAGCGCGGGTGTTGCTACCGAATACACGATCGATGAGCTGGTACGGCCTTCGGACATCGCCGGGATGGAGGTCTATCCCAGCCCGTCCTCGCTCCCGGCCGAGTTCAGTGGCCCGACCGGCCGGTGCGGCGCGGTTGTGATCTGGACCCGCTGAGCGAGCGCTTCGTGCCTCCTCGAATTGCCGTCATCGTCTCCACCTACAACCGGCCCGACGCCCTCCGCAGCGTGCTGGTCAGCCTGAACGATCAGCGATATCGGGAGTTCGAGGTGTTCGTTGCGGACGACGGATCCGGCGACGACACTCGTTCCGTTGTCGAGGCGTACCAGGAACCGGGCAGCCGCGGCCGCCACCGATGCGGAGTACCTGGTCTTCATCGACGGGGACTGCGCCGTGCGACCGGACTACATGCTCCGCCACGCGCGTCTGGCCGAGCGCGGGTTCTACGTCAAGGGCAGTCGCGTGAACCTCTCGGAGGGACTCAGCGCACGCGTCCTTCGCGAGCAACTCCCCATCCACCTGTGGCCGAACCGGGAATGGTACTCGCTGTGGCGGCAGGGCGAGATCAACCGATTCGCGCCAGTGCTCCGAGTTCCGCTGGGACCGCTGCGAAAACTGTCGCTCACGGAGGAAAAAGGCGCGCTCGGCTCCAATTTCGCGCTGTGGCGGGGCGATTATCTGGCCGTCAACGGCTTCAACGAGGCGTTCGAAGGCTACGGATTCGAGGATTGGGAGATCGTAGTCCGTCTGCTCCGCTATGGCCTGAAGCGGAAGAACGGCCGGCTGGCAGTCTCGGTACTGCATCTGTGGCACGAGTCGCGCTCGATAGCCCCGGGGAGCGAGCAGGTCTGGGAGGCACAACTCGAATCCGAGTCCATCCGCACGGAAAAGGGGGTGGACCGCTATCTGTAGCCGACTGCCCGCTCAGTCGGCTGCGGCTTCTGCACCCTTCGGGCCGGGCACGATTCCGTGTTCCGTCCACGTTCGCCCACTGCGGCGTGTCTGCTTCCTGATCGCCTGGTTCTTCCGGTAGACCTCATCATCCACGTATCCGCGCTCGTGCTCCAGGTGCACGCAGATGGCCCGGTTCCTCACCTGGAGCGGTCGCAGGCCCGCGTTGCGCAGCCGGTCTCCCAGTTCGCGATCTTCTCCGCCCCAACCCATTTCCTCGTTGAATCCGTTGACCGCCAGCAGGTCCGACTTGAAGGCCGAAGCGTTGTGTCCGTTCCAGGAGGCATTCGTGGTCGTGATCCGGTCCAGCACTCCGGCCCACCACGGCCCGGCGGCAAGTTTCAGCAACCGCCGGTTCCAGGGCTGTCCCCCGGCACGCAGCCACCGGGCACTGAATACCTGACCGCTAACGATATCCTCCCTGGTCACAGCCTGGCTGACCGCCAGCGAGAGCCGGAAGGTGCCTCCCGAAAGGAACCGTCCCGGCCTTGCCAGGCCGGCGTGGGTGGACAGGAAGTCACGGCGCGGAATGCAATCGCCGTCGGTGAACACCAGGTACTCGGACGGGGCTTCCACCGTGGCCTTGTTGAGTCATGCCACACGTGCCGGATCTCCAGCCCTGTCTCGCTCCGGAGGCGGTCTACGGTGCGGCGGGTCTCATCCGTGGATCCATCGTCGGCCACCACAAGGTCAAAGTCGCTGAAATCCTGGGCGGAATAGCCCCAGATCACTTTTTCCAACCACTCGGGGGCATTATAGGTGCTGAAGACGACCGAGATGCGCACGCGTCAGGCTTCCGCGCGCTGTGGCTGCGTCCGGAGCCGGCGCAGGCAGGTCTGCCGCCAACCTTCTGTGCCGGCCACCTGATTGAAACTGTAGATGTGGAAGCCGGCAATGCTGTTGGCCGGATCGGCAATCCCGGGAGCCAGGCCTTCCAGAAGTGCATCGGGCTCGTACTGGGAAGACGCCAGCAACCGGCCAGCCAGACCGCGCTGTTTCCTGAGAAAGCCGACCGATTCACCCACGCCGATCCTTAGCGAGGTGGCGAGCAGTTTCCTTCGTTCGATGACCCCGGGCAGGCCCACCCACACGGGCAAGCTCACTCCTACTGCCCGTACATCGGCCAGCCAGTCGATGATGGCGGTGGAATCGAAGCACATCTGGGTCACCATGTACGTTGCGTACATCTGCTTCGCCTGAAGATGCTCGATCAGTACTTCGTCCTCTATGATCGGGTGATGTTCCGGGTGGCCGGCCACTCCGATCCGGGCAATCCCATGATCCATGTCCGCCATGATGCGTAGAAGTTGGACGGCACAACTGAAGTCGCCTACCGGCTCGGGACTGTCTCCGCCCGGTACGAACACCGTGTCCACCTCGAGCTGCCGCAAGCGCGTCAGTATCCTGCGCAGGTGCGCTGCGTTCTCCACCTGACGGGCGGACACGTGCGGAATCACCTTGAGCCCGCGACGCGTCACCTCCTCGGCCAACTGAAGCGTGGCCTCGATCCCCTTGCGCGGCGAGCAGGTGACCGCGACAGTCGTTCCCGCCGGAAGGGCGTCGAGCTGATTCTCTATGCCATTCGCCGGGAAGATCTCGAGGTAGGCCTCATCAAGCGCCCCGATCACCGCCCGGCGTTCCTCTTCGTTCACGGATTCGGGCCCTGCGTGGATGCCGGCAACTGTTTGGGCCCGTCAGGACCAGGCCCTCGACGGGAGCGATTCTGCAAGCCGGATTTGAGATCGTGCGACCGTGCGTGGCTCTGCGCAAGCTTGGCACGCCATGGCATCCGCCCGGGGCCTGAGGCGAGTGGCCTTGCTGCACATGCTCAGGGCTTCCAGCTTCACGCAACCACCCGTGCGCCACCTCGTGAACGGTGTTTGGAAAGACGGCCAGAAGACGACCATGAGAAACCAGCGCAGCCGCACGTTTGTCGGTATCGCTCTGCTCGGCATCTCCCTTGTCGGTCACGCCTGTGCACCCGGTGAGACAGGGCGGCCGGGCTCGGATCTGTCCGTAGAGTTCGAGAAATACGAGCTGGACAACGGGCTGGAAGTCATCCTGCACGTGGACGAGTCGGACCCAGTCGCGGCTGTCGCCATGACGTTCCACGTCGGGTCGGCGCGCGAGCTCCCGGGCAAGACAGGGTTTGCCCACCTGTTCGAGCACCTGTTCTTCCTGGACTCGGAGAACCTGGGACCGGGCGGACTGGACCGGCTGATGACTCGCTCGGGAAGCTCCACGAACGGCTCCACCAGTCGCGATCGAACCAACTACTTCGAGGTTGTGCCGAAGGACGCGCTGGAGAAGGCGCTGTGGGCGGAGGCGGACAAGCTGGGCTTCTTCATCAACACGGTGACCGAGGGCGTGGTCGCCAAGGAGAAGCAGGTCGTCAAGAACGAGAAGCGGCAGGGCGTGGATAACCGGCCGTACGGTCACATGTCCTACGTCCTGGACCAGGCCCTGTATCCCGAGGGTCACCCCTACCGCTGGCAAGTGATCGGCTCTCTCGAAGACCTGGACGGCGCGTCGCTGGCGGACGTGAAGGATTTTCACTCTAAGTGGTACGGGCCGAACAACGCGACCCTCGTTGTTGCCGGCGACATCGACGTGGATAGGACGAAGGAGTGGATCGAGAAGTACTTTGGCGAAATCCCGCGAGCCGAGATGCCGGAGTCCGCCAGGCCCGATCCCGTGGTCCTTTCCGAGAGCCGGCGACTGTTCCATGAGGACAACTTCGCCAGGCTTCCACAGCTGACGGTCGCCTGGCCCACCGTCCCGCTCTACCACCGGGACTCATACGCGCTCGACCTTCTGGCCGACCTGCTCACCGATGGCAAGACCACCCCCTTCTACCAGGTCATCGTGGAAGAGGAGCAGCTGGCTCCCTCCGCGCGGGCCTTCAACAGCTCGCAGGAACTGGCTGGCCAGTTCACGTTCCAGGTGCGGGCATTTCAGGACACGGACCTGAACACCGTCTACGGCGCCGTGGGAAGCGCGTTCACACGCTTCGAGGAACAGGGCGTCGCACCTGAGGATCTCGAGCGGGTGAAGGCCGGGTACGAGACCAACTTCTATCGCGGCCTGGCGAGCGTGATCGGCAAGGGATTTCAGCTGGCGCAGTACAACATCTTCGCGGGGGATCCAGGGTTCGTTTCGGAGGACATCGCCCGTGCCCTGGCAGTGACCGCTGAGGATGTCCTGAGGGTCTACCAGACCTACGTCAAGGACCAGCCCTACGTGGCCACCAGCTTTGTACCGATGAGCCAGATCGACCTTGCACTGGAAGGCTCAGAGCGTGCCCAGGTAGTGGAGGAACCGATCGTTCCCGGGGAAGGCGAGTTCGTCGTTGCCGACCGCGGAGAGATTCCACGCACTCCGTCTGGCTTCGACCGGACCGTTGAACCCCCGTTTGGAGACCCACCGACGCTCACGGCGCCGACCGTGTGGCAGGAGTCATTGCCCAATGGAATCCGCGTCTTCGGGATCGAGGACAGTGAAGTCCCACTGGTCCAGTTCGAGTTGCGGATGAAGGGCGGGTTGTTGCTGGATCTGCCGGACCGCCCGGGGACTTCCTACCTGCTTGCCGAGATCATGACCGAGGGGACCGCGAATCGGACGCCCGAAGAGCTGGAGCAGGCCATCGATATGCTGGGAGCCGCCATAACGGTGAGCTCGGGGCGCGAGACCCTGACGATTCGCGGCAGCACACTCGCTCGCAATTATGCCCGGACCATGGCGCTGGTGGAGGAGATTCTCCTGGAACCGCGCTGGGATCCGGAGAAGTTCGAGCTTGCCCGGCAGCGGGTGAGGAACGAGCTCCGGCAGCGAGCGGCCAGCCCGTCTTCCATCGCTCAGGATGTGTTCAACCGGCTTCTACACGGAGATCACATTCTGGCCGAGAACGTGCGCGGCACCCTGGAATCGCTGGATGCACTGCAGATCTCGGATCTTCAGGAGTACTACGACGTATCGCTGTCGCCGGACCTGGCGAGCTTCCACGTCGCCGGTGCCGTGTCAGCCGCAGAAGCCGTCCAGTCGCTCGAGGGGATCACGGAACGCTGGAATCCGTTTGAGGTGTACATTCCGCTGGCCCCCGTCTGGAACGAAGAAGCGGCCGGACTCTACTTCGTTGACGTGCCGGACTCCAAGCAGTCCGTGATCTCGATAGGCTATCTGGCCCTCGCGGAGAATCACCCTGATTTCTACCCTGCCACCGTGATGAACTTCAGGCTGGGAGGAGGCGGCTTCGCTTCCGATCTGACTCAGGTCCTGCGAGAAGAGAAGGGCTACACATACGGGGTGGGATCGCGGTTCAGCGGAAGCGTCTTGCCTGGGCCATTCGTCATTGGCACTTCCGTTCGCTCGAACATCACCCTGGAGGCACTCCAGCTCATCAAGGACATCCTCGAGCGCCACGGGCCGGAATTCGACGCCGCGGACCTGGAGGCGACGCAGGGCTACTTGTTGCGCAGCAATGCCAGGGCATTCGAGACACTGAACGCCAAGCTGGGCATCCTGGCCGACATGAGCCAGTACGGGTACCCGGCCGACTACCTTCTGCAGCGTGGGGCGGTGGTGCGAGAAATGACCGTCGAGCGGATCCGCGAGCTGGTGGGCCGATACATAGACCCCGCGGGGATGGTGTGGCTGGTGGTTGGCGACGCGCGCACCCAGCTGGGACGGCTGGGCGGTCTGGGGCTTGGTGACCCGATCCTCGTGGACCGGCAGGGAAACCCGGCACCTTAGAGCTAGCGGGTCCGACACTTTTTGCAGTCCCAGCCCCTGCTGCATAGACTTTCGCTCCTCATGTCCATGGCGAATCACACCTCAACGTCGGAGTACCCATGCGCCGTTTGCCGCCCCTGCT
>JBDHIQ010000190.1:0-12526 GCA_039587395.1 Gemmatimonadota bacterium
CGCGAGCAACGCGGTGAACACCGGGTTTGTGTACTGGATGACCGTCGCGTCGGCCAGCGGCAAGTGGACCACGGCATAGAAAAAGCAGCTCAGAGCGCCGAAACCGAACAGCCCACGGAGGATCAGGAGCCTGCGGTTTGCCGGCTTCCCCCAAGGTGAGACCCGGGCGCGACGCACGGCGGCGTAGCTGAGGATGATCGTGACGATGCCTCGCCACAGGACCATCTCCTGGCTCGGCAGCCCGCGGCCCACCGTCTTGACCAGCAGGCTCATCAGGCTGAAGAAGAAGGCCGCGGCGGCCATATAGCCGAGGCCGCGCCGGAAGTGGATGCCCGTTACGACCTCCCGCCCGCTGCCCGGCCGGGTGTCCTACGCCAGGAGGCCATGCTGGATCACGTGCTCCATGGCCTCCACGAACCTGTCCAGCTCCTCCAGCGTGGTGTACACGCTCGGCGTGATCCGCAGTCCGCGGAACTCGGGGTGCCCGATGGGCGTCACGATGATCTTGTGCTCCTGCCACATCCAGCTGGTCAGCGGGCCGGGCTCGATTCCGACTATTTCCACGTTGGCCAGTCCTGCGGCGAAGCCCGGCTTCTGGCTCGTGTGAAGCCGCACCCGCTCGTGCTTCAGCAGCTGGTTTGCCCAGTAGTCCCTGAGATAGACCATGCGCGCTTCCTTGCGCGCCCCGCCGATGAGCTGGTGGAAGGTGAGGGCCTCACCGATGGCCAGGAAATTGGCCGCGGGGTGAGTGCCGATCTCCTCGAACTTCCGGATGTCCTCGCGCCGTTCCCAGGGTGCTGCCATCAGGGGCCAGATATCGGGGATCTTGTCACGGCGCACGTACAGGAGCCCCGTCCCGTGAGGTGCGAACAGCCACTTGTGGAGGCTGACCGAGTAGTTGTCGCAATCCAGATCAGAGATCTTGAAGTCGAAGTGTGCCAGCGCGTGCGCTCCGTCCACGATGACCGGAATCCCGTGGGCTCGCGCCATGGCAACCACCTTCTTCACGGGGAGGATCTGCCCCGTGAGGTTGATCATGTGGCACATGAGGATCATTCGCGTCCTGGGGGTGATGTTCTCCTCGAACAGGCGCACGATCTCATCGTCATCTTCGGCCGGGACCGGAATGGAGAACTGCTTCAGCACCAGCCCCTCACGAACCTCCCGCTGCTTGAAGGTCGTGATCATCCGTCCGTAGTCCTGCGTGGTCGTCAGGACCTCGTCCCCGGGTTCGAGGTCGTAACCGAACTGCAGGGTCTGCAGGCTCTCGGAGGCATTGCGGGTGACGGCGACCTCCTCCGGGTCCACGCCCCACTCGCGGGCCAATCGTTGTCTCACGGTCTCCCGTTGTGGTTCCAGGATCCGCCACATCGTGTATGTGGGCGCCTTGTTCGAGAAGTCGAGATGCTGCTTCATCGCCTCCTGAACGAACGCCGGGGAAGGACTCACGCCGCCGTTGTTCAGGTTGACCAGACTGCGGTCCACCGTGAACGCTTTGGCGATCTCGCTCCAGATGGCCTCCTCCTGGGCAATCAGGGCAGGCGATCCAGGCGTCTCCGACAACTCTCTCGCGGCGGCCATCGCATCGTTCCAGCGTAACGGCCGGACCGGGATGAACGTCGCGGCACTGGCGGCGGCGGCCGGCATGCCGATGGCACCGAGGAACCGGCGGCGGTTGTACATGGCGCTCCTCCATGTGCGGGTGAGACGTGGAGCGACTCGCTCTGGTGAGCACAATACGCGTTAGAGTTGCGACCACTCAAGCGCAGGCGCCCACGTCACCCTCCGGGCACCCGGCACCCCCAACTTGACTCCTGCCCCGATTCCAACGGAAATTCCCCGGCGAGTGTTAATGGTGGAAACGCCTCGCAGTGGCTCTCGGAAGGCGAGAGCCCGCATCTCCGACTCACAACCCAACCAAAGGCGGTTGTACCGATGAAGCCTGCGCATCTGGCGATGCACGCAGCGTCGCGGGTCGCGTACGCACGCCGGGCACTTGGAGCTTTCTCCGTGCTCGTCGCCGTGCTGGCGCTCCCCGACGTCGCGAGCGCGCAGCGCCCCAGCGACACACCCAATGCACCTCCGTTCTATGCGATTCAGAACGCCCGCATCGTTCCCGTATCGGGTCCGGTGATCGAGAGCGGAACGGTGGTGATTGCCAACGGACTGATCGAGGCCGTAGGTGCCAACGTTACCATTCCGCCGGAGGCCTGGGTTATCGATGGCTCCGGTCTCACCGTCTACCCGGGCCTGTTCGATGGCATGTCCAGCATCGGGATGCGATCCGAACAGGGCGGCCAGAGCCAGGGACCGCCGGGAGGTGGAGGACTGGCGGCGCTGCTCGGCGGCGGGCAGGACGTGTCGGAAGGCCCGGAGGATCGTCCGGCCACGACGCCGTGGACGAATGCAGCGGACCAGTTGGACGCGGACAGCGACCAGATCGGGAACTGGCGCAAAGGGGGCTACACCTCGGCCCTTGTCGTAGGGGGCGGTGATCAATCTCGCGGGTGACGAGCGCGAGATGGTGGTCAAGACGCCCGCGGCGCTCCACGTCACGATGAACCCCGCGGGCGGTTTCACTTCCTATCCCGGATCGCTGTTCGGGGTCATCTCGTACGTTAAGCAGTTGTACTCGGATGCCGAGCACTACTCGCGCTTCATGGCGGCCTACGAGGCCAACCCCGCCGGGCAGCCGCGACCCGAGTACGACCGGACCATGGAGCCCGTGCAGCGGTCCATCGCCCAGGGATGGCCGACCATTCTTCCAGGGGTCGAGAACCGGGAGATTCGGCGTGCCATGCAGTTGGGTGAGGATGTAGGAATGCGAACGGTCGTGGCCGGAGCGCACGGCGGCTACGAGCTGGCGGACGAGCTGGCCTCCAGGGGCGCTGCGGTGCTGGTCAACCTCAAATGGCCGGATCGCAATCGTGATGCGGATCCCGAGGCTGATGAGAGTCTGGAATCGCTGACCCGGCGGGTCTATGCACCGACCACGCCGGCCCGCCTGCAGGAGGCGGGTGTGACGTGGGCGTTCTACTCGGGAGGCCTGGCGACGCCGAAGCAGGTGATCAAGAACGTCAACACGGCGATCGAGAAAGGCCTGGCCGAGGATGCCGCGCTTCGTGCCCTGACGCTGAGCCCTGCCGAGATCTTCGGTGTCGGAGATCGCATGGGCAGCGTCGAGGTGGGGAAGATCGCCAACCTGGTGGTAACCGACGGCGACCTGTTCGATGAGACCACGAAAGTGAAGATGGTGTTCGTGGACGGGCAGAAGTTCGAAGAGCCCGCCGAGGAGCGCCCCACCGAGGCGCCGACGGTGGATCTCACCGGCCGCTGGCTGCTCGTCATCCCGACGCCGCAGCAGACCCAGGAGGTCACGGCGGATCTGGAGATGAGCGAGGACGGGTCGCTGGTCGGTTCGCTCCAGAGTGACCGTGGCGAGCAGGTCATCACCGACGGCTGGGTGAGCGGAAACAGATTCAACTTCACGGCGAGCATCTCGATGGGCGGCCAGGCATTCGAGGTTGTCTATTCAGGCACCGTGGAGGGCGACGACATGGAAGGGAGCGTGTCGTTCGGCGGCCGCTTCTCCACCGATTTCACCGGCGAGCGGCCGGGAGGAGGCACATCATGAGACGGATCGAGATCATGGTCATTCAGAACGCGACGGTGATGACCGCCACGAATGGCACGATCCAGAACGGATCCGTGCTGTTCCGCGATGGGAAGATCGTGGCAGTAGGGCAAGACATTTCGGTGCCATCGGGAGTGACCGTGATCGATGCCACCGGGAAATTCGTTACGCCGGGGATTATCGACGCGCATTCGCATCTGGCGGCCGACGCGATCAACGAAGGCAGCGTCACCGTGTCGTCGATGGTGCGGATGGAAGACGTGCTCAATCCGACCGACATCTCTATCTATCGGGAAGCGGCTGGTGGCGTGACCGTGTCACACACGATGCACGGAAGCGCCAATCCGATCGGCGGGCAGAACGCGATCATCAAGCACCGCTGGGGCGTGACGAACGCCGAGGACCTGTTGATGGAGAACACGATCCCGACCATCAAGTTCGCTCTCGGGGAGAATCCCAAGCGCTCGAACTTTGGCGGCATCCCGGGTATTCAGGCCCGGTATCCGGCCACCCGGATGGGCGTCATGGACGTGATCAGGCAGGCGTTCGTCGACACGAAGAAGTACCAGGCCGAGTGGCAGGCCTATAACGACCGTGTCGCGGCGGGTGACCGGAACGCGATTCCGCCCAGGCGGGACCTGAAGCTGGATCCGCTGGTCGAAGTACTCGAGGGGACCCGGATCATCCACGCCCACAGCTACCGTGCCGACGAGATCCTCCAGCTGATTCGCGTGGCGGAGGAGTTCGGCTTCAAGATCGGCGTCTTCCAGCACGTCCTGGAAGGCTACCGGGTGGCGGACGAGATCCGGGACCATGGAGCCATGGCTTCCACGTTCTCGGACTGGTGGGCCTACAAGGTGGAAGCGTACGAGGCGGTACCGTACAACGCCGCCATCATGACAGACCGGGGGGTCATCGTTTCGATCAACTCGGACAGTGACGAGGAAGCGCGCCACCTGAACCAGGAAGCCGCCAAGACCATGAAGTGGGGCGGGATGACGGAGGACCAGGCTCTCGCCATGATCACCATCAACCCCGCCATCCAGCTTCGCATTGAGGACCGCGTGGGGTCGATCGAGGTCGGCAAGGACGCCGATCTGGTCATCTGGGAGAGCTACCCGCTGAGCTCGTTCGCGAAGGCGCGCACCACGTTCGTCGACGGGAACATCGTGTTCGACATCGACAGGGACATGGAGATGCGCGCCCAGATGGCGGCCGAGAAGGACCAGCTGAAGGAGATGCTGGGAGAGGCCGGCGACGAGGACGAGGCGACGGGCGAAAGCGACTCTGAATCCGCTCGCTCCAGCCGGGAAGGGGGTACCCGATGACGGCCATCAACAGGCTCACGGCACTTGCAGCCCTGGTAGTCGTTTCGGTCGCGCTGTCCCCGGTCCACGCGCACGCACAGGAGGCAGACGCGTACGTGATCCAGGGTGCCACGATCCACACCATGTCGGGCCAGGTGATCGAGAACGGCAGCATCCTGATTCGCGAGGGGCGAATCGTGGAAGTAGGTCCGGAAGTCCAGGCGCCGGCCGGAGCCGAGGTGATAGACGCAACCGGCCAGCACGTCTATCCTGGCATGATCGACGCGTTCAGCCGGCTGGGTCTCACCGAGATTGGCTCCGTTTCGGCCACGAACGACCAGACGGAGATGGGTAACTTCAATCCCCACCTGAACGCCTACACGGCAATTCATCCCGCGAGTGAGCACATTCCGGTGGCGCGCGCGAACGGGATCACTCACACGCTGACTGCGCCCGGAAGCGGCGGCGGCGGGTTCGGCGGATTCGGCGGGGGCGGAGGAGCCGGAGGCATCGCCGGGCAGGCCACCCTGCTCCACCTGGACGGATGGACCGTGGAGGAGATGGCCATCGAGCAGTCCGCGGCCATGGTCATGAACTGGCCGACTATCCAATCCCGGACCTTCGACTTCAGCACGTTCAGCATGGTCGAAGGATCGTACACGGAAGCCAAGAAGGTCTATGACGAGGCGATCGCGGCCCTGGAGGAGTGGTTCGTCGCTGCGAAGCACTACCGACAGGCCGTCGCATCGGGTTCGGAAAGGGTGGAGCGGGATCTGCAGCTGGAAAACCTGGCCCGTGTCCTGGACGAGGGCCTTCCCGTGATCGTCGTCGCGGACGAGAAGCGCAGCATCGAGAGCGCCGTCGAGTTCTCCGAGAGACACGGGTTCCGGATGATCCTGGCGGGCGGCCGCGACGCGCGTGAGGTGAAGGGCATGCTGGCCGAAAAGGACATTCCGGTGATTCTCGGGCCGACGCAGACGACGCCCTCCAATGACGACGACCCGTACGATGCACCCAACACGCTGGCGGGCGAGCTATACGAGGCAGGGGTGCAGATCGCGTTTGCCACGTTCAACTCCGCGGACTCTCGAACCCTTCCGTACGAAGTGGCGAACACCGTTTCCTTTGGCCTGCCCAGGGAAGCGGCGATGGAGGCGATCACCATGAACGCGGCGCAGATCCTGGGCGTCGGGGACCGGCTGGGCAGTATCGAGGCCGGCAAGATCGCCAACATCATCGTGACGGATGGCGATCCTCTGGAGAGGCGTCCCGGCGGATCTGTCCAACAAGCACCTGGAGGTCTACGAGAAGTACCGTAAGCGACCGGCTAAGAAGCCGGTGATCGTTTCGTAGGCTCTCTGGGGGCTAATCAAGGGGGGCAGCAACCCTCTCCGCGAGCTGGCGGTATCTGCGATACCGAGGCTCGCTTCGAGGGTGCCGCCCCTCCTTGCTTATCTTGAAAGCCTGCCTCACTCCGGAGACCGAGGCTACGCGGCACTCGCCGGGCTCTGAGTCGTAGTACGGGGCAATCCATGACTCGTACGACGGAGTAGCCTAGTGTCCGCCACGCTTCTTCTTCTGGCCAGTCTTCAGGCCGCCAATCCTGCTCAGGAGGACGTGCTCTCGGAGGCCCGCGAGGCGCTGTCCGCGATCCAGGACACGGCCGACGCCCGGGCGGCGGGGTTCATGCCGTTTGAGTTTCACGACCAGATAGACCGATCGCCGTTTCAGGGCGAGCACTGGATCTTCGAGGAGAGATCGCCCCGCGCAGCCGAGCTCGATCGTCCGTTCTTCATCATGTTCGACAGGATCGGCGGAGAGCTGCGACGCGTCGGCAGCGCCTACATGGTCCGGCTGGACCGGTACGAGCAGCCGCCGAGCGGACTGGGTGAAGCGGACGCGGTCTGGCACTCCCACTCCTGGTGTTACGACGTACCGGGCGAGGGAACCGCGCTGGCCCACGATTCCAAGGACTGTGCGGAGCGCGGCGGCCGTCCGGAGGATGAGCAGATCGGCATGATCCACGTGTGGACGGACGTCCCGAGCGCGTACGGTCTGTTCGCCCATGACAATCCGATGCTGCCGTACCTGGCCGTGGGCCTGGCTCCGCCGTCTCCGCAGGAGCTGGCCGACCAGGTTCAGGGCCCCAGGGCCAGGACTCTCGCCCTGGCACTTGCAGAGACGTACGACGCCCGCATGGAATACGCGCGGCGCGTGGAGCGTCTTGGCTCCAGCCCTCAGATGCGGCAGGACCTCGAGGGTCGGCGGGGCAGGCTCCGGATGATCGTGCAGCAGCTGAAGCGGGCGCAGGAGGCAGGCGACAGGCGGCTGCAGGCAACACTGGAGACGGCCGCACTCCGCCAGTGGAAGGCCATCTACGACCTGTATGTGGAGATGGCGCCAACCGAGGAGCTACGCGCGCAGTTGGTCCGCCAGTACGACGAGGGAATCCGGGCCAGCCACGACCTCGGGCACGAGCATGACCCTGTCGTACATGCAGACGACGCGTCGGGCGCACACGACCACTAGCGCGCGTACGCCATCGCCGTGGCGGCCAGCACCTCGGCCAGTGTGACCACGGACGCCAGATCCACCCACTCCTCCGCGGCGTGGGCTCCCGCGCCAGAGGGCCCAAAAACCACCGTATCGACGCCGGCGGCGGCCAGCAGGGCAGAATCCATCCACGGCGAGTCGCCGATCAGCTCCGGCTGCCTGCCCAGCACCCGGCTTGCGGCCTCCTGAACGGCTGCGACGACCGGCGCATCGCCGGTAGTCTCGAACGGCTCCCTGTGGAATAGCGTCCTGTACAAGATCTTCAGTTCGGGATCATCGGAGCGTAGTTCTGTCAACAGGTTACAGATTTCTGTCTCAACCAGATTCTGCGTTTCCGGCGGGACCGTTCGCCGCTCGATCTGCACGACACACCGGTCCGCGTACGTGCTCAGGCCAGAGCCCCCGCGCAGCGTAGCCGCGTGCAACGAAGGCGGGCCCAGGATGGGATGGCCGGCGCGCGCCTGCAGGTGCTGCGCGAGCTGCTCCAATCGGGCCAGGAAACGACCCATGCGCAGATTGGCATCGACCCCCTCCAGGTACTTGCTGCCGTGCGCCGCCCGGCCTGTGACCTCCACCTCGAGCCACGTGAAGCCGCGATGAGCAATGCAGATATCCAGGTCCGACGGCTCCGTGACGATCGCACCGTCGACCGGGTAGCGTTCAATGAGATCTGCCGTTCCGATCGAGGAATGCTCTTCGTCGGCTACCGCCGCGACGAGCACATCGCCATCCAGGTGGGTTTCGGAATCCACGAGTGCCTTCACCGCGGCCATGCAGGCGGCCAGGCTGCCCTTCATATCGTATGCCCCGCGACCGTACAGCCGTCCGTCGTCAATCTTCGCGGAAAATGGATCCTCCATGCCTTCCACGCCCACTGTGTCGTAGTGGGCGTTGAGCATGAGGGATCGGCCATGTCCCGCGCCGCGCAGCACGCCCACCACGCTGGGCCGGCCGGGCTGCGGCTCGTGCACGGCAACCTCGAGGCCCAGAGCACGCAGCGCGCCCGCCGTGTAAACGGCAATCTCCCCCTCGCCGGGTGCACCGGGGGTGAGCGCGGGGTTCACCGAGTTGATGCGGACAAGATCCTGGAGAGCGGAGGTCAGGTATGCGCGGTCTATCTCGGGATTCATTGGTTTGCTTCCCCGTCAGAGTCCAATGGCCGGGCCTTCCCGGCCGGAGGCTCCAACCTGGACAGTCTGCGCAGGTTCTGAGCGGCCCGGGCCGTCAGAAGCCCGAACAGGGCAAGGAAGATTGCGAGGCCGACGATGTCGAATACCGTCATCGGCTGACCCATGAACTGGAACTGGAAGGGCCCGACGATGAGCGCCGCCGTGTTGATCGCGATCAGCACGATCCGAATCTCGGTCGGACCCATCATGCCGTAGCCAAAGCTGAACTCTCCGTACACGTGGGTCTCGAGGTACACGTTGATCGACATGACCAGATATGCGATCACGATCCCAAGAGCGATCGAGAGCAGCATGTACGGTGAAAGCCCCAGCCCGAGACCGATGATGAAAGTCGAGTACGCATCGGTCAGGTGGTCCAGGTAGAAGCCGTACCGGGGCCGCTCGATCTTACGCTCCCGGGCCAGGGTGCCGTCCAGGCTGTCGCCGTACCACTGGAGAATCAGAAAGCCGGAAGCGGCCCACAGCCAGGCCGGGTTGAGGTTCGTAAGGTAGAAGGAGACGCCGACTCCGGTCGCCGCGAACAGACCGAGCATGGTCATGTGATCCGGCATTACCCAGGCGGGGAGAGCGCGTGCGAGACGGGGCAACGCCCAGCGCTCGAACCCGGCCAGAGTGAACTTGTACTGACGCTCGTGCTCGCCGGCCTTCTCGGTCATGTCGGTGCCTTTCCCGGGCGGGTATTTTGGCGCGGTCCATCAAACCTAGCACGAAGGTCGGCATGCAACGATACGTGCCGGTTCGTATTGTCGTGGCGAGCCACAGAGAGGTGGAATATGTCGGTGAGGCACTCGACGCAGGTACCGTCCGAAGAGGTGACGGGCGGCACCGACACCCGGCGACAGGTGCTGATAGGTCCGAACGAAGGTCCGCACTTCGCGATGCGCAAGTTCATCATGCAGCCGGGCGGAGGCATGCCTCCGCACACGAATGCGGTCGAGCACGAACAGTACGTCCTCGGGGGCAAAGCGCGCGTCGGCATCGGGGAGGAAGTGTTCGACGTCGAGAAGGATGATGTCGTGTTCATACCGGCAGAGACTCCACACTGGTACGAAGCGGTCGGTGCGGAGCCGTTCGAATTTCTATGTGTGGTGCCCAACCTGCCGGACCGTATCACGAGGGTCGAAACGGAAGAGACCCGGGAGGAGGAGTGAGCGTGGCGCTGATAGACGGAATAGGTGGGGCGTTCGTGTTCTCCAACGACGCGACAGCCCTGGCCGAGTGGTACGCGGGAGCCTTCGGATTCCAGTTCGAGGGCGATGCGGAGTTCGGGGCATTCTACCAGATGTTCTGGGGTCTCGATCCCGAGGACCCGGAACGCAAGATGGACACGACGTTCGCGATCATGCAGGCGACCGTTCCGCTCCCGAAACTGGAATTGGGAGGGGCACCCGAGGCCGACGGAGCGGCGTCTGAAGCCGGCGAAGCGGAGTCTGAGGCAGGCGAAGCAGAGCCGGCTGATGAGAGCATGTACGGAGACCAGCCGTTCATGATCAACCTGCGAGTCCGGGATCTGGACGCGGTCCTGGCGCACCTGGCCGAGCGTGGACTGCAGCCCATCAAGCGGACCGACTATGACTACGGACTGTTCGCCTGGGTTCGAGACCTGGATGGCAACCGGGTGGAACTGTACCAGCCTGTTCCACCGCAGCCAGATGCGGACTGAACCGCGGGCCGTTCGGCGCCGGCGCAGACGTTACGCGGACGTCTTGAGAATCTGCCCGGGTTGGTGACAGTTTCCGAACGCAGTCGGCAACGATCCCTTTCTTCACAGGACAGGGGGACAAACTGATACCGAGCTTGCTACGGCCCTTCGATCGCGCTTCGGGCGCGACAACGTGGTGGCTTCTGACATCCGGATGCCGCACGCCGGCAACCCCGCGGAATATGAGCCTTTCGAGTTCGTGGACTGCACCATCCCGCGCAGCATAGAGGAGGTCGTGCGCCGCTACGAGATCGACACGGTCTATCACCTGGCAGCCCTGCTGTCGGCCGTGGCGGAGGAGAAGCCGCTCGTGGCGTGGGAGGTGAACATGGGGGGCGTGTACCACACGCTGGAGGTGGCCCGCGCCTATCGGTGCGCGCTCTTTGTGCCGAGCTCCATCGGGGCCTTCGGGCCCTCGACCCCGAAGGAATACACGCCCCAGGACACGGTGCAGCGCCCCAACACGATGTATGGGATCACCAAGACCGCCGGGGAGCTGCTCTGCGACTACTACCACGAGCGGTTCGGCCTGGACACGCGCGGGGTTCGCTTTCCCGGCATCATCTCGCACGTGGCGCCGCCGGGAGGGGGGACCACGGACTACGCGGTCGAGATCTACTATGAGGCCATCCGCAATGGCCGTTACACGTGTTTCCTGAAGCCGGATACCCGCCTGGACATGATGTACATGCCAGACGCGGTGAAGGCGGCGATAGAAGTGATGGACGCGGACGCCTCCCGGCTGATGCACCGGAACGCATTCAACGTCACGGGCATGAACTTCACGCCGGAAGAGGTCGCGGCGGCCATCAGGGAGCACATTCCGAGCTTCACCATCGACTACAAGATCGACCCCGTCCGCCAGGCCATCGCGGACTCATGGCCCGACTCCCTGGACGATACGGCTGCACGGGAGGAGTGGGACTGGCAGCCCTCGTACACCCTGGCCGAGATGACCCAGGACATGCTCTCCAACCTCGAGCGGAAGCTGTCGCTGGAGGAATAGGGAGAGTCCGTGGTCGATAGTCCCGAGAGAGCGGGCCCACGGGTCCGTGCGGCAGCCCTGCTGCTGACCTTCGCCCTGCTCGCAATCATCCAGCTGGTCGTTCAGCGTCCAATGCTGCTGGCCGAGCGCTCCCTGCCGGGTGCCGGCTGGGTGCAAGCCGCCGGGTTGGCGGCATACGCGTTCTGGCTGATCGGCGTGCTGTACAGTCCCCGAACCGCGGCAATCTGGCGCCGTCGCCTGTGGACGTTCTTCTCGATCGTGTTCTTCACCCAGCTCGCGATCGGACTGGCGGGCGTGGAGCAGTTTCTCATGAGCGGCGACCTGCACCTGCCCATCCCCGCCATGATCATCGCGGGGCCCCTGTATCGGGGGGAGGGGCTGTTCATGCCCATCCTGTTCGGTGCGACCCTGCTCCTGGTTGGACCGGCCTGGTGCAGCTACCTCTGCTACGTGGGCTCGTGGGATCTGAACCTTGCCGCCGGGCGCCGGCGACCCATGCAGCTGCCGCGCTGGCGGCACCTGTTTCGACTCGGCGTGCTGGCGGTCATCGTCGGGGGCGCCATCGGACTGCGCCTGGCCGGCGTTCCAGGGGGCACGGCCACCCTGCTGGGCCTGGCGATCGGCTTGCTGGGTGTCGGGATCATGGTGTTCGTCTCGAGACGGACAGGGAGCATGGTTCATCACTGCACCATGTACTGTCCGGTAGGGCTGGCCGCTGATGTCCTGGGCAAGCTCTCACCCTTTCGGCTTCGCTTGCGGGAGGACTCCTGTACCGACTGCGGCGCCTGTTCCCTGAAGTGCCGTTACGGTGCGCTGCGGCCCGAGGATATCGAGCGCAAACGCCCCGGGCTGACCTGCACGCTGTGCGGTGATTGTCTCTCCGGGTGCCCCGGCAAGTCCATCGAGTATCGATTCCTCGGTCTGTCGCCACAGGCGGCGCGGGCGCTCTTCCTGGTGCTTGTGGTGTCGGCGCACGCGGTGTTTCTCGGAGTTGCCCGCATCTGAAGTTGATCTGAATTGGAATTGGAGCAGTCATTATGGGATTTGCCCTGACCTGCGTTGTTCTGAGTTTCGTTCTCCTGGCCGCTCATTTCTCGCGGCACGACCTGTCTCTGCTGGCGCCGCTCTGCCTTG
>JBDHIQ010000191.1:0-4414 GCA_039587395.1 Gemmatimonadota bacterium
GTCGCGGCCTTCGCTGATCGGTTACGACCACGCGGACCTGTACGAGGCGGTATTCGCTTCGCTGTACGACTTCGCGGACGATGCAGACGCTCGGTTCGACGAGCGCCTGTGGGAGATCTTCCAGCGCGACGTGCCGGTGACCGTGCTGGGGCCGTCCGCTACGGCCGTGGTGTTCGACCGCCGGCTGCACGGCCTCAAGCCGTTCCGGGGATTCCCATTCATGGACCAGGTGCGGATCGAGGAGGAAATACGATGAGTCCGCTCGCTCCCCGGATTCTCGCACTGGCCGTTGTCGCCCTGTCGGCGTGCTCCGCAGCCGATTCTGGCGGAGAAGGCCAGACAGAGCGATCGAGGTCCGGCGTCGGATCCTCCGAAAGCGCTCGGGCCACCCGCTTGATCCCCGCCACCTACGACACCCTGATCATCCACATGTGGGCGGACGAACGGATGCTGTCCCCCCACTGGGGCAACTGGTCCGCGCAGCTGGCCTTCGACCCGCTGCTGGTCAGGAAGGACGGCGACCTGCAAGGGCGCCTGGTCACCCGCTGGGAGTCCTCGGAGGACCTTCGGACCTGGACCTACCATCTTCGCACCGACGTGCGGTGGCACGACGGCGTCCCGCTTACCGCGCACGACGTGAAATTCACGTGGGACTTGCAGATGCACCCCCCGCCGGGAGCGAATAATTGGGTGCCCGGCTCGCGGGTCGCGGAGGTGATAGACGATTCCACCGTTCGGGTGACCTACAGCACACCGGACGCGATGGTGTACAGCCCCCGCAGCGTGATATGGCCCCGCCACCTGCTGCAGGATCTCGACCCGGACGAGTTCTGGGAATGGGAGTTCTGGACGAAGCCGGTGGGCAGCGGTCCGTACCGCTACGTGCGGCACCTGCCGAACGAGCTGCTCGAGCTAGAGGCCAACCCGGACTACTACCGCGGCCCGCCGCCCATCGAGCGGGTGATCTTCCAATTCGGCGGGAGTCCCCTCCCGCAGCTGCTGGCGAGCACGGTGGACGCCATCGAAGCGCCCGCCGATCCGGGAATCGCCCAGAGCCTCGTCGAAGATGCCCGGTACCGGACGTACCGCCAGATCTCGACGACCTCGACGTGGGCCCTGTACTGGAATCACCGGAATCCTCTTTTCCGGGATGTCGGCATCCGGCGGGCGCTCACGCTCGCGGTCGATCGTGGCCAGTTGCCAGCGATCATCGACATGCCCGAAGACACCCCGGTTCTGGACGTGGTGTCCCCGTCCCCGGACATGATTCTGCCGCCCCCTTGGCCGTACGATCCGGAGGAGGCTCGCCGCATCCTCGACGCGAAGGGGTGGGTGGATGAGGACGGCGACGGGATCCGGGAACGCGGCGGGGAGGAGTTCCGGTTCACGGCGGTCACCCGCGGCATTACCGAGCGGGCCGCGGTGTTCGTGCAGGCCAAGCTGGAGGAGGTCGGCGTCCGCATGGAGATCCAGCCGCTCTCTTCCGTGCAGGATGCGCTCCGGTCCGGCGAGAGCGATGCCGTGTTCGCTCGCTTCCTGTTCCGGGAGCTGACCCATGTCGTGCGGAACGACTGGCGGGCCCCTATCGGCTTCGAGCCCTCCGCGGATCTCCGGCAGGCGCTGGACGCATCCGAGCAGGCCTGGGAAAGAGAAGAGTGGCGAGCGCTGGTGCAGGAGGCACTCCGGCTGTTCCGGGAGGAGGTGCCGGTCCTGGTGCTCTATCCGGGAACCGCCATCTCGATCGCCCACCGCAAGGTCAAAGGGCTCGCCACGCCGGATCGCGTATTCCTGATCGACTTCCTGAGGGAACTGTGGATCGAGGGGGAGGAATGACGCGGAGAGCTATGCCCGCAACCCGACGACGTTTCGCCGCATGTCTCCTGCCGGGCCTGATGGCGGCGCTGGCGTGCGGAGAACCCGCCTACACGGAAGCGTCCGGGCCATCCGCAGAACCGGGCCGGGCCGAAACGGCGCGCACTACACTCACGTTGATCGCCCCGAGCCTGGACGTGAAGGCCGTCTCTCCGGTCTTCGGCAGTTCCGCGATGCACCTGCTGTACCTGCCGCTGTTCGTGGTCGGCGATGACGGAGTTGTGAAGGGACGGCTCGTAGACCGCTGGGAGCACTCACGCGACTACCGCGAGTGGACCTACCACCTGCGCACCGACGTGCGCTGGCATGACGGGACCCGGTTCACGGCACGGGATGTTGCGTTCACGTACGAGGTGTGGGAGCACCCCGACGTGCTGGAATCGCTGCCGGGTGCGTGCATCGTGAATGTCGTGGACGACAGCACGTACACGATGACCGCCAACGATGGCTGCGATCCGCAGAACTGGTGGCAGGTGATGCTGCCGAGCCACCTGCTGGAGCACCTGGAAGGGAAAGACTTGTGGGAGGCCGAAGTATGGGAGAATCCCATCGGCAACGGGCCGTACCGCTTCCTTCGGTATGCGCCGGGGACGGCGATCGAGCTGGAGGCCAACGATGACTTCCACGCGGGACGCCCCCGGATCGACCGTGTGATCCTGAAGCTGATGCCGGGTGGAGGGAACCCGCTGGTCGAGCTCGAAGCCGGTAACGTGGATATCGCCGGAGCGGACGGCCGGGCGCTGGAGCGACTGGCCAGGGATCCCCGTTTCGTGGTGTACTGGGGACGGCCGCAACTCGGATGGCCGATCCTGTGGAACCATCGACACCCCATCCTCGGCGACCCCGCGGTTCGGAAAGCGCTGACACAGGCGATCGACAAGGAAGAGCTGGGTCGCCTGTACCACTACCCGGCGGAAGCTCCCATCGTGGATGTGCCCATACCGCATTCGCGGTGGTCCGGTCTGGCGGCGCCCGAGCCGGCCCGGTTCGATCCGGAGACGGCGCGGGAGGTTCTGGAACGGCTGGGTTGGAAGTACGGCGACGGGAACGGCGTGCGAGAGCGCGGCGGTGAAGCGCTGGCCTTCGAGATGTTGATCAACCAGGAGGGCGAGCGTGCCGGCGTGCTGATCCAGGTGCAGCTGGCCGCCATCGGAGTGGACGTAAAGCTGCGGAGCATGGACCTCCGCGTGATCTGGGAACGGATCGACGACGGAGATTTCGAGGCAGCCCTTACTCCCGGTCTGAAGGGTTATTTGCTTAACATGGCTCTGGTCGGAAGAGGAGATCGGATGAGGGGAATCGGCTACCGGAATCCGGCCCTTCCGGACATAGTCACGACCCTGGAGAAGTCGTTTGACCCTGAGAAGCGCCGGCGCGCCGAGCAGGAGCTGCAGGAGATCTTTCGCCGCGATCAGCCCATGAGCCCGGTGGTCCCGAACATGGGCAACGCCTCGCTCGTCGCGAGCCGGCGGGTGAAAGGCCTGAGCAGCCCCATCCTGTGGTTTCCCGAGCAGGTCATCGACCGTCTGTGGATCGAGGAGGACGAGGAGTAGTGAACTTCCCTTTAGCCTGAGAGGCGCACCATGTGGGAGACGACCAGGTGCCGACCCCGTGTCCGGATTCATGTCTGCTTCGCGCTAATCTCCGCACTTGCGATCTCAGCCGTAGCGAGCGGCTGCGGAGGGGCAGGCGGATCCGCCGACGGAGTAGTCCACCTCAATGAGGCATTCGATGAGGCTCGGGTCGAAGCCGCCGCGGTTCCCGCCGGTATCCCTTCTACGGCGGAATGGACGTTTGAGAGCGCCGACGCTGCCGGATTGTGGCAGCCCCTCCGTCCATGGAATCCGACGGTGGCGCCCGCCGAATTGGCCCTCGGAGACGGTGCGCTGCGAGTTACGCTCACGGACCGGACAGCCAACCTTGGAGGGTTCCTCGTAGGCGGCATCTACGCGTCATTGGATCCGGCGCACGCGGGGGACTGGAGCGCTGTGGAGGTCGAGGTCCGCGCTTCCGGCCCCCTGGCGGGAGTCAGGATTGGACGCAATCTCCGGGCGGGATCGGGGACGGCGGAGGACGCGCCGTGGCCGTTCGAATCTGGGGTCGGTTGGGCCAATGCCGAGCCGGCTGACGGCAACCAGATGCTGCGGGCGGAGTTGTTCGCTCCGGACGGTCTGGAGTGGCGAGAGCTCGGGCTGTGGTTCGGGGCCCCCGAGCCCACAACCATCGAGGTTGTCTCCGTCCGGCTGATTCCGAGGGAGTCACGCTTCGTGGACGCGGCGGCCGGCGTCATAGCCGTCGGACCCGCGCCGAATGCGCCATCAGCGGATGCTGCCGAGGCACCTAACAGCGCCCTGTACATGTGGGCGCCCGGTCGGGCCGAGTACTCCGTGCAGGTGCCGGAGGACGGCCGCCTGGATCTCGCACTGGGCGTGGTGAAGGGAAACGCGCCGGTCACGTTTCGCGTTTCGGCCACGCCGGTGGGCGGCGAGTCCGACGTGGTCCTGGAGGCGGTGGTGTCCGATCCCTGGGAGTTTTCCGCTCG
>JBDHIQ010000192.1:0-5338 GCA_039587395.1 Gemmatimonadota bacterium
GGTGAGCAGCCAGGTGGTCGGGACCCCGACCTCACGGAAGATCTCGTCCGCCTCACCCTTGGCATCGAAATGAGGCACCTTGTACCGCTCCATGAGCGTCGGCATGCGATCGTCATCCAGGGAAACCCACTTGCGCGTGTCCTCCAGGGTTGACCAGATCACGTGCTTCAGCCCCACATCGCGCGCGGCTTCGGCCATCGTGCGCGCCTGGGCAATCTCCGTATCCGGCGAGAAATGCTCCCAGAACGCGGTGACACAGAACGCGCCGTACGCTCCTGCAAAGGCCCGCTTCACGCTCTCTGCATCGTTGAGGTCTGCCTCCACCACTTCCGCGCCTGCTTCCGCCAGTGCCCTGGCCCGGTCCGAATTCGCATCGCGAGTCAATGCGCGCACCGCGAACCCACTGTCCGGATCGCCAAGAATAGCCTGCGCCAACCCGCCGCCCTGGGCCCCGGTCGCGCCGACGACGGCGATGATCTTCTTGTCGCTCACTTCCATTCTCCTTGTTTGAAGCGGAATCCACCTTGCTCGACTGGTCGCCCCCCGCAGGCATCTGCTATCCCGCTGACCGTGCGTGGATCCGTCAAAGACCTTTGCAGCCTGCGTGCTTGACTCCTATTTATCGACGTTCTATATATAGACTGTCGATATACAGAGCGCCGACATATAGGAAGGCATACACGGAAAGATGAGTGACGGCGTAGACCTCCAGGCACTGGTTCGGACCATCAACGAGGTGTTGATCCTGGCCGGGAAGTGGATCGACGCTCGAGCGCAATGTTCGTATTCCAGCACGGCACCCTGTATCCGATCCTCCACCGCCTCGAGCGGGACAGGCTGATTCGAGGCGAGTGGGACGCATCCGGAGGGCGGCGGCGAAAGGTGTACGGCGTCACGGGACGTGGCCTGACCCACCTGACGACCGAGGCAGACCGAGTCAGCGGCGTCTGGGAAGTGTTGCAGAAGCTGTTGGAGGTGGACGCATGAGCGGGTTCGAACGGGATCTGAGGACGATCGCCGATCGGCTGGAGCTGCCGCAACCGGGCCGCACACGCGTGCTGCTGGAGCTGGCAGCCGACTTGGAAGACCTCGAGCAGGCGTTGGTCGCGGAAGGCGTGCCGCCGGAGGCGGCGCGTGAACGGGCCCTGGCGATGATGCTTCCGGCTGCCGAGGCGCTGGAGGAGTTGGAAGAACTGCACCGGCCCCTCTACGTGCGGCTTGTCGATCGCTTTTCGGATCCGGCGCGGCACCGCCTGGAGCGCATGCTACTCGGCGTTGTCGCGGTGGGGCTGTTCCTGGCCAGCGCCTCGTGGCTGAGCCGCGAGCAGCTCTTCAGGGACCCGGCTCCCTTCCTCTGGCCTCTGCTCGGATTGGGGTTCCTGACCCTGGCCGTCAGCGCATGGAAAGGATTCCAGCTGCTGGTCACAAAGGACCACCGGCCCGGGCAGCTGCGCAGGGGGCTGATGCTCCTCCCCGCGCTCGCCGTGGTCGCCATTGTCGTCGGCCTCGGCGGCGTCACCGTCGACCTCTACCACGTGGCCGGGCGGCTGGAGGCGGACTACTCGAACGAGGCCGTTCAGTTGCTCGGGTGGTTACGTCGTGATTCTGCCATGCTCTCGGTCGCGCTGTTGACCTGCTCCATCGCCGGGATGTTGTGGCTATTGATCGCGGCAGGCGTAGCGCGAGTGGAGCAGTCCGAAGCCGAGCTGCTGGCCGGCATTCAAGATCTCTCGAAAGGAGGAGAATCATGAGCGAACTCATGCGTCAGGGCGGCGTGATGATGTGGCCGATCCTGTTGATTACACTCGTCATAGCGGGAATCGCCCTGTGGGCGTTGCTGCGCATACGGAAGGTCAAAGATCCGGACGCGGTGCTTGAAACGGGCATCGATGCGGTCCTGTTCTGGGGTGTCTGGGTGATCGTGGTTGGACTGCTCGGCACGTTCGGCGGGATCTACCAGGCCGCTGGCATGATCGAACAGGCCGGCACACTGAACCCGGCCATCGTATGGGGAGGAATCAAGGTGGCCCTTACGACCACCCTGTTCGGGCTGCTGGTGTTTGCCGTAGCGGCCGTTGTCTGGCTGGGGTTGCGCCTCGGTTACCGCCGTAGAGTAGCGGCCTGAGGCCCACCCTCAGGCGATGTTCTTCCACCCCCGCGGGAGGGTGAGGCGCTCGGCACCGACGAAGCGACGCAGGCTGTCTAGCGTCTCCCCCAACCCCCTCTCGAATCCTTCGTATCGCTCGAATCCGGGCTCGAGGTACAGGGCCTTGATCTCCAGCTCGCCGCGGTCGCGGTGCAGCTTCGGATCCAGCCGACCGACCAGCCGACCGTCGTGCAGGACCGGCAGCACGTAGTATCCGAATTCCCGCTTGGCTGGCGGGACGTAGATCTCCACCCGGTATCGGAACCCCAACAGGTCTTCCGCGCGCTTCCGTTGCCAAAGGAGCGAGTCGAACGGACAGATCAGGGTGGTTCCTTCTGGCTCGGGGAGGTCAGAAATCCCCTCCAGGTGCTCGGGGAGCGCGAAGAACCGCCCGCGGAGCCCCTCCACCCTGACCTCCGTGATGCGGCGGCGTTTCAGGTTGCGGGAAATCACCCTCCGGCGCGTCTCTGCGCTCGGTGACGGCGCCGTGATGTAGTTGGCCAGATGCGCCTCGCTGGCCACGCCATTGCCGGACAGACCGATGAGCAGCCACGAGTCCTCGAACTCGGCGGGCGTGGCCGGTTGTCGGTCCGGGTACACACGTTCGGCCAGGTCGTACACGCAGCGGAAATGGCGGCGGGAGTGAACGGCGGTGCGCCCGGCATGCCATAGCAGCCTGAGCGACCGCTTGTCCTCCTTCATGAGCGTCATGGATCCGCCCGGCGGGCCGCCCGGACCGAACTCGTCCTTCTTCGCCTCGAAGTCCGCGCTCTGCAGCGGCCCCTCCTCGCGAAGCCGCCTCAGCACCCGTCGCTTGGAGTCGGGAGACGTCTTGTACCGGTCCCACCATGCACTTCCGGACCAGCTGTTCGGAGGGAAGCGTCGCATGCGGCGGCGGCCCAGCGGCAGATGGGAGATCGGGAGAATGGAGGCCTGGTGACCCCAGTACTCGTAGGCGATCCGCTTGCCGTAGACCATTTGATCCAGCGCCCGGCGGTCGTACGTGCCGAACCGGCTCCAGAGCGTCAGGTAATGAGCACGGTCCAGGACGTTGACCGAGTCCATCTGCAGGGCACCGGTGCGCTCCAGGTGCCGTGCGAGGGACTGTTTACTCAGGCGCGTCGCGCCGCGCGGCGCCGTCAGTCCCTGCCGGTCGAGCCACAGCCGTATGACCTGGTCGTGTGGAACAGTGGGGACAGTCATCTGTTCGGCGCGCTTCCGTGAAGCCGAGCGCCTAGGGAGCCTTCGCCGGCCTCAGGATCAACTCGGAAAAGCTGCCATCGGAGCCGCTCCCCATCCAGAGGCCGACCCGTCCGCCGGTGCGGTCGGTGAGCTCGCTGACGACCAGGGCAGGATCGGTCTCCTCACCCACATACACCCGGATCTCCGGTTTCTCGATGACAATGCGAGCCTTGAAGAACTGATCCGGATCCGGCGGATTGGGCAGCGGATTCTCGTACACGTCGGTGTGCTCTTCCCTGAGCCTGGACCACGTGTAGTCCGGGTGTGAGACGTACTGGACCATGTGACTGCGAGAGAGGTCGTTGTCCGCCACGAAGTTGAAGGGCCGGAAGTAGATGGCATCGTAGGTGTCGTCATCGACGCCCCGGAAGGCGATCCCGACGAAGCTGCGGCCGGGATTGTTCTTCCCCCTGATCATGATCTCGATGGTGCCGTTCTGGAACTCCACGCCGTTCAGCCAGGCGGCTCCGCTACCAGCGCGGGCGTCGAAGTTGACGACGGTTCTCTCTCCCTCGGTCTCCACCGTGGCTCCTCGGTTCACCACCGTCCACCCGTCTCCCGAGGCGATGCCGGCCAGATCGGGCTGCGAGGCTTCCTGGGCGAAGACCCTGTCAACAGCTCCCGAGGTGGAGACCAGGAGAACGAGAAAGGAGAAGGCGGTGGCGAATCTGGCGATCTTCATGGTAGGCTTTCCCATCCGGATGTCGTTTCGATCACTGAAGATCAGAGAGGTCTTATAGAGAAGCTGCGTCCTGCCCGACGCGCTCCTGCCAGTTCTCTACTGCTGGTTTGAGTTCCAGATGACCACCGAGAACCGCCACTTCCCATCATCTCCCCTCTTGAGGATGTCGCAGTACTTGCCGTCGAACACCTCATCCTTACCGTCGATCACCAGGGTCTCCTTCACCGGCCCGAACAGATAGGCGAGGTCGCCATCGAACTCCAGGCGGTCTATGTCCCACCAGATGCTCTTGATCGTCAGGGAATCCAGCCATGGACGGACTGCGTCTCCCATAACTGGCGGCTCACCCGTTGGCATGAACACCAGGTCATCGGTGCACATGGAAAGAAGAGAGTCCCAATCGGCCTCCACGCACGCCCTGTTCCACGGCTCCATCATGGCTTGCGCAGCCGCCAGAACGTCGGCGTAGTCGGTTTGGCTCATTGCTACCTCCTGCTGTTGTGGATCGACCTTGGCAGGTATGCCTACGTCGGGCAGGGCAGATCTATAGGTACGACCAGAATCGGCGCGGCGACAAGAGCGCCGCCACCGAAGCGGGATACTGGCCAGCCGAGGGCGAAACCGTTCGATTGCGACGCGCTGGCAGCGCCTGACCCGGAATCACCCAGATGGCTGAACGCAAAACGAATGAGTGCACAGATTCTGATCCCCGTCTCCGTCGGCGAGCTGTTCGACAAGATCTCGATCCTTCGACTCAAACTCGAGAAGTTGAGCGACGAAGCGCAGCTCGCCAGTGTACGCTACGAGCTGGAGCGTCTGGAATCTGTCGCGGAGCAGTTCCCCCTGGACGGCCAGCCCGGCGAACTCATGCGGACGCTGTCCGAAGTCAACGCCCTTCTCTGGGACATCGAGGACCAGCTCCGGGAGATGGAGCGCGATTTCGTGGCCGCCGCACGTCAGGTCTACAAGCTCAACGACGAGCGTTTCCGTATGAAGAGCGGGCTCAGCCAGGCCTTCGGCTCCGAGATCTTCGAGGAAAAGTCCTACTGCTGAGCCGTTACTCGCTGCCGGCCGCCCGCTCCCGCTTCTGCTCCTCCACCATCTCCGCCACATCGGCCAGCAGCTGTTTGGCGTCGTAGACGATCCCGTCCTTGATGGTGTAGAGGATCCCGCCTACACGCTCGGGCTGGCCCGTCTCATCGTTCAGCCGGACGTGACCGGTGCCGTACAGCACCTTCAGGTTCTGTAGCGGGTTCTCTCCTACCACG
>JBDHIQ010000193.1:0-4363 GCA_039587395.1 Gemmatimonadota bacterium
CGGATCCCGGGGTACCCTGCAGCCGGTTTCGCAGCCCGGCCCAGATGAGAATTTCCAGGGAGCGGCGGCTCTCGACCTCCTGGTGCCTGGCGACGAAGTCATCTACCCGATCCTCGCCCACGGCCACCACGACCCAACCCGGTCGGACTCCCGCCTGCGCAGCCGGACCATGCGGATCGACCTTCGTCACTACCAGCTGGTCTCCTATGAACCGGCTGTCCATCCCGACGTCACCGACCTCGATGGACGGGTCCCCTTCCGAGGGATCCAGCGTGTCGGCCACCTCGGAAGGGATCAGCGCGAAGTGAGACTGGTCCAATCGGTCCAGCATTTCCTCGATCACGGCCCGCAGCTGGTCCGTAGCGGTGGCCTTCTCGACCGTTGGTCGGAGTTCGTCGCGGAGCGCGATCCAGTCCACGCCGTTGAACGTGGTGTCGTAGTGCGTGTCGTACACTATCTGCCAGGCGGCGTCGAACGTTTCTAGCAGAAGTCCATGGTCCGTGGAATCCTGCGCGACCGCCGGTTGCAGGCCTACCGTAGCGCACATTCCGATAACCAGTGCGCCAAACACGCCCCCAAAGCGACTGTCGCCGCCATTCGTGGCGCGGATACGGGTGCCCTGCAACCAACCTGGTTTCACTTTTTGTCTCCCCGGTACTCGAACACTTCGTCCACGCGCAGAGCGAATATCTCCGCTATGCGAAAGGCCAGCGCGAGCGAAGGCACGTATCGACCGTGCTCCAGCAGGACGATGGTCTGGCGGGAGCAGCCGACCCTGTCGGCCAACTCCTGCTGGGTCATTTCGTCGTTTTCGAACCGGAGTCGTCGAATCCCGTTACTGATCTCAGCCTTGGCCATAGCGTGCCAACCTCCAGTAGCCCAGCAAGATTCCGACCGCCTGGCCGATGATGTTCACGATGACGACGCACCCGAAGATCAGGTACAGGTAGACGACGGGTACCGCACCCGCATCGCGGAACTTCTCCGCGAGGTAGATGACCCAGGCGACCAACGTGAGGAGGACCATCGCCGATTGAGCGCCTGACGCCTGGCTCAGGATCAGTCGATCCCGTTCGTCCAGGCTGCCCTCCGACTTCTGCTTCGCGACGGCGATCAGCAGTATCAAGACGTAGGCGAACAACCCCCCGATGAAAATGGCCATCACGGTCAATCGCAGGCTGTCGTTGTCCCAGTACTCGGCCGCGCCATAGCGGGATACGATGCCCGTAGTGATCGCCAGCGTCGCCACGCTGACCAGCAGACCCCACACGGCACGCTTCTGTAGAGCCGGCATCGGGGCAGTGGCGAGCTCATTCCGTTCTTCGCGAGACACCTCCCCTCGTCGCGGCATCGTGCGTACCAACAGGACGCCGGCCACTATGGCCAGCGCCACCACGGTCCCAAGCAGAACCAAGGACCAGCCTAGCGAGCCTTCCATGAGACACCTCCCAACCGCTCTCGGTCGTTTCCATGTCAAAGCCGACGAGTACAAGATATGCGACATAGTGTACAAATTACTTTCTATAATGGCAAGTTTTTTGTACTTTCGGCTGGCATCAGGCTGGCATCAGACGCGGTGTGGTGCGTGGGAGGAAGCCTTCCGCTCTCCTCTGCAAAAGTGGGAAAGGCCCACTTCTACAGAGGCTCCGCAGAGAGATCCCCCGGCCAGTTCGGGCCGTCAGGGTCGGGGGCGGTACTCCTGGTCACGCCGCGAACGGCCCGACTCGACCCGCACCTCGCGTTCGCGCAGTAGACGGAGCTCCAACAGCTGCTCGGCCAGACGCTGAAAGTCGCCAGGCCTGCGCCGCAGCTCCCGATACGACCAGTTGGCGGTACGGCCCCAGGGAGAACAGCTCTCGCGGGGCAACGTCTCCGGGAGGAACAACTCCAGCTGGCCGGGGCAGCCTGGGCCTGCCAGCAGACCGGTCTCGGGGTTCACGTCGGCTACGATCAAACCGGACGGCTGCTCGAACTCCACCTGGCCGTACGGACCGCGTGAACCGTTAGGTCCTCCGGCTGCTTCGAGGAATCGGGCGAAGATAGGGAGGGCAACCGCTGCGCCGGGACGTCCGATGCTACGGCCGTCGTCGTATCCGACCCATACGCCCACCGCCAGCGACGGCGTGTATCCGACAAACCAGCCGTCGCGGAAGTCGTTCGTGGTACCGGATTTGGCCGCGACATCACCGTGATATCCCAGAGCTCGCAGGCTCCGTCCGGTGCCGACTTCGACCGCGCTGCGAAGCGCGGAAGTGACCAGATACGTTTCGGCCGGCAGGTATGCCTGTTCACCGGTTGGCTCGGGCCGGTCCAGCAGCTTTCCCTGGCCGTCCAGGATTCCCACGTGCGGCTGCAGATCGGCCCGAAATCCTTCCGCTGCCAGCACGCCGTACGCCCGGGTCAGCTCCAGGAGCGAGACCTCGGAGGAACCCAGGGCCAGGCTCGGGAACGGGTTCAGAGGACTTTCGATCCCCATCCTGCGTGCCGTCTGGACGATGCGCTCCGGACCGATCTGCGCCCCGAGGCGTGCGAATGGCACATTGAGCGAACGCTCCAGCGCCTCGCGCAGCGTGACGGGGCCGCTGAACCGGCGGTCGTAATTGACCGGCTGCCACGGACCCACGCGGGTCTCCAGTGTGAACGGAGCGTCCTCCAGCACGGTAGCCAGGGTAACGGAGGCAACCTCTGAGCCCCGCTCACCACGCGAGGGCGCTTCTCGGTCGCTGTGCGCCAGGGCAGCAAGCGTGACGATAGGCTTGAACGCACTGCCCGGCTGTCGCCTGGCCTGTACGGCCCGGTTGAACTGAGACAACCCGTAGTCGCGGCCGCCTACCATCGCCACTACCTGCCCCGTCCGCGGATCCAGCGCGATGAGCGCCGCCTGCAGCGGCTTCCGCTCATCCAGCAGGTCCGGATACCAGTCCTCGAGACGAGCCAGTCCCTCGCGGACCGCTTGGTCCGCCGCGCGCTGGAGGCTCATGTCCAGCGATGTGAACACGGCGAGTCCGGCGGAGTCCGGACCGGCTGCCTCCGATCCCGAGCCCTCTCGCAGCTCCCGGCGGACGTAATCCAGGAAATACCGTGCCCCACCGGTCCGCCGCCGCCGTTCGCGCAGCTGGATAGGCAGCTCGAGGGCCTCCGTCAGCTGCTCCTCTGTGATCACGCCGCGCTCGGCCATCCTCCGCAGCACCAGGTCTCGCCGCGCCAGAGCCGATTCGGGATTGCGGAATGGTGAGTAGAGGCTTGGCCCACGGGCCACGCCAGCCAGCAGCGCCGATTCTGCAAGCTGGAGCTCCGTGACGTCCTTGCCGAAATAGTGCTGGGCAGCGCGGGCCACGCCGTGAATGGCAGCCGAGCCGTTCTGGCCCAGGTAGATCTCGTTCAGATAGGCCTCGAGGATCCGCTCCTTGCCGTACCGGCCCTCGAGAACAACGGCCATCATGGCTTCGCGAGTCTTGCGCAGAAGCGTGCGCTCGCGGCTCAGCCACAGGCTCTTCGCCAGCTGCTGCGTGAGCGTGCTTCCGCCCTGCACCACCCGGCCGGCCTTGAGGTTGGCTATGGCAGCCCCGACGATGCGCAGCGGGTCGAAGCCACGGTGTTTGAAGAAGCGCTGATCCTCGATGGTCAGCACCGCGTCCACCAGATGTTGCGGCACATCGTGGAGGCGCACGGGGAGCCGGTCCTCGACTGTCGTGGTCGTGGTCCGACCGGCCTCCAGCGGACCCAGGTATTCGGGTTCCAGCGCCAGGTGCGTCAGACGCACACCGTCCTGGTCTTCCACCGTCCCGATCCGACCGCTCAATCCCATTCGAAGCACGGCGGTGAGAGGCGGATCTACCGCGTAATGGTGCCGGAAGGCCCGCCTTCCGATGATCCACAGTCGCTCACCCAGGTAGTACTCACCCGTGTTGACTTCTCTACGGCCGGCCGACTTGTAGCCCAGGCTCTCGAGATGCGTCCGCACCGTCTCGCGGTCGGGTCTGAGGCCCGGGTAGAGAGCGAGCGGACGGGCGTAGATCCGGGTGGGCGTGTCGAGTACCGGGTCTTTGAGGTGGGCCACGGCCAGGGCCTCGAACGTTGCTGCCATGAGGCCCAGCGTGCCGAGGGCGATGACGGCCCCGACGATGGTCTTGAGCTTGGGTCGGCGCGGCCAGATGCGCGCCATGGCGCCCCCCGGTCGACTTAACTGCAAGGCGAACCGCCGCCTCCGGCGCGGTTCCTCGCCTCGCGACTTCTCCCTGTCAGTTGGACCCGTCAAGCTGCGGAACTGTTGTCTCGAGGGTTCTCATGCGGGCGCATCACAGGACGCCCCGCTACGGTCATGGAAGATATTACGAGAGTAGGGCACGCCGTGTGTCCGGTT
>JBDHIQ010000028.1:0-34802 GCA_039587395.1 Gemmatimonadota bacterium
GCGTTCCCGCTAGCGGTATCCGGCGTCTCGCTCTGCCGGAACGTACACCGCGCATTCAGACCCGTGCCACAAGCAGAAAGCCCGGCGGGAATCCCGCCGGGCTCCGGTAGAACTGGGTCAGGCAGGTGTCGCTGCGGGCTGCGGCGGCCTGGCCACCGACGTGTGTACCGGCGGCTGCAGCCTGACGGCCAATCCCGCGGCAACGAGGCACGCGATGCCGGCCGGGATGAACGCCCACATCCACGCCTGGGCGTCGCCCATCATTCCGCCCAGAATGGGGCCGACCAGCCCGCCGACCCCGTAGGCAAGAAAGACCCATGGGTAGTTCACGCCCACGCTCTTGTTTCCAAAGATATCCGCTGTGGCTGCCGGTATCAGCGCAAAGTAGCCACCGTAGTTGAAGCCGATGAAGGCAGCGCCGATGTACAGGCCGATCTCTGTCCCACCGATGAAGTAGAACGAGATCATCATGATTGCCTGCAGGAAGCTGATCAGCGCCAGCGAGTTCCGGCGGCCGAGCTTGTCTGAGATAATGCCCCACAGAATCCGCCCCAGGCCGTTGGCCAGCGCGTAGAACAGACCCATGGCCGTGCCGGTAATCACCGTCGCCTGCGCGATATCCATCCCGCCTGCCGTCAGCGCGTCGATCCCGAAGAGCCGGATCAAGCCAATCACCATCAGGCCGGCCAGTGAGCCGATCGCGAAGATCCCGAACAGGCTCCAGAACTGGAGCGTGCGGATCATGTCCTTCTCTTTGTACTCGATCCCGCCGGAACGTGCCGGGGCCGTATCGGGCGGTGTCCAGCCCTTGGGCTGCCAGTCCTCGGGCGGGTTCACCATGACCAGGGAGCCGAGACCGACCAGCGCCGCGAACAGTACACCGTACAGCTTGAACACCGCGTTTACGGACCAGCCGGCGCCGTACAGACCCGCCCAGCCGGGCGTCAGATCGACGGGACCGAACTGGAAACCGCCGGTGAGCTTGATCCAGATCAGCGCCCCGAATCCGAAGCCGGCGACAGCCAGGCCGGTGATCATCCCCTTCTTGTCCGGGAACCACTTGACCAGGGCCGCGATGGGACAAACGTAGGCCAGTCCAATTCCCGCACCTCCCAAGAGACCTACGCCGAACAGGATGCCCCAGAAGCTCGTCCCGGCAAAGCCGGCGAACAGGTAGCCGGCGCCGAGTACCAGACCACCGGTCAGAGTTACGATCTTCGGACCCACTTTCGCCTGCCAGCGACCGGCAACCAGGGCCATGACGACCGCGAATGTCACCAGCGCGATGGCGAAGATGACCTGTGTCTCGGTCCGCGAGAAGTTGTAGGGGTCGATCGTGAGCCTTCTGGTAAAGGCCGACCAGGCGTAAAGACCGCCCAGACACACCTGAATCACTATTCCACCCGTTACCACCAGCCAGCGATTTATCATTGTTCCACTCTCATGCGTCGTCTCACACCGCGGGCCACATGCTGCACCTCACAGCCCCGCCTCGCGGCTGTATTCAGGGCGAAACCCAAGGAACTCCGGGCGCAACCCGACAACCTCAAGTCAACCAAAACCCGGCATGAACTACAAGTCGGGATTTGGTGGACGCCGGGTGTAGGGGAAGGGCGCCCACCCGAATAGCCCTTTTGGGTAGGCTCCCCGGCTAAGGCAGACCAGGAAACGGGAACCGGGGTGTTGCAGAAGCGTTGAACGTCCGGTGCACACCGGTGTTCTAATGGATCGGCCGGGGGCTGAACGTTGACTGAAGGAGCACGTATGTTGATCAAGCCGGGCGGGGAGATCCCGTCCTCCGAGATCACGCCGCGAGGCGTATACCTGGACCGACGCCGGTTTCTGGGGCGATCGGCAAAGATTGCCGCTGGAGTAGCATTGGCGCCCGGCGTTCTTGTCGGCTGCGACTCTGCGTCCGGCAGGGAGGCGTCCGCCGGCTACACGCCGGGGACAGCCCATGGCCTGATCCCGGCTACAGGCCAGGAGCGCGACTGGAGCCAGGTGCGCTCCGAGATCGGCGAGGAGCTCACTCCCCCTGAAGTCGTGACGGGCTACAACAATTTCTACGAGTTCGGCACAGGCAAGGAAGACCCCGCGCGGCATGCGCACACGCTCCGACCGCGGCCGTGGTCCATCGCCGTTGAAGGCCATGTGAACAAACCGGCCGTGTACGACCTGGAGGACTTCCTCAAACCCCACACGATCCAGGACCGCGTATACCGCCTCCGCTGCGTGGAGGCCTGGTCCATGGTCATCCCGTGGCGTGGCTTTCCTCTTGCCGAGCTGATTCGCCGTGTCGAGCCCACCGGGAAGGCAAAGTTCCTGGAGTTCACCACGCTTCTGGACCCCGAGCAGATGCCGGGACAGCGCAGGCGCGTGCTGGATTGGCCCTATGTGGAGGGTCTTCGTCTGGACGAGGCGATGCACCAGCTGACCTTGCTGACGACCGGTGTCTATGGCCAGGACCTTCCGAATCAGAACGGAGCGCCGGTGAGGCTGATCATCCCGTGGAAGTACGGGTTCAAGAGCATCAAATCCATCGTGCGCATTCGATTCGTGGAGCGGATGCCGGCGACGGCATGGGCGTTGTCCATCCCGAACGAGTACGGGTTCTACGCGAACGTGAACCCCGAGGTGGACCACCCGCGCTGGAGCCAGGCCCGCGAGCGCCGGCTTGGCGAATTCCGCAAGCGCGAAACGCTCATGTTCAATGGATACGCGGACCAGGTTGCCCACCTGTACGCGGGCATGGACCTGCGGCGCTGGTACTGAGCGACAGGCCGCCACGTCCACGGCCGGCAAGGTGTCCAGGATCGCGGTGAGCAAGGCGGGGATCTGGTTGTTGTGCCTGACTCCCGCCGGGATTTTGGCCTGGCGGGCCGCCACCGGGAACCTGGGTGCCAACCCGATCGAGGAGGTCACCCACCAGACCGGCTGGTGGGCGCTGTTCCTCCTGCTCGCGTCCCTGTCGATCACCCCGATACGCCGCCTCACGGGCCGGCACCGGGTGATCCGATTCCGCCGGCTGATAGGTCTGTTCGCCTTCTTCTACGCAACCCTGCACTTCCTGACCTACCTGGTCCTCGATCAGTTCTTCGCCTTCGGATACATCATCGAGGACATCGCCGAGCGACCATTCATCACCATCGGATTCGCCGCCTGGCTCATCCTCATCGCGCTGGCGGTAACGTCCACTACCGGTTGGATTCGTCGATTGGGCAAGAAATGGAGACGGCTTCACCAGCTGGTCTACCTGGCCGCCGCATTGGGAGGGATCCACTTCTTCTGGAAGGTGAAGGCCGACACCCGGGAGCCGCTGATCTTCCTCGCTGCCCTGGCGGTCCTGCTGGCCTTCAGGGTGCCTGGCCTGATCCCCGCCAGGCGGCGTCCCGCTGCCGGACGGTGGCGTTTCCGTAAGCGGTAGAGCTCGATGCACGAAGAGCCCCGCCCGGGCGGAGCTCTTGCGTGGTCCTGGTACCCGGGGCGTCCGTATCGAGAGCCCCGGGCTTCGCTGCGGAGACCGCCTTACTTGCCGGGGCCGCCGTGGTGACCCTTGCGGAACGGTCTGGGGCCGCCCGGAGCGCTCATGTCCACCTCGAACGGCACGCCATCCACGGTCATCTCCGGGAATTCCGTTCCGTTGAACGTGATCACCACCGTCCGCGAGCGCGTCTCGTCTCCGTTGGGTCCGTTGGTGATGACCACTTCGATGTCGCGCGTGATGGAGCCCGACAGCGGATGGGGGAATTCCTCCCTCGGGACCCCGTGGACCACATTGTTGATGACCGAGGTTCCCGACATCACGTACGTCCGCGTGCCGAACTCGTCCGAATTACGTACCCGAGTCGATGACTCGGAGCCCACGCCGTTGACTGTGCGCTCGGTCTCCTCACCCAGAAGACCCGTGATCTCGATCTCCCTGTTGCGGTTCATGGTAGCAGACCAGTTGTCGCGCGTGATCTCGCCGCTCATCTCACTGGTGATCTCGATCCACATGGTCTCCGTCGGATGGTACTCATTCTGAGGAGCATCGCCTTCCCCGAAGAACAAGACGGTTCGGGTGTGCTCGAAAGCCCCCCTGGCGGTGCGCTCGTGCATGGCCGACAGGTCATCTAGCGCGCCGTCGGCGGCAAGCATGGCGATGTCCGCATCGATCACTTCGTCGCTGAAATTCGCGGGACCCGATGTATCGGTGCCACAGGCCGCGAGATATGCCGTGAAAAGGGCAACCAGCCCCAGCTTCAATTCCTGCTTCATGCCTACCCCCTGCCGCATTTCCGTTCTCTGCTCTGGCGTTCTTGCGCGCCATTCCAATTGTAGGATTTCAGATCCTAAGACAACGGGACGAGGCGAACTGTTAAACGTCAGACCGCTAGATGCCCGAATCTGGCCCGAAGATGCGGCCGCCGATGAGGAAGGCTGCGGTCGACACCGCTGCCGCCAGGACGAAGCCCCAGGCCATGTCAACCACCACGACCAGGGCCGGAAAACCGCGCATGGTAGCCAGGTTGGTGAGATCGTAGGTCGCGTAAGCGACAAGGCCGAAGAATCCCCCGCGGAGCACGGCACGCACCAGAGAGCCGTCTCGCAGCTCAGGCAGGACCACGAAATGGAGAAGGCCGGCAACGAAGATCAGGTAGAAGAGAAACGCCGCTTCCCAGCGGACGGAGGGGCGTAGCAGGTGGCCGAGCTGGTCGCTGTAGAATCCGCGGGCCACAGCACCGAGCCACAGGAAGTCAATGGCGAGAAAGACCAGCAGGGTGAAGCCATAGAGTGCCAGGTATCTCATGGTCGCGCGCGTTCCTCTGTTTCAATCAGTTGTCGAGGTCGCCCCAGGATTGAAACATAAGGATTCCGGCTACAAATACGAGCGCGAACACCACGATTCCGACGACGGCGATGGATGTCTCTAGAGTCAAGGGTCTTCCCGTTTGTCGCGTTGGATGTTTCCGGCCGTGCCGACTGGATCAGCCGCCGGGGTTCTTGATTTCGTTCAAGCGCCGCCGTGCGGCATCCACTCGCGGCGTAGATCCGTCACTCTGGTCCGAGGCGAGCCGCACGAACTCCGTGTAGTACTTCGCAGCCTGATCCGTTTCTCCCTCGCGGTCATAGTGGAGGGCCAGACGCTCCGACGTGGTGGCCAGCCGGTACCTCTCCGAGGCCAGGCCCAGGCGCCCCGCAGCCAGGGTCAGAATCAGAGCCAGCGCCCCGACAAGCGCCACCAGCACGTCCGTCGTCACACCGGTCTCCGGAGGAGTGCACCGAAGGATAGGATCGAAGGCACCCAGATGCCGACGAACAGCCCCGTGTCCTTGTCTATGAAGAACCAGAGAATCACGGAGAACAGAAACGAGATGAATGCCGCGGTCAGTATCAGTATCGTAGACCGGTCAACCTTCCCCATTGTGGACTCTTTCCTCCTGCGGAGTGATCTTCCCCAACCGAGACGCCGGGGACGCCGTTTGTTCAATTATTGTCGAGATAATACATGACATTAGCGCGGATTGTCAAGCTCTTGTTCAGTATTGTCGGCTGGGCTGCACCGGAGGCAACGTCGTTGCCGGGCGCGTAGCCTAGCGGAGGCGGACGAACACGCTTCCCCGGTCCAGCGACAGCTCCCACTCCGCCACTACTTCGTCCTGGCTGGCCAGCTCCTCCAGGACCATGGGGCGAAGCCTCGGCCCATCCGGTGATCTAGAGCCCTTGCCGGTAATCACCAGGATCGGCTGTCCGCTGTGCTGCCGGGCCCCACGCTCCAGAAAGCCCCGTAGTCGCTGCCGGGCCTGCTCGGTCTTGAAGCCGTGAAGATCCAGGGTCGCTACCGGGACGGCATGGCGGAGCCGCGCGGAATGGTCCGGCTCTCCTCCGGTCACGATGGGGGTTCGGCGCTTTCCCATTAGCCCGGGCCACCCGCGAGCATCGGCACGTCAGGCGGCATCGGTCGTGCCGATCACGTTCAGCAGATCCACCCGGCGCAGCTTCTCGCCCAACCCACGCGCCACGTTACGGAACAATACGACGCCGACATCGGGCCGCTGGCGGATCAGGTCGGTCAGCGCCTCGCGCGTCAACACTCCCAGCTCCACCGGTTCTACGGCGAGGGCGCTCGCCGAGTGACCGGCGTTGGACAGCAGCGCGACCTCTCCCAGGCACTCTCCGGCACCAACAGAGCCGACCGGCCTGGTCGCACCCTCCACGAATACGTCCAGACTGCCACTGAGGATGATATACATCTCCTGGCTCGTCTCACCCTGCGTGAACACGGTCGTCCCGTCCTCCAGCCGCCGGTACTCGAACATGCCGGCCAGGCGTCGCGCCTGTTCGTCGGCCAGACCCTCGAAAAGCCCGATGCGATCCACAGCCTCGCCGATCTTGGGCTGCACCTGACTGCGGACGAATGCCCTCAGGACGAGCTCGGCCACCTCCTTCGCCGGCCAGTTCACCAGAACGGGACTCGTCCGCAGGGGAATCAGGAGTCGAGACATCTTAATGATGTCACGTCGCTCGGACCTGTGGAACGCCATCGCGGGAACGTAGGCCGTGGGGATGTACCCCAGCTCCACGAGCGTGCGCTGCATGCGCGGCGCGTGGGCGCTGACGTCGATCTCGATCGTCGCGATTCCCCAGTCGTCTCGCGAACGTTGCTCCAACTCACGCAGGAGGAAGACGATGGCCGCCTCATTAGGGTAGATCAGCTCGAAGATCCGGATGTTCTGTTCCGCGTCGTCGCGGGTGAATCCGATGGCCCCAGCGATCTTTCCCTTGTCTCTGGCGATGAGATACGTGGAGTGCGTGGCCACAAGCTTGAAGAAACCGTAGTGGAGGCGCAGGGGACCGAAGATCTCCCGTCTTAGCACCCGGCCACGCTCTATGCGCAGCAGTTTAGAGTACCCATCGGACGTCAGCTCCTGAATGTCGAAGCCGAGTCCATGTGAGTAGGGGACGGCCTCCTCGTCTACGATGGCATCCAGCTCCTGCCCCACGTTCTGCATGGCCAGACCGGCCAACGGATACGCCTCCGGAACGATGCGCGGGTGATTCTTCCGCAGCTGGAGGGCGTTCCCGAAATGCTGCACGAGAATGCACGGGCTCTCCCTGCGATTTCCGAACCGGTTCTTCATCGGCACGAACCCGACCGGCGCGAAGCCGTGAGCCTGACCGATCCGAACCGAGAAGGGATGGACCGTCCTGGCCTCGGCCAACCCGACGTGCAACCTGTCACGGACCCGCTCCAGCCGGGCACGCATCAGCAGGGTCCCTACTCCGCGTCCGCGTGATTCGGGTTCCACGACCAGCCGGCCGAACTCACCGACCAGATCCGTGTAGGCGCCGATCTCCAGGATGACGGACCCGGTACCCACCACTCTTCGGGCCTGTACATCCTCGGCGACGAACATGAGCATGTCGTTGCTGTAGATCAGCTTCTTGACGTGCTGCTCGTCATAGTACTGCGGGTAGGTGTAGTCCTCCCCGTAGGCCGCGAGAAACAGACGTGTGATGGCAGGTGCATCGGCTTCGACGGCCCGGCGTACCTCGATCTGTTGATCGATGTTGCTGGCCATGTGAAAAAGCTAGCCGCGGACGTTGGTGCGGCAAGTCTCAGGTGCGAGATGTAAGGAAGGGCCCCGACTCGCGGGGCCCCTCGTTCGTGAACTACGGCCTCACCCGAATCGGGAATGGCGGCCGCGTGAGCCGCTGCGGCGGATTGGCCTCCAACTGCTGCATGACGACTTCGATGGCCTTTTCGAGCTGTGGGTCACGGCCCGCGATCACGTCGGCGGGTAGTTGCTCCACCTCGATGTCCGGTGGCACGCCGACGTTCTCCACCACCCAGCCGTCCTCCGTCCAGATCGCCAGGTTCGGCCCAGGACGCCTACAAGCCCACCCCAGGTCCGCCGACCCACCAGAGTGCCCATCTCGAACTTGCGGAACATCCACGGAAGCAGGTCGCCACCCGAGCCCGCCGTCTCATCGATCAGCATGACCTTGGGCCCGAAGATGGCCCCCTGGGGAGTCTCCAGGTCCGCTCCGTACCGCGTGGCCCAGTATGCGGTGAACGGGCGGCGGAGGATGTTGATGTAGTAGTCCGCGATCTGACCGCCCCCGTTGTGGCGCTCATCGATGATGATCGCTTCCCTGTCCGACTGCGGGAAGAAATAGCGCTTGAAGTACGTGTGCCCGGCACCTGCGGTGTTCGGGACATACACGTAGGCCACCCGTCCGTCCGTAGCCTCGTCGACCTTGCGGAGGTTGCCCTCCACCCAATCACGGGCGATCCCGTGCCATCGGCATTGGGGCCCACGGTGATCTCCACGATCTTGCCGGAGGTATTCTCGAACCGGCTGAACAGGTTTTCCGGAGAGCGGAGATCCCGGCCTTCCACGGCCAGCAAGTACTCGCCGGTCTGCACCTCCACGCCCGGTTCCGTCAGCGGCGACCGAAGGCCAGGGTTCCAGTTGAGGCCACCGTACACCTTGGCGAACCGGTAGCGGCCCTGGTCCACGTCGAAGTCCGCGCCGAGTAGCCCACCGGGAACGTTGTCCGCGTCCAGCAGGAAGTCGCCACCGCCACCACGGTGATGCCCCACGCCCAGCTCGCTATGCAGCCATTGCAGAAGCCTATTCAGGTCCGCCCTGGTTACCAGGTGCGGCAGGAAGACGGCGTACTTCTCCTTGAGCGCGTCCCAATCGGCGCCGTGCATGCCCGGGTCGTAGAAGAAGTCACGGTTGATCCGCCACGCCTCCTGGTAGATCTGGGCCCACTCGGCGCGCGGCTCGATCCGGACCTGGATGTCGCCTGCCGCGATCTTCCCCTCATCCCCGCGAATCTCGCCCCCGGTCGCCGAGGCGATGAACCACGCTCCCTGCGACGTGGCGTACAGGACGCTCTTCCCGTCTCCTGACAGCTCAAACCCACGGGTGCCGGTGAGCAGGATCGTTTCCTCACGCTCGTCCAGGTCGAACCTGCGCAGGCTGGTCTCTCCACCGGGCCCGCCGAACCCTCCGTCGGTATCCGAGCGAAGGTAGAACAGCTGGCCCGGCTTGCCTGCCTGCAAGGATCGGTAGCCGGCGGGACGCAGGGGTAGCGCGAGGATCCTCTGATCCAGGCCTTCGAAGTCAATGCGCACTTCGGTGTCGTCACCCTCGCTGCCGGCCTGATCACCGTTGCCGTTTCCAGCCCCTTCCTCTCCCGCTGCGTCCGATTCCGCGCCTTCCTCCTCGTCGCTTTCCCTGGCCAGCGGCGACGGCGTACCGCTCTCGAGCACGACCAGGTAGATGGAGTTCGTCATGTCGAAGTCGGCGTTGGACTGCGCGAACCACTGGATCACGGGTCCGGCATCGGTGGAAACGGCCATATAGATGTACTTGCCACTGGCATCGAACACGGCGTCCGCCACTTCACTCAACCCGTCGCTGATTGGCCGTGATTCTCCGCTTTCGATCGAGTGCACGTAGAGCGTGCGCAGGTTCGTCGCGTTGTTCCTGCTGTAGAGTAGCCAGCGGGAATCCGGCGACCAGGAGTGCCGGGGCGTGGAGACCGGACTGTACATCATGTCGGCGTCTACCCGGGTGGTCTGGCCGCTTTCCAGGTCGATCCAGAAGATGGCCCTGGCGTTGTCCGTGTAGCTGATCATCGTGCCGTCCGGGGACCAGCGCGGGTTGTCGTAGAACCCGGCCCCGTCCAGAGCGTACGCCTTTGCGCCACCCTTCCCGTCCTGCGGCGCCACGTGAAGGGCATACTCGCCGGACTCGTCCGAGAAGTAGGCTATCGAGCTTCCGTCGGGCGACCAGGCCGGGAACCGTTCATGCGCACCGGGCGTCCGCGTCAGGTTACGGTGGTCCCCTTTCTCCCGGGGCACGGTTACGATCTCACCGCGGAACTCGAAGGCCGCCCGCGCGGCGGACGGCGAGACGGTGGCGTCCCTGATGAAGCGAGTGCCTTCGGCAAACCGGGGCCGCACTTCGACCAGGTCGGTGGCAATCGCGATGGGGACCGGCCGCTGCTGCCCTGAGCCCGGGTCCAGAAGGTGGATGCGGCCCGCCTGCTCGTAGGCTATCCGGTCGCCGCCCGCGGATGCGGCCAGGACCGGGAAGTCCTCGTGCGAGGTGAGCTGTCGGATCTCCTCACTTCCCGGGTCGAAGGAGAAGAGGTTGAATTCGCCGTTGCGGTCCGACCGGAAGTAGACCTGGTCGCCAATCCACATCGGGTCCGTGTCGTTGCTGCGGCCCTCCGGCTGCGGAATCTCCTGCACGGAGTAGTCGGCCGTGTCGAAGAGCCAGATTCGCGTCGCGGTCCCGCCCCGGTAGTTCTTCCACTGGTTGAAGGGTTCGTACAGCGGAGTGTATGCGATGTGCGAACCGTCCGGCGAGTACGTCGCCTTGAAGGCATGGGGGATGGGAAGCTGGTCGGGATGCCCCCCGGCGAGCGACACGGTGAACAGCTGACGGTGTCGGCCCGTGTACGTGCTGCGCGAGGAAGTGAACAGCACCCCCTGTCCGTCTACCGTGAATCCCTGGACGATATCCGCCCCCGGGTGCCAAGTGAGGCGCTCGGGTACGCCGCCCTGGACCGGAACCACGAACACATCCGTGTTGCCATCGTATTCACCGCTAAACGCCAGTGTGCGTCCGTCCGGCGAGAACCGGGGGTTCGTTTCCACACCCGGGTGAGTGGTCAGCCGACGCACATCGCTGCCGTCATGACGGGCGACCCACAGATCTCCGGCGTACGTGAACGCGATGTGAGCCGCGCTCGTGGCCGGCTGGCTCAACATGATCGTGCCGGCATCCGTCACCGGTGGGCCCTGCGCATGGAGATCGTGTGGACCGGGAGTGACGCCGAGCAGGGCGATCACGGCAACGAGCAGATTGACCTTCTTCATGATACCTCCGGAGGGATTGGCGAAGGGGGCGGCCCTACGGACCACCCCCTGTCGTCGATACGTCTGGTACGGCGTTCCGCGAACTAGTCGGTTTCGTAGCGAAAGGACAGGTTGACCCGGGCTCGGTACGCGACGACGATGCCGTTCTCCACCTTCAGATCGAGCTTCTTGACTTCGGCTATCCTCAGGTCCTTGAGGCTCTTGGAGGCCGTCTCTACGGCGTTCTTGGCGGCTTCTTCGAACGAGTTTTCGCTGGTCCCGACCAGCTCGATGATCTTGTAGACGCTGTCCGACATGGTAATCCTCCTTTGATCGGCACTCACACTTGCAGTCGTGTGGTTATCTGACGCATGACGATGCACAATATGGTACGGAAGTTACCGGCACACCGGGAGAGGGTAGGCGGAAATTCGCCCCCGACTGGCGCTGGACGGCGCCAATCGGGGCGGACTAAAGTGACGTCGGCCGCCAGGCAGCCGTGCGCTAGTGACCCCCCAGCAGGCCCCGGAGGATGTCCGGCCAATCGTCCGGCTTCGCCCAGGCTTCCTTGTGGGCTATCAGGCCGCCCCGGTCGATGATGTACGCGCTGTTGGGAAGCTCGCCGTACAGGACGCGGACCGAGTTGTCCATGTCGTCGATCACGACGGTCGTGGCTATCTTCAGCTCGTCGCACGCCTTCTCTGCCAGCTCCTGCCTGGCCTCCATGGTGGTCGGCTGCTCGACCTCCTCGAAGCTGTACTCTCCGGCGTGCGCCTCACGCTGGTAGAGGACGATGAACGTCACCTGGTCTTCAAACTCCTCGCGAATCTTCTCGACGTCGGCGGACCGCCGACGAAACGGAGGTCATGTGTAGGAGCCGAACTCGATCACCACCGGTTTCTCCGCATACGCCTCGCTGAGCACGAAAGGCCCGCCCTCGACCGTCAGCAGGGTGAAATCCGGAGCCACGTCGCCGACCGTCGGTTTCTTGTCGGGAAACTCGTCGAACTTGGCGCTCTGGCCGCGCAACGAGGCGGGCAGCAGGAAAACGCCCATGCAGGCCAGGGCGGTCAACGTGCGGGCAGGCAGCTTTCTAGCGGACACGGATTCCTCCAGTCAGGCAAATCGGCTGGGCCGGTGGTGCCATGATCCAATCGTACTCTGGGCGAAGAAAACTAGTGCCCGTTATGAAGACGGATCAAGTCAGACCAGGTCACGGAGAATGCTCCGCTCCATGCGAGGTATCCTCGCCGTGGGCGTGCTCCTCGTAGTGCTGCCGCAGCAGGTCCTTCCCGTAGTCGTTGCCGTTGGGCGTTCTCACCACCGCGTGAATGTGCTGCCGATTCGGCGCTCGTGTCTCGAACAGATGACGCATGCCGACGGGTCGCTGATGGTCAAACTCGATCAGGATCACAGGGCTGTGTATTCGATAATAGAACACGGCATCCGGATCGGTGTCGCCGATCCACGCGAACCACGTATCGTCCAGGTGCTCCTCCACCTCCTCCATGCGAACTCGCGCGTGGCCTTCATCCATGTTGCCGACGAAGCGCTCGATGAGCGCCAGGAGCCGTGTCTTCTGGTCGGGAGAGAATGAACTGGCGGGGACGCCGGCGTAGTCCAGGGTCAGATTGTCCTTGAACGCCTCGCCAAGCGTGTTGTTGGCATCCTTCGCAACCTCGAGAATCGCCCGGTTCCGCTGCTCTTCGGTCAACGCGGCGATCATCTCCCGACCGAGCGCCTGTTCCTCCTGCATGACTGCCGTCCCTTTGTACTTGCCCGACTCTGCGATGGCCGGCTCGGAACCGATGAACAGCGGCGTCATGACCACCTGGTCGCCCAGAACGAAGTAATTGATGATCACGTGATGGCCATCCAGCTGCCATCCCCACGGCTGGTCGGCCGACGGCTCACCCATGACGGTGATCCAGTAGAGCCACTCGCCGTATTCCACGAAGTTGTCGTCGTTCAGCTCCCCGATGGTATGGTTGAGCCGCATGATGTCGCGCGTGAGCCTCAGGCCTCTGGCGCTCAGAGAAGCCCCCAGCAAACCGAACGCGGCCTCGCGCTGGCGCTCGCTCATCTCGTCGAATCCAACACCCTGCCGGATGTAGAAATGCTGGTTCATCCACTTGCGCCACTCGTCGTCATCCACGGCGAACGTAGTGCGTTCGCGCTGTTCGTCGTCAAGGCTCTGGAGGAAAGCCGCCGCGGCCTGCCGGACAGGTTCCGTGGACACTCCGGTCGAGCGGATGCCGAACAAGCCGGGCACGACCTGGCCGTCCGCTGTCACGCCACGGAACGGCTCGGCGAGGCCTCGCTCCTCCGCCTCCGCCGACATGCGGCGAAACCGCTCCATCACGTCCTGGCTCTCCTGTACCGGGAACCTCGCAAGCGATGCTCCAAGCAGAAGAGCTGCGGGAAGCGCGATCCCCAGTGTGACAACCAGTGTGCTGAATAGTCTTCGGCCGTGGCTCACTGCTGATCCTCCAATTTGCCGTCGCTGTTAGTCCTGTCGTCGCAGGATCTCCACCATGTGTCGGATGCGTGCCGGGTCCGTGACCTCACGTGAGTCATCCGCGGGCGCGGTTGCCCGGCCTCCGAAGTCGATGCCCGGATTGCGGTAGTCCATGGGGCTTGGCAGGACGGTCGTGCCTCTCACGTGCACTTCCCGGACGCCCGTAGCGACCACCACGCGCTGGACGCTGAGTTCGTCAACTCCACCGCCTGGCAGGATGCCGATCCTTCCGCGCGCCTGTTCCACCAGCCGTGAGATGACGCGGATTCCCTGGGGAACGCTCGGCGCCTGGCCGCTGGTCAGGACCCTGTCGATCCCGAGCTCGATCAGTGCCTCCAGCGCTTCCGCGGCGTCCCGCGACACGTCAAAGGCGCGATGGAACGTAACGGCCATCGGCCCGGCCGCCTGGACCAGCTCCGCCGTGCGCTCCGTGTCCACGGATCCATCGGACAGGAGCAGTCCGAACACGACGCCGTCTGCCCCCAGGTCTCGGGCAATCGTCACGTCGCGCTTCATCACGTCCAGCTCGGAATCCGAATAGAGGAAGTCCCCGCCGCGAGGCCGGATCATCACGAACACCGGAATCTCCAGCCGCTCCTTGCAGGCGGCGATCATTCCAGCGCTGGGCGTGGTTCCCCCCTCGAGCAGGTCGTCGCACAGCTCGATGCGTCCCGCGCCTCCCTCCTGCGCAGCGAGCGCAGAATCGACGGAGTCCACGCAGGCTTCCAGGAGGATGCGTCCGTCAGTCAATGCGCGCCCCACTGGTGCGTTCTCCGGCAGCAGGCGGCCCGGCAGCGGCTGCGTCAGCAGCGGCTCGGAACGCCTCCGCCATCAGATCGGCCAGCTCGTCGATGCAGCGCTCACCGATCTTCCGGCTCATGCCACGGGCGTCGCCCAGGACTCCGGTAGGCGTGACCGACTTGAAGCCGTCCCGGATGATGCGATCGATGACTTCGTCTTCCAGCGCAGGGAGGAACCCCTCCACGGCCAGGTCCTCCCGGACCAGATCGGGATGGAGGGCCAGCATGATGGAGCTCTCGGCGATATCGGCGTGACCGCCCACGCGCTCCCCGAGGCCGGCCTCCTCCTCCACCGCACGCTTCCAGCACTCGATCACGCCAACCAGGTCGGTGAACGCGACTACCGTGCAACCGGGACTGACAGAGGCGTTCAGATCTTCCAACATGTCGGCGAGCGGCTGGAAGTTGCCGCCGTGGGATGGCAGGAAGCAGATGCGCCGGAAACCGTGCCGATCCAGGCTGGTGCAATAGTCGCTGCAGACGGCAGCGAACGTCTCCACGGACAGGGACACTGTGCCGGTGAAGCTCATGTGGTGCTCGGAACAGCCTACGCGGATGGTCGGAGCGACGAGGGCGTTCCCGAGCCGCCGCGCCACTTCCTCGCCAAGGCGGACACCATGTTCGGCATCCACGAACAGCGGGAGGTGGGGACCGTGCTGCTCCACGGAGCCGCACGGTACCACGGCCGTCGTGTAGCCGGCCTCAAGCGCGGCCGCCACCTGGGACGATCGCATCCGCTCCAGGTTGATTTCGGCAAGCATCGTCATCGCGGTCCGTCGCTGGACCGATCGGGCGCCGGCGAGGCCGTGATCTTCTCCGGCTTCTTCTTTTGTTCTTCCTCGTCCTTCTTGTCCCTGGGCTTCACCAGGTGCGCCCGCTCCTTCAGGTGGTCCTCCATCTCCAGGTGCGGAACCCCCTCGGTCCACCACTCGGGAGCTTCGGCGCCTTTCAGGAGATGGCCAAAGTACTCCATCATCCGGACCGTGTAGTCCTTCATGTTGGGCGGTTGGCGCAGACCGTGGTTCTCGCCCACGTACTGCAGCATCACGACCGGCTTGCCCAGGCGGCGCAGCGTGTTGAAGTACTCGATTCCCTGGTTCCAGTCGACGGCTCCGTCCTTGTCGTTGTGGAGCAGGAGAAGCGGAGTCTCCACCTCATCCGCGAAATAGACCGGCGAGTTGCGCGTGTACGCCTCGGTCAGGTCCCAGTAGCCGCCGGTGAAGCGGCCCTGGCTGCTCTCGAAGATCCGCTGATTGGATGCCCCCCAGTTCCAGTAGATGGAACTGTACATGCTGATCATGTTCGTGAGCGGGGCCCCGGCCACGGCGGCAGCGAACGCGTCCGTCTGCGTGATCAGGAAGGCTGTCTGGTACCCGCCCCACGAGTGTCCGTGAATGCCCACCCGTTCGGGATCGACGACCCCCGTCGCGACGGCTGCCTCGAGAGCCGGCAGAACCGACCAGACGGCGGACATCCCGGGGTCGTTGACGGTGTACGTGATGTCCGGCATCAGGACGGCGAAGCCGTTGCTGGTATACAGCGACTTGTTGAACCCGCTGTGGTACGGAACGGTGTAGTTGTTCAGCGTCTGCGAGAGCCTCTCGTAAATGTAGACGATGGTGGGGTAGCTCTTGCCTTCTTCGTAGTCAGCCGGCAGGTGAAGCGCGGCCTGGAGGCGATCGCCTTTCGCGCTCTCGTAATCCACCAGAACCGATCCCGAGGACCAGGCGAACTCGGCCTGCTGTGGATTCGCCTGGGTGATCTTCTGCGGGCGGCGGAAGCTCTGGTCGGTGGTGTAGTAGTCGGGATAGTCCTGGAACGTGGCCCGCGTGAAGACGTACGTGTCGGCATCCTCCGCCTTCTGCAGCGACCCGTAGGCGGCATCCGCCCATGTCAGCATCTCGACCCCCGTGTCTCCGGGGTTGAGCCGTCCGATCCCGCTCTTCTTAGTCCACTCCCCGTAGGGTGCCAGGTAGATGGGCTTCGCCAGGTCGATTCCTTCCTCGTCCGGGTCCAGCCGGAAGCGACGACGATACCGGATGCCATCCTGCTTCCCGTTCACCGTGAGGTTTACGCCGGCGTCGCCATGCGCCGCGACCTTCCAGATGTCCCAGTTGTCGTAGAGCAGTACCGAGCCGCCGTCGCTGGACCAGCCGATGGGAGACACTGGTGGATCCACGACGTTGAGGTCGCTCTCGGTGTTGATGAACGAAGTCGGCACATCCTGGCTGACGATGCGGTGCTCTCCGGTCGCCAGCTGGTAGGTGTGGTAGTGCCCATCCAGGTAGTAGAGGTAGTGGCCTTCGTCCGGTGAGAGCCCGAACGTCCACCGGATGCCCTCCAGCATCAGGGTCCGCTCGCCGGTTCGCATGTCGATAGCATACACGTCGCGGAACTCGCGCCCGTCCAGGTTCGCCGCCAGCTCGTACTCGTCGTTGTTCGTACCGATGGCCCAGCGACCGTTCGGCCCGGGCATGACGTCTCGTACATCGTCGTCTGCCAGCCGGACAAAGCCGTCTTCGTCGGGCCGGTAGACCGACAGATAGCTGAAGTTCTTGTCGATCCCCTCCTCCGTCTGCTGCAACGACTGCAGCCTGGCTTCTTTCCAGTGCCAGATCACCAGGTCGGGCCTGTCCTCTTCGTCCTCGTCCGCGGAACCCGGTCCAGATGGGCCTTCATCGCCCTCTTCGTCGTCGGAGTCACCAACGCCCTCATCGGTATCTTCGCCGTCCTCACCCTCCGCGTCCTCGGCCTCGGCCTGATCCGCAGCGTCCTCCTTCATCTCCGCTTCGTGGATCCCGAACAGCAGGGCGTCCATCGACTCGGTCCAACGGGGCGTGTGGTTGGGCGAGATCGTCATGCCCTCCGGGAAATCCGGATCCTGGTGAGGATCGTAGACGATGGTCGTGGGTCCGGTGTCGCCGAAGCTCCGGAACGCCACGATGCTGTGGAGCTTGTCCTCGTAGTCGTCATCTTCCACGGCCTTCAGAGCGGCCAGACCGTCCGTGTCCTCGGTCCAGTTGAGACGACTGTAGATTGCCTCATCGCTCTCCAGCACCCGTACCACACCGGTCTCCATGTCGCGCAGCTGCACGCCGTTTCCTGCTTTGCCCTCCGTCGCGATCAGCCAGGCCAACCACCGGCCCGACTCGTCGAACGCGAAGTCCGAGACGTTGCCGATGCTGAAGCGCGTCCCGTCGTCCAGGTTGTGGAGCAGGAGATCGGTGCCGGTGGGATCGGCATCTTCGCCGTCGCCACCGCCAGCCGTTCCTCCACCCTGCCCTTCCGGCGCGTAGCGCTGGAGGGCGATCCAGCCCACCGCCTCTCCAGCGAACGCGAAGCCCCGCGCACCGTCAAACTCCGTCAGCTCACCGGCAGCCAGGTCCACCAGGCCCACTTTGCCGCGAACTGGCTTCTTCCGCTTCTGGAGTTTCTTGGCCATCTCTCGATCCGGCTGAATCATGAATGCGACCCAGCGCGAATCCTCGGAGATCTCGATCGAGCCGCTGCCGCCGAATGGGCCTCCCGTGTCCCCTACCGGAAAGCGGTACTCCGTATCGTCCTCGGTGCTGCGAACGATGACCTCGCCGTCGCCCTCGTTCGGGCTGGAACGGTAGGCCAGCCACCGCCCATCCCTGGATAGCGTGACCGAATTGAGGCGCTTCCAGTCGTAGATGTCCTGCAGCTGGATTGGCCGGGGACCGGCGGCCACGGCATCCGCGGCAGCCACCTCGTCCTGCGCGACGGCCGGTGTCGGGGTCGAAAGCAGCGTGCCCAGGAACAGGGGCAGCGCGATGGTGGCGAGGACAGGACGGGTAGTGCGACGTGTCTGCATCGGAGTCTCCGTGGCGGCTAATGACGTGTTAGACCGACACACTTTGCAGATTCGGCAGCTCGGCCGCCACAGGAGCGCGATCGGTCATCGCTCACGGCAGCCCGGCCGCCACAGGAGCGCGATCCATCCTTGCGTCTCCTTGATGTGTCACATAGTCAGGTAGTAAGCGGGAACGCCCCGGAGTCTGGTCTTGGCGCCGGGATGGGATCGTCGACTCCGGCGTACGAGCCAGACCCACGGGGCTGTCATGAAGAGTCGCTCAGAGCACCACCGCTGTAAGACGGTTCTCCCGTTGGCGCTCATCCTGTTCGCATTCGGGATCCCGTTGCCACTCGTTTCGCAGGAACCCACGGAGCCCGAAGACACCCCACCCTCAGACCAGCAGACGCCACGGCCGGCCCAGACGTTCACGGTCCAGCCGGCCACCTCGGAGATCAGGCTGGATGCCACGCTGGACGAGGCCGCCTGGCAGACCGCCGTCTCCATGCCGCTGCCATACGAGTGGACGCCGGGCGACAACACACCGGCGCCTGTAGACACCGAGTGCCTGGTCACGTACGACGACGACAACCTGTACGTGGCCTGCCGGGCGTTTGACCCGGAGCCCCGACGAATCCGCGCTCACGTCATGGACCGCGACACACCTATCCAGGACGATCACATCGTCTTCCTGCTGGATACATTCAACGATCAGCGGCGGGCGTACGAGTTCCGGGTGAACCCGTTCGGAGTACAGATGGATGCCATCCTCAGCCAGGGGTCCGAGGATTTCTCGTGGGACGCCATCTGGGACTCTTCGGGGCGGATCACGGAGGATGGCTACGTGATCGAGATCTCGATTCCCTTCAAGTCCCTGGGATTCCAGCCGGCAACGGAAGTCCAGACCTGGGGATTCATCGCCGATCGCTCGTATCCAAGGAGCATCCGGCACCGGACACGCACCATCTGGACGGACCGCGACAACAGCTGCCTGCTCTGCCAGGCAGACAAGCTGGTCGGTTTCCAGGGCGTCCAGCCGGGCCGCAACGTGGAGATCACCCCCACGCTCACCGCGGTCCGGACGGACGAACGGGAGGCTCCCGTGGCGAGTCCGCTGGAGACGGGCAAGGTGGACGTGGAGCCCGGGATGTTCATCAAGTGGGGGATCACGCCCAACGTCTCGATGTCCGGTACGGTGAACCCGGATTTTTCCCAGGTGGAGGCCGACGTCGCGCAGCTGGCCGTCAACCGCCGCTTCGCGCTCTTCTTCCCCGAGAAGCGACCTTTCTTCCTGGAGGGAGTTGACCTGTTCGGGCTCGCCTCGGGAGGCGGGATCTACCTCCCCCTGGTGTTCACGCGCACCGTGGTCGATCCCATCGCTGGCGGAAAGTTTCTCGGCAAGCTCGAGAAGAACGGGATCGGCACCTTTGTGACCCAGGATGACGTGAACCGCCTGCTCATCCCCGGGTCGCAGTTCTCCAGGGACACGCTGGTGGACCAGCAGGTCACCGGCGCGGTGGCTCGCTACCGCCGCGACGTGGGCCAATCATCCACGCTGGGCGCACTCTATACCGGCCGTGAGAGCTCCGACTACCACAACCGGGTCTTCACGGCCGATGGGGCGTTCCGGCTGTCGCGCAGCAACGTCCTGTCGTTCGTTGCCAGCCATTCCCGCACCGACTACGCGGACGGAGTAGCGGAGCGCTTCGAGCAGCCGACCGGCGAATTCACCGGAGAGGCGTTCTTCGCTCGCTTCCAGCACGTGAGCCGCAACCTGTTCGCAGCCCTGGAATACCGGGACCTGGACCCCTCCTACCGCGGAGACGCCGGCTTCGTCCCGCGAGTCAACGTGCGTGGATTCCACGGCGGCGCGTTCTACACCTTCTGGGGATCGTCGGACCGCTGGTTCAGCAGCATCATGCTCGGCGCCGTCGGCACCAGGCTGGACGATTATGACGAGCGGCTGGTCGACCAGGAAGCCCGGTTCAGCGTCAACTACGCAGGCCCGCTCCAGTCCGTCGTGTTCGGGGAGGCAAGCTTCGACCGGCAGGGATTCCTGGACGAAGTATTCGACTTGACTCGCTACCGCACTCGCCTGCAGCTCCGACCGTCCGGAGACTTTACCGCAAAGCTGTTTGCACAGATCGGCGATGAGATCGACGTGGCCAACGTCCGGGAAGCCGACATGCTGCGTGTGGCGCCCGAGGTCAACCTGCAGATCGGTCCACGCCTGCAACTTGATTTGAGCCACACCTACGAGCGGCTCCACCTGCAGGGCCAGACCATCTTCGTGGCCAACCTGTCCCAGGGCCGGCTGGTCTACCACTTCAATGCCCGTGCCTTCGTCCGTGGGATAGTCCAGTACCGTGACCTGGACCGGAATCCGGACATGTACGGTTTCCCCGTCGAGGAGAACCAGCAGCAGGTGTTCCTCCAGTTCCTGTTCTCCTACAAGGTCAACCCGCGGACCGTGCTGTTTGCCGGCTACTCCGATGACCGTTTGGGTCTAACGGACGTGGCCATCACGACGCTCAGCCGCAGCTTCTTCCTGAAGCTGAGCTACGCCTGGCGGCCGTAGGACCGATCCCGCCTCGATGACTGTTCGGCTCCGAAACACCGGATCCCATGGCCGGACACCCGTGGGACTGTCGCTGAGGCTCGCATACCCGTAATCCCATTTCCCACAATCGGTTACGTTTTGGGCAGCTGTTGGCACGCGGTTCGCATTGGACACCAGCAAGCGACAGGAGAGGCCTCCAGGAAACAGGGACCCGCACGATGGACACACTTCGAGATATCCGGCAGGCGCTACGTCGTCTCGCGAAGAGCCCGGCCTACACCCTGATCGTCGTGGGCACGCTTGCCCTCGGCATCGGAGCCAATACCACCATCTTCAGCTTCGTGAACAGCCTGCTGTTGCGGCCGCTGGCCTATCACGATCCGGGCGGACTGGTCACGGTCAACCACAACTACCCGTCGGTGGACCTGGTCACCGGCATTTCGGCGCCCGGATTCCGTGACTACCAGAACCGGGCACGGAGCTTCCAGAGCATCGGAATCGTCCAGGGGTGGGCGCCGAACCTGACCGGTGCGGGTCAACCGGAACGCCTGCTTGGTGGGCTGGCGTCGGCTGACTACCTGGCCACGTACGGTCTGGCACCCGTCCGGGGTCGGCTCTTCCTGCCGGAGGAAGATGTTCCCGGCGGCCCGAATGTGGTCGTGATCAGCCACGGTTTCTGGGATCGGCGGCTCGGGGGATCCGAGGAGGTCATCGGCACCCCGATCCTGCTGGATGGGGAGCCATACGAGATTGTCGGAGTCATGCAACCGGAGTTCGAGGATTTCTTCGATCCGACACGCGAGTTCTGGGTGCCGGTCCGGCTGGAGCCTGATGCGTTTTCGGACAACTTCAGGATCCGGGAGAGCTTCAGGGCTGTCGCGCGCCTCTCGCAAGGAACGTCGGTCGAGATGGCGTCCAGCGAGATGGCCGGCCTGGCGGAGACAATCAAGCAGGAGCTGCCGGGTACGTATCCGCCCAACTGGACGCTCGCGGTGGGTTCGCTGGGCGATCGGGCCACGGCCGGGTACCGCTCGACGCTGCTGCTGCTGTTCGGGGCCGTCGGCTTCGTGCTCCTGATCACGTGCGCCAACGTCGGCAACATGTTTCTGGCCCGTTCCATCGGACGGCGAAAGGAAATCGCCATTCGCCGCGCCCTGGGATCCGGGCGCTGGCAGCTGATCCGCCAGCTGCTCTCCGAGAGCGTCGTGCTGTCGCTTTTGGGCGGAGCCGCCGGACTCGTGCTTGCCGACCTCGGGATCCGCGCTCTGGTGCTCACCGGGCCGGCATACCTCTCCCGCACGGAGATTCAGCTGGACACGGGCGTGCTGCTGTTCACGCTGATCGTCTCGCTGGCGGTAGGGGTCATCTTCGGGCTCGGCGCGGCGCTGCACGGGCTGCGGCTGGACATGCACAACTCCATAAAGGACGGCGGACAGAGTTCCCGCTCCGAGCGCAGCGGTCGCACGCTGCGTCATTCACTGGTCGTGGCGGAGTTCGCCCTGGCCCTGATGCTGCTCACGGGTGCGGGACTCATGCTCCGAAGCATCAATCGGATCAGTGAAGTGGACCCGGGCTTCCGTTCGGATCACCTGTTGACCGCCAGCATGCGGCTTCCGGTCTTCAAGTACCCGGATGGGCTGGAGCGGATGGCCTTCTTCGACCGCCTGATTCCCGAGCTCGAGGCGCTTCCGGGCGTCATCTCGGCCAGCACCTCCACGCAGGTGCCGTTCAGCGCCGGCACGTTCACGTCGATATTCAATATCGAGGGATACGTGCCGGGCCCGGACGAACCGAACCCGTGGGGCGAGATCCGAACCGTGAGCGAGGATTTTGCGGAAACGGTCGGGCTGCCGCTGATTCAGGGACGGTTCTTTGAGAGGTCCGATGACCTGGATGCAACTCCGGTCATCGTCGTGGACACGGAGATGGTGCGGCAGTGGTGGCCGGACGAGGACCCGATCGGGAAGCGGATCACGTTCGGCGACCCGCTCAGCGATGACTCGGACTACTTCACTGTGGTCGGCGTGGTCGGCCACATGAAGAACCTGGGTCTGGACGCTTCCCCTCGCCTGCAGCTGTACTTCCCCTACCGACAGGTGGGAGCCAACCAGACGACGCTGTTCATTCGGACTACCCAGGATCCGGGCACGGTGGTGCCGGCGGTTCGCAGCACCGTGTTCGGCGTAGATGCCGACCAGCCAATTTCCAACGTGCGGATCATGGACGAGCTGATAGCCGACTCCATCGGCAATCGGCGGATTCTCACGCTACTGCTCTCGGTGTTTGCGGGACTGGCCCTCATCCTGGCAACCATGGGGATCTACGGGGTCATGTCCTACGGCGTGCGCGAACGGTTCCGCGAGTTCGGCATCCGGATGACGTTCGGTGCGGATCGCGCTTCGTTGCTACAGATGATTCTCGGACAGGGTATGGTGCTGGCCGGGGCGGGAATCGTAATCGGGCTTCTCGGCTCGCTGGCCTTGACGCGCGTGCTGCGCAGCCAGCTCTACCAGATCGGTGCGTTCGATCCCCTGACGTTGACGCTGGTGGTGGCGCTGCTGCTTACGGTCGCGGCAGTATCGATCCTGGTGCCCGCGCAGCGCGCCGCCCGGGTGGATCCGATGAACACGCTGCGGATGGAGTAGACCGGCCGAGGGCTATTCGGAGGGGCCCGTCAGGAGGCCGATGCTCAGTCGCCGCAGGTATTCTCCAGTTGCTGCCACTCGCATAACTGCTTGAATCTATTCAAGATATTCGTGGTGGCCCGGTTGTGTATCGCCTCCCATATCGGGATGAGCGGAGACCAGGTCGGCCAATCCTTGCGACCGTAGAAGTCAAAGCCCACTCCAAAGAACAGCTGCGAGGGCTCCGTCTCGCCCAGCGCGGCGATCGGCGATCGGACATACATCGAGAAGAAGCCGATCGGGTACCCACCGGTGCACTCGAACAACAGGTAGCGCGCGTTGTCGAAGGCCGAGTCCGGCTCCCCCTGGATCTTGATCGCGTGCATCCGGAACAGCGGAATGAACGTGACCCCCAGTCGTCCGGCGCCAAACCCGAGCGGGAATCGCTTCCGTCCAAGCAGGAGGATCTCGATATCCTCGATGCGGCCATCCACTCTCCTGGCGGCAGCCAGGTGGCCCGGCCAACACAGGGATTTTCCGTCCCAACTGAGAAGCTCTCGGAACACGACGCGGATGGGAGCGTTGATTCCGATCCTGTGGACGTTGAGGACCGCGTACTTCGTCGCATCGACCCCAACACGCTGCATGATTCGATTCGTGTAGTCTGCCCGGTTGGCGGGATCGGAAAGGTCTACCCGCGTGGGAATGGTCGGGCGATGTAGGAAGAATGCGCGGATATCGGACCACACTCCAAAGGTGTGTTTCGGCCGGCTTGGTCCGACTGCCGTCTCAGCGCCCGCCACGCGAGTCCTCCCGTTGGTGTCTCATCCGGTTCTCAGCGCCAGCGACCTAAGCTAGCGACCCCATCCCGGGTTTGTCAGGCACTCCGATGTGACCTCCCGAAACTCGCCGAGCCCGGCACCCGTAGACTGACGCGTGGGGCTGGAAAACCGGTCCCGGATGCGCATACAATCCCCTGCACACCTGACCAGGAGAGATGGGATGAAGGACAAGAAGACGCTGGCCGCCGTATTGCTGATCGCAGGCGGACTGAACTGGGGCCTCATCGGGCTGTTCGGTTTCAATCTCGTTGCATCCGTGTTCGGTGGACTGGGCCGGATCGTCTACATCGCCGTCGGCTGGGCCGCCATCTACTACGCCGCCAACTGGAGCAAGACCCGAGGCAGCTAGAGTCCCGAACGGGTCGTGGGACAGGCGGCGCCAATCGAGGCCAGCCGCTGATAGCTGTGGTCCCGTCCAAAGTAGTCGTACAGCAGGCGCCCGATTTCGGCGATGGTACGCTCGCGGCGGTACGTGGTTCGATACAGCGTATTGACAAACACCGCGATCGCGACGTGATCCCCGCTGGGCAGGGTCATGATCCCGACATCGTTGATCGCGCCGGCCATCGTCCCCGTCTTGTGAGCCACGGGCGTGGCTGACGGAAGTTGCCCTCGCAGGCGCCGTTTCCCGGACTTGCTCTTCATCATGGTGTCCAGAAGCAACCTCCGGGTGGCGTCACTCAGGCCGGCGCCATGGTGGATCTCCTGGAGTAGGCGAGCCATCCCATCCGGGGTCGCCGTGTCCCGCGGATCGTCGCCGTAGGCCAGACGTGCGGAGTCGCGGTGTGCTTGCGGCAGGGCGTCTCGCATCCGGAAATACGAGTACCGGTACAACTCGCTCTCCGGCACCGTACTTGGGATTCCGCTGAGGTCGGCAAACGTCCGCGTCTCCGACCGGTCCACCGTGACGTCCTCTATCCCCAGCTCCCGGACGCGCCGGGTCGCTGCCTCGGGACCACCCGACATGCGGAGAATCACATCGGTCGCGGTGTTATCGGATGCGGCAAGCATCAGGGTGAACAGGCTGTCCACGGTGCGCCTTACGGGACGGCCACCGGACCACGAGGCAAGCGGACTGTTGCCCGCCACGAACTCCGTGGGACGGACCAGCAGGGTATCGGAAAGACGGATCTGGCCGGCGTCCACCAGGCGGAGGAACTCCAGCGCCATCGGGATCTTGGACACGCTGGCCATCGGGAACCGCCGGTCTCCATTCAGTGAGATCCGCGCACCCGTCTCGATGTGGACTGCCGTGACCCCCACGTCCCAGCCCGCTCGTCGAGCGATGCGCTCCAGCTGGCTGCCGACGGAGTCAGGCACCAGACAGGCGACGGCCGCAGGTCTCGTGGACTGGGCGGACAGATTCGAGCAGGCGGCGGCCGCGGCCACGAAAAGGAGGGGGACGGCACGCAGGAGCGCGGCGAGTGAAGCGACTCGCCGCTCCGGCCTGTCTTCCGAATCAGTCATCCACATCCCCGCACTCTCCCACACAGGCTTTCGCTCACGAGCTCCTGGACGCCCCCGACCCGGTTGCCGGCGAACGCAGAGGATAGGCCTTCACGGGCAAATTGCAAGTGAACTTGCCGCTCGCTAGAGCGTTACGGACTGACCCAGCCGAATCGACTCGTAGATTCGTTCGATCACCCTCAGGTCCCGAAGACCCTCTTCCCCCGCGACCTTGCTCTCCCGACCCTCGAGTATGCAGAGGGAGAAGTCGTCCATCTCCGCCGCGAAATGATCCACCTCTTCGAACCGTAGCGGCCGGTCATCGCTTCGCTGACCCCGCAAACCGCCGTAACTGAATGCCGGTTCCATGCCAAACCAGCCGGTTTCCCCGTACACGCGGAATCGGTTGATCCCGGACACGTTGTAGCTGGTCGTGCAGGTGGCAATGGCCCCGCTCGGGAACGTCATCTGCCAGGCGATAGTCTCGTCCACCTGGGAGAATTTGACCGGATCCGTCTTGGTTTCGACAGCCGACAGCTGCACGGGCTCCTCGCCCGTGAGATAGCGACACGCCTGCAGGGCATAGATACCCACATCCATCAGGGCGCCGCCGCCAGCCAGCTCCGCCTTCAGTCGCCACTGGTCGGGGTCTCCTATCCGGAATGCCAGGCCGGCCTCGATGACCCTGGTATCCCCGAACTCCTTCTCGCGAGCCAGCCGCATGCATTCCAGGTGATGAGGCTCGAACTGCAGGCGATAGGCGACGGCCAGCTTCACGCCTTCCTGTCGGCCCACCCCGATCATTTCTTCACACTCCGTGACCGAAACGGCCATCGGCTTCTCGATGAGCACGTGCTTGCCGGCCCGGGCCGCTGCCAGGGTATGCCGATGGTGCAGCGCGTTGGGAGTCACGACGTAGACGACGTCGATGTCCGGATTGCCGGCCATCTCGTGCATGCCGTCGTAGTGATAAACGTTACCGGTCGGGATCCCGTGCTCTGCCGCCCACGCCTCGCCCTTGGCCGGACTCCCTGTTATGACCCCGGCTAACCGAGCGTGGCGCGTCTTGGCGAGCGCCGGCGCGATCTGGTTCGTGCTGAGACCACCCAGCCCGCAGAGCGCGAAGCCGATGGGCCTATCCTGCGGGCTCCGGGGAGCTTCGCCCGGCACATCCCGGTCTGCGGGGCTGCACGCCACGAGTCCCGGCAGCTGCGCAGCCACCGCGATAGTGCCCAGCCCTTTGCCGGCCGTCTTCAGAAAGTCACGCCGTGACCGGGACTCCGATTCTCTGTCTGATTCCGTACACAGTGGCTCGTTCATCTGTCTCCGGACTGTCAGAATCCATCGCCCGGGGCGATGTACCCGGCAAGCGACTGCAGCGTCTCGTGGAGCCTGGGAGGTCCGCGCGGGGTCGACCAGTCACCGTCCCATCCTGCAGCGGTCTGCCTCCGACGATCAAGTGGCCCCACCGCCAGAGAAGCCGAGCCCCGACCAAGTCCAGTTTGGGCTCAGTCCATCCCGGCCTGTGCCCTCACGTATCGGGCGGCCTGCTCGTGCGTACCGAACCACACGTCCGGCTTGCTCCGGATATGATCTATCAGCTCGCGCAGGATCACGATGCGCGACCGCTGACCGATGTAGTGTGGGTGCATGGTGAGGATGAACATCGTGCCTTCGTCGTAGGCCACGTCAAACTCGTCTTTCCAGACCTGTAGCACCTCGCGCGGACTCGCGTACCGGTCGCCCAGCGGGTTGAACAGCGGCGCATCGTCCAGGATCCACTGGACAGGCAACTCCACCATGCCGGTCGGGCTCCCGTCCGCGTTGATCTCGTACGGGCGGTCGTCGGCCATCAGCGATGAGTCATACAGGAAGCCCATCTCGATGAGCAGATCCAGGGTGGCGTCGCTGAAGTTCCAGGAGGGAGCCCGGTAGCCCACGGGCCGTCGGCCGGTCATTTCCGTCATCTTCTCGACGGCCAACCGGAGCAGCCGCTCCTCCTCGTCCGGGGGCAGTTGATTATTCCGTTCGTGGATCCAGCCGTGAATCCCTATCTCGTGACGGCTGGAGGCCTGGATCGCGCCCACCTGCCGGGGATTCAGCATGAAGCTCACCGCTGGGGCAAAGAAAGATGCCGGAATCCCGTGCTCGTCCAGTAGATCCAGCACCCGCCCCAGAGCGACTCTGGCGCCGTACTGGCCCTGCGACAGCCCACCCACGTTGGTGTCGCCATTCCTCAGCCAGACGGTCTCGTTGTCCACATCGAAGGACAGGAGTACCGCTACACGCCCGCCGCCCGGCCAGCTGTCCGGATTCAGGGAGCGGCCGGCCCGGACGGCTTCAACGGCTTCCGTAATCCGTGCCTCCGACCAGTGCCACGGCGGGTCGTCCTCCTGGGCTACGGCCGGTGCGGGTGCGGCCAGCAGCGTGAACAGGCCGGCCGCGAGAACTGGAAACGGGAGCGCTCTGGCTGCTGTGTTCGACGTCGTCATCAGGAACTCTCAGAACGGGTTCGTAGCGAACACTGCGAACTCCGGGATGAAGCCACGGTTGTCGATCTTGAGCGCGCCGACCACGGCGTCCGCTATCTCTTCCGGGCGCAGCTTCTTGGGCGACTGCTCCTGGGTGCGGCCAAGCTTGGACGAGAAGTCGGTGAGCACTTCGCTGGGATTCACCAGCATCACCCTGATGTCGTGCCGCCGCAGCACGTTGATCAGCTCCCCGCTACCCTGCGACACGAACTGCCGGGCCGCCTCCCGAGCCATCAGGAAGGCGCCGAACACGTTGGTCCGATAGACGCGCTCCAACTCCTCCAGCTCCATGTCGACAAGCGGGCCACCCGACCCGATGCCAGCGTTGTTGACCAGGATGTCCAGTCGACCGTGTTTCTCGACCACCGACTGGACCGTGCGAACCGCGTCGGCTTCCGCGCCCACATCGGCCGTGATCCAATCCACCCCGATCTCCCCGGCTGCGGACTGGAGTCTGTCCTGGCTTCGGGCCGTGATTGTGACCTCCGCTCCCTCCGCCTTGAGCGCCGCGGCGATCGCCCTTCCTATTCCCTCGCTGCCACCTGTTACAATGGCTACGGCTCCGTCCAGCTTCATGGTTCCTCCATGGGTGTTGAGTGGCAGAGAATTCTTGGAGAGGCAACCTACTCTGTCAGCTACGCTGCGTCTTGCTGACGCTGAGTAGAGGCTTCTATCATGGTCGAGAGGCTTCAGCCCGCCAACCATCGCGCTCAGCCGCGAGGAGGTGTCGTGATGCGCTCCATCCGTTCCGCTGATCCTCAGGCCATCCTCATCGTGTTCGCGATGATCTTCAACTTCATCGTTTGGATTGCGATCAATGCGGCACTCGCGGTCCGGTACCAATCATGGGCTTTTGCCATCGGGTGTCTGGTGGCGTGGTGGGTGTCCGCCACTCTGGTGAAGCTCGGCAAGATGGGGAAGCTGCCGCTCCTCTCCTGGCTCGAGCGGTTCTTGCTCAAGCATCCGTTCGGTGCTTCCACGCTTCTCTATCTTCTGTGCTTCGCGCTGATCCTTGCTACATACTTCAACCCGGAGGTCGTTCAGGAGGAAATGGCCGCTTCGGGACGGAGCAGATTCTGGTTCTGGTTCCAGCCGGGGCTGCTGTCGGGGCTCCTGGGCGGACATGCGTTCTTCATCATGTCCCAGTGGATCATAGACCAGGCAGGGATTCCCGAGACCCCGCGCCCGTGGGACCAGGGGTAGCGGCAGCCTGCTCGACAGGCTGTGGGTCCGGCGGGAACGGTGGTCAGCGCACTCTGGACCAGCGGCGGCCCTTGCTCTTGTCCCACCACTTCAACGGAATACCGACAATCAGCCAGCAGGCGACCGCCAGGAGGCTGGCTGCAACCATTCCGGCAATTGCCACGCCGAAGCCGTACATGATGGCGTTTAACGCCCCGCCGGCTCGCCACCCGTAGATCGCACCGGCCAAGGCGCCGAGCTGGCCGAGAACCGGAATCCCCTTGAGGGCAGCCGATGCCAGGACTTCATAGAACCGATCGCTTGCCTTCATGCTCGTGTCGAAGACCCGTTGCGGCTTCCCGGAGACCCTGATGGATCTACGCCGCGGCGGAATCCACCCGGGCGCCGGTTCGATAACATCGAATACGTGCACACGCCCGTTTGAATCACCGGCCACTACGATGTCGGCTTCGCAGGTCACGACGCAGTCCGTGAAGCCGCTGTCTCCGGTGAATGTCAGGAGCGAGTCGCCTGTGTTGACGTTCCATACTCGGATCGTGTGGTCCGGAGACGCGGATACGATTCTCTCTCCGTCCGCCATGGCTGCCAGCGCCGTGACCCTGTCCTCGTGACCCCTTAGCCGGCAACGCACTTCCTGACTCGTAAGATCCCATACTCGGATCTCTCCGCTTGCCGCACCCGCCACCACCCGCTGGCCGTCGAGCGTTGTACAGAGCGAGATGATGCCGGTTCTACCGAACGACCCCACGTTCGGGACAATCGACAGGCGCTTCAGCTTACCCCGCGCACTGGTTCGCTCCTTGAGCGTGATTGGAGGATCGGGCAGTGGTGACAGATCCCAGACCGTCATCGACTCGTCCCGGATGGCGCGCCCGGTGATGGCCCGTTGCCCGTTCGGTGTCAGCGCCAGAGCGAAGAGGGAGCCCTGGTGGTCGTCTCGAGTGCAGACCCGCTGCTGCCGCTCCAGGTCCCAGACCCCCAGGCTGCCGTCCTCGGAGGCGGAGACAATCGAGCCGTTCGGATGGGCCGCCACTTTCACCCAGCCCGCGTGCCCGCTGAGGCAATGGGTCTCGCCTTCCTTGTCCATGTCCCAAACCCTGATCGTGCCGTCGCTCGCACCCGAAACTATGGAGCGACAATCAGCGGTTATGGCGATGCCGGTGACCTTGTCGGTGTGCCCTTCCAGGGCGTGCAGCTCTTCGTCCGAGTCGATGTCCCGGACCTTCAGAAGTGTGCCGGCGGAAGACACCGCGAGCCTTCCTCTGGGGAGCACCGCCACGGATCCTGCGGGCTCGGCCACTTGGGCCGTCTTTCCGGGGCCGACTCTATCCAGATCCCACAACCTCACTGTGCCGTCTTGCGTGCCGGATAGAACCAGGCGCACGTCCGGTGTCATGGAAACAACGCGAACCTGTTCCGGATGGGCAAGCACCGCCAGCGGCCGGCCGTTCCATAGGTCCCACACCCTCACCGTCTTATCCGCCGAGCCGGAGACGGCGTGCAGGCCATCTGAGGTCACAGCGACGGAATTGACGCCCCACTCGTGCCCCGTGAGCACAATCTGCGGATCGCCTCCTTGTTGGAGGTCCAGGATCGTGACTTTCCCGTCACCGGCGAATGCGAACCGTCCGTCCGGGCTCGCCGGGTCGAACGACAACGGAGGGAGTGGAACGGTGCGAACCGTCTCGGACCGATCCAGGTCATGAACGGTGTATTCCTTGAACTTGAGCGTCGTCGCCGTCCGCCCGTCGGGCATTAGGGTGAGGACGCGACAACCCTTCACCCTGACGGAATCCCGACGTGTCTCGACTCCACGGTTCAAATCCCCGAAGACGAGCTTGTTCCCGGATGAGACCACGAGCGCCCAGGACCCGTCGGCTCCAATGGCCAGTGGCCCCTCGTAGCCGGAAAAGACGAATAACTCGGAGCCTTCGTCCAGATCCCAGACTCGGACAGTCCCGTCCCTGGATGCCGAGATCGCCCTCCTGCCATCCGGTGAGATGAACAGACTGTCTATGGCGGTTTCGTGGCCGACCAGGGCTCTCGTTTCCGTTCCCCGGTCCAGATCCCACACCTTGAGGATTCCATCGAAATCTCCGGAGACCGCCTGGCTGCCATCCTGTGCAATCGCCAGCGCGGAGATCGGGGTGTTGTGACCCGAAAGCGTCAGGAGTAGAGGCCCTCCGGGCGGCTCGAGACAAGCGGTGCGGGGGCGAAGCCACGGAGCGCCCCGATAGAGAGCCGCAGCATCCAGGAGTCGGCGGATCTCAGATCCCTTATGGTTGCGCAGGCGGCCCAGAAGCTGCGCAGCCAGCTGGGTCGGTTCCCCTGCAAGGACCTGCGCGGAGCGTTTGAGCGCTCCCTGGACTGCCGTAAGATCGGCACGGCATGAATGGAGCGGAGTGGAGTTCGCTTCGAGGCCTGGAGGCATGCTTCATCCCCGTCGTTTCGTCCACCCTACGTCGGACAACTGCGCTCCGACAGTCCTCCGCGTCCGCTGGCTCTGGCCGACTCTGCCAGTATACAAGAGGACGGCCCAACCATAGTTTGTGGTGGCGATGATATGGTTTGTCCGGGGAGGTGTTCGATGCCAGACAGATTGTCCGACTCCCGTAGCATTTCTCTCTCTCACCAGGAAGTCCTGGCCCTGGCCAACCGGCTGAACGTGAGCCCAAGACAGTTTCGCCAGATCGTGGCGGAGGTGCGTGAGGCCTTGGAGCGGCAACCAACGCCGGAGTCCAAAGGTCCGGACAAGCCGTGGGACTGGTGGAAAGGCGATTACCGCCCGCTCAAATAACGTGGCGGTGTCTCGCTCAGATGGGCAGCGTCCTCAAGACGATGGACCGATGCGCAGGATCCTGTCGTCGTCCGCCGCCGGCCTCCCTCTTCCATCGTGGTTGCTCGTAGCCACGTAGACCTCACCGCCCGGGCCAACCAGAACGTCCCGCAGGCGTCCGTATTCGTTTTCCAGGAGTGCCTCTCTTTCAACGACGCGTTCGCCGTCCGGAGCCAACCGGAGCCGAAACAGCGTCCCGCCGCGCAGAGAGGTGGCCAGCAGGCTCTCCTTCCAGCCCGGGATCACGTCGGATGTGTAGATGTCCAGGCCCGAGATGCCGACGGTCGGGGTCCAGGCGCTGAGCGGCTCGACAACCTCGTTCTGCTCGCAGTAGGCGTCCTCGCGCGACGAATCCCCATCGCAGTAGCCCCGGACATCGGGCCAGCCGTAGTCGCCGCGCGCAAGGATCAGATTGACCTCGTCGTTATCGGAAGGTCCATGCTCCGCCGAGTACAGGACACCGGTCACCGGATGGAAGACCAGTCCCTGCGGATTGCGGTGCCCGTACGAGAAGACCGGGGAGCCGAACGGGTTTCCGGGAGCCGGAGCGCCTTCGGGCGTCAAGCGGAGCACCTTACCGGCCAGCGAGCCCAGCTCCTGTGCCGAGGAGGCCTGTCCCGCGTCGCCGGTGGTCATGTAAAGGAAGCCGTCGGGGCCAAACGCCAGGCGCGCTCCATCGTGGTTGCGGGCTCCGGGGATGGCCTCCAGCAGGGTCTCGGGTTGCCCCAGGCTCCCTCCCTCGTAGCGGAGCCGGACCAGCCGGTTGCGAGTGCCGGCGCCGCTGCGGTAGGAGTGGGCGACATAGACGTACGGCTCCGACTCGAACGAGGGGTGGAACGCCATGCCCATCAGGCCGCTCTCGCCACGTTCCAGCACGTCGATGTGCCCTACCTGGGCAATGGCGCCCGATGCGGGATTCACGCGCGAGATTCTGCCCCCGCGCTCCGTAACCCACAGGTAGTCGTCGGGCCCCCAGGCCAGGTCCCACGGCGTATCCAGTCCGGACACCAGCGTTTCGACGCGGAGGGCCGCCTGGTCGGGTCCGGTACCGGGGACGGGCGCAGCCGCCGTGTCCGCGGCGCAGGCGCTGACGAGGGGCGCGAGTCCCATGAAGAGGGCGAGGGCGATTACAGGATGCGATCGTCTTGTAAGCATGTCCGATAATTGATCCGATCGTCGGATGGTCGGCAAATCGCCTGCTGCGTGACGGCCGTGCAAAGTCGACAGGAGGGGCGCTGCGGCGGTATCATCCGGCCATGAAAACGACCACGTGCTTCGCGACTCTGTCGCTCGTTCTGCTGTCAGCCCCGGACCTCCAGGCGCAGGGCGACCCTGCCCAGGAGGTCCCGCAGGAAGTCCTGGACACCGCCTACGTGGCAGGCGAGTACCGGGTGTTCACCGGAGGGGGCGAGCCATCCACTCTGGATGCGGTCGTGGCAGCCATGGGCGAGCACGATGTCGTGTTCATCGGGGAAATCCATGACGACCCGACCGGTCACATGCTGGAGCTGGAGCTGCTGCAGCGGGCGCAGGGTGCCTTTGGGTCCCCTGCCGAATCCTCCGGGGTAAGCGGCGAGGAACCGCGACCCGTGGCGCTGTCGCTCGAGTTCTTCCAGCGCGATGTCCAGCACGTGTTGGACGAGTACCTGGCGGACCTGATTACGGAGAAGGCGTTTCGAGACGACAGCCGCCCGTGGCCCAGATACGAAACGGACTATCGCCCGCTCATCGAGTTTGCCAAACAGCAGGGCCTATCGGTGATAGCCGCCAACGCGCCGCGCCGGTACGCCAATCGAGTCACGCGCGAGGGCCGGGAATCTCTCCACGATCTGGAGCCCCACGCCCTGGCCTCGCTGGCTCCGCTCCCCTACGGCCAACCCTCGGAAGCGTACCGGGACCAGTGGGTCCAGATCATCATGGAGGTAATGGAGCAGGTGGGGATGAAGTGCGGGAAACCCATGGTCGTGGAGCCGGGCGAGGAAAGACCGGCGGGAATGCCACCCCCGGGCTCACACGGAGCCATGGGCAACCAGCTCCACAGCCAGGTGCTATGGGACGCGACCATGGCGTACTGGATTGCGGACTACCTGAAAATGCAGCCGGGTGCGCTGGTTCTGCACATGGTCGGCTCGTTTCACGTGGCGCGCGGCACCGGCACGCCCGAGCACCTGGAGAGCTACCGGCCGGGAACCTCGAGCATGATCGTCGTCCTGCGGACCATGGACGACGTCGAGACGTTCGAGCCTGCACCCGCCGGCGAGTGGGGCGACTTCGTCATCCAGACGGAGAAAGCCCGGACGATGGAAGCGATCGAGTGCCGCGTGCTCTACCCGGAGGAAGGCTAGCGGGCGCAGCGCTACCGAAAACCGCGCCTCCTGAGCCGTCTCACGGCTCGGGCGATTGTCGACCCCGGTGGGATCCCCAGGGCGTCACAATTGAGCCTCGGAAGCACGTCCGTGCAGTTCCACAGCTGGCCGCATAGCCATTCGACCGACACGGGCCTGTCATCGAGCAGTGGCTTCGCGCTATCCAGACCCTGTCCGACAGGGCCAGCCGCAGAACCGGCCTCGAGCCAGGCCGTGAACGCCTGGCGGAGTTCCTCCGGCGCGCTCCCCCCACGGAAGGCGGTATACGGGGCCCGCTCCTGACGCTCAGCTCGATACACCTCCTGCTGCAGTCGGAACGCATGCCGTTTGCAGAGCTCGCTCCACTGTTCCAGAGTTGCAGCCACCCTAGCAACAACGGCCGGCGAAGCTTCGAGCGCACC
>JBDHIQ010000194.1:0-4351 GCA_039587395.1 Gemmatimonadota bacterium
AGGTCCGGGATGGTTCACACGAAGCGTCGCACGGATGAAATGGAGATCGTCGACGGCGGTTTGACTCCAGGCACCCGGCTGAGCCGACTCCCGCTCCGGTTCGACTCCTGAGCATCCGGCCAACACGATGAAGATGATCGCTCCCCGCTTGAGCATCGGCGGCCTCCTCGATCAGGGCTCGTTCGTGCGACTTAGCTACTAATAGATGTAGCGCCGGAGGCAAAGGTTGTCGTTTCACGTAAGGGGTTGCGGCGCTGAGGCCTCTGTCCGGCGCCAATCTACTCTCCAAGTCTCCGTCAGGCGTCTTGCCAGCACCTTGCTCGTTCAGCACCCTGATCAGCAACGCAGTCGCGTGTCGGTAGGCTTGCGATACGCGCAGCCGCTCCCCGGCCTCACGTTGGCAAGGCGTGAGGCTGTCCTTCTAGGACGGCGAGAAGGAACGCACCAACCGGACTCAAAAACACTGTCCGCGAGGCCCCCGGTTTTCACGGTTTCCCCGCAACCACGCGCCTTTAGTTCCCTAATTTCGTGAAGTCTGAAACTGGGCTTTCACTGTCCTAGCGTACCCAACCCGTGACACGACCCGTGACAGTAGGCGAGCGGGCCTAGCGGTCCGGTGCGGGTGGCAGATACGGAAGGGTCAGTCACCCGCGGACGGGCTTCGCCATTTTAAGGCCCAGACCCAAAGGAACCGAAACTGCTTGCCGCAGCGGCAGCGACAACGACCAGGGTGCCCAGGACCAAGACCACCGAGCCTACGATCAGGCCCGTGGTCGCCAAGGCGTCTAACTTTCTTTTCTCAAGCTTCTCAATCTCGCCGATTGGGATGGCAAGCCGTTCATCTGATGGATTCTGTCCGACGATGCTGTCAGCAACCACGACGGGTGACCGCAGGTGCAGTGGCACGCCTTGCCAGGTCACGCGGACTCTAGATGAGGCCAGACTCCCTAGACAAAGCTCTGTCTCTTCTTCCGCGAAGAACGCTCGTGGAGAAGTGTCAATCGTGCTCCATTTGTGGGCAGCAAATGCTGCCTGTCATCGTCATCTGCTGAAGTCCACGAAGTAGTCGTCTGAGTGAGGATCCTTATCGTGGGTCAGGTTCTTGAGTCCGGTCCCATCAGCATTCACGATAAAGACATCACGCCGCCCGCCAAACTGAAATGCGATCTTTGACCCGTCCGGTGACCACTGAGGTTTGGAGCCCGAGATCTGGCCGGACAGATTCTCGACATTCGATCCGTCAGGGTTCATTACATAGATCCCCGAGGCACCGCCCGCCGTGGACGCAAATGCGATCTTCCCACCGTTGGGTGACCACGTCGGATAGTCATTCCAGCCCGAGTTGGTTAGCTGCGTAGCGTCCGATCCATCGGGAGAGACGATCCAGATCTGAGCGCTGGCCGGGTCCAGGCTGTTCCAGGCCGCGGTGTAGCGAACTCCGAGTTCCCTGAGACTTTCGTCGTGCATCTCTGTCGTTTCTCCGGCGCTGCACCCGTTGGCTGGGAGCAGCGACACCAGAATCAGGCACGCCACGAGGGTGGGTGAGGTTGGGAGTCGGTGTTCTACCATGGTTTGTGCGCCTGCGAAGTCGGTCGATTGATCGCCTCTCGCCCCATACCAGCCACCCGGTCAGAAACTTTCCTGCCCCGCCGCTGTTGGAATAATGAGAAACGAGAGCGAAACGAAGGATGGGAAGGACGAGAGCCATGGCACGTCAGACGTTTCTGATTCTGGCGCTGGCACTGTTCGCGGGCTGCGACAGCGGTGCGATTGCGCCAGGCGACGAGCTGCAGGGGGGCGCGCTGGTCACGTTCCAGGTAAGCGGGGAGCGGTTTCGCGTCTGGGTAACGAACGAGACGGTGATCGCGCAGATATTCGATCTGCGCGATGGCGTCAGCAACGCCAACATTCCGAATGGGGTCCTCCACGCCAGTCCCGGAGTCGCCGATCACAACGCGCCATGGCTCTGGCACCTCGACGCCGAAGAGATCCAGATGGCCGAGAGTACGATAGAAGTCTGCGACGGCCGTCCCTCGCTGGTGGACGCTCTCCTGGAAGAATACCTGGCCATCGGGCGCTTCTGCCCCTGGGGCGCCGTGCTGGTAAGTATCGAAGACCGGCGCTGAACCGCCGCCGGGCTGCGGGGGAGGCAGCCCCCCCGCTCTTGTGACCCGTGGCCCGACGATATCCTGTCGGGCCGCCGCCTACCCGGCCGGACTGATGTTCTGGTTTGAGCGCCCTGACCGCTGTCCCGAAAGAACGGAGGTGACGCACATGGAAGGTCTCGAGCGCGAACTGAAGCTCCTCAAGATCTACGCGGTCCTTATGACGGTGGCTCTCGGTCTTGTCGTCCTCATGGGGTTTGCCCGCCCGCAAGCGAATGCGTCGTTCACCGAGATCGATGTCGAACGGATCAACGTCGTCGAGGCCGACGGAACGCTCCGCATGGTCATCTCGAATCAGGAACGCCAGCACCCCGGCATCGTGAACGGCAAGGTCATCGAGCGCACTGAGCCGCGTCCGCCGGGCCTGATCTTCTTCAACCACCTCGGCGACGAGATGGGTGGGTTGGTGTTTGGCGCGAACGGCGATGTGGGCCACTGGGGCGGATTGACGTGGGACAAGGTCCGCGGAGATCAGACCATCGGGTTCCGGTATCTGGAAGGCGACAACGGAGCCTCATCGGCAGCCCTCGAGATGTGGCAGCAGCCAGACGTCCCGGGCGACGTGCTGATGGCCAAGTTCGACAGCGTGAGGGCCTTGCAGGATCCAGCGGCACGCGAGGCGGCTATCCAGCAGATGCGTGACGCCGGCGAGCTCACCACACGGCGACTGTACCTCGGCAAGGGCCGCGACGACGCCATGATCCTGGACATGCGCGACCCAGAGGGACGGAGTCGAATCCGGATGACTGTGGCACCCGATGGGACGCCGCTCCTCGAGTTCCTCGATGCTGCCGGAGAGGTGGTGTCCCGCATGCCCGCGGGGTAGTGGGAGGTTCGATCTCCACGCCCCTCGGGGAGTCCCTTGTCACCAAGCGTAGGGAGATTCCCCACCCTGAGGGGCACCACTCGTGTGTTGCGCTCGCTGAGTGGGGCTCACGTTGGTAAGGCAGCCCCGTAACCTGTTGTAAAAGTGTAAGTTAACTGAAAAGTCGCGACAGGCCGGGTGATCTGCAGTCTCCATGGCACGCCGTTTCAACAACGACGGGCATGGGGTCATCCCGGTCGCGATCCTCGGCAGCGGGACATTCGACCTCACGCAGGTCGATGCGTCCACGGTCGCCCTAGAGGGGCTGGCGATCGGCGCGCGAGGCAAGGCGAACAAGCTGCTCGCCCACCTTGAAGATGTGAACGGGGACGGGCTGCTTGACCTCGTTGTTCAGATCGAGGACGTGGACGGAGCGTTCACAAGCGGAGATGGATGGGCGACGCTCACGGGCTCTCTGCTGGACGGAACCTCGTTCCAGGGCATGGACGAGATCTGCATAGTGCCGAACAACTAGGCACGAGTCGGCGCTTGGCGGAGGCTCCACTGTAATCCTCACGAAGAGCGGGTAATCGACAGCAGACTAGGCCGAAAGACCTGCCAGCGGGGCGGCTCCAATTGGAGCCGCCCACCTCTTCGAGGTGCACTGACCCTCAAGCTGGAAAGCCCATTACTCCTCTCGGCTGCGTTCTAACCGCACGCTGTCGCTACTCGCCCACAGTGTAGCCTTTTCGCTACTCTTGCGGCCTTCTATCCCTCTAATATCCTTCGGGTTGAGCCGTGACGTGCATCGCCGATGGCACGCCATGACTGCTGCGTCTGCCATGCCATGCGCTACCCCCCGAGCGCGGCAGACAGAGAGCGGTATGGTCGGCGCATGGACTTATTCGCATCGGCAGAATGGATCGTACTCGATGAAACGGATGTCACTTCCGCGCCTCGTTCCTGTCTTGCTGTGCATCGGAGTTGCACTGAGCTGCGATCCGACGGGGGAACCAGAACTCACTGCTCCTGTTCCGACGACAGACCAGCTCCAATTGTCCAGTGCCAATAGCGAGAACCCGTTCCTAGGCTCCTGGCGGGCTACGAGTGCTCTGTTCGGTGAGGTTGAACTCATCCCCGGACCGCACTTTCAGTTCATCCAGACCTTCTGGAGCGACGGAACACACTCGGTGTCCGTTTCCGGTGACACTGACTACCTGGTATGCCCTTTCCCGGACACAAGCTGCTCCTGGAGCGGCTCCTCCTACACGTACACGGCGACTACCATCACCACCCTGGAGCCAGACCACCCTGATCCCGGCGAACGAGGTGAAGACACTTCGCTCTACGTGCTTTGCGCCAACAAGCTGTTCTTCATGGA
>JBDHIQ010000195.1:0-4349 GCA_039587395.1 Gemmatimonadota bacterium
CGGCTCCCCGGCAGAGTGCAGCAGGCGCTGGTGAAGGCGCTGGCCTTCCGACCGGCCGATCGGTTTCCCGGGCCGACGGAGTTCGCAGAGGCTCTGATCGAGGCCTCCGAGGGGACGGCGAAGGTTAACCCGGACCAGGCCGAGCGCGTTCTTCGAAGATCAGCGGAAATCCAGCTGGAGGAACCGACCGGCCCTGGAGCTCTGTCGCTCGGTGGGATCGAACAGGTGGCCGCCGAAGTCGGGATTCCGCCGGAACACGTGCGACGAGCGGCCGCTGAAGTGGCGGAAAGCGAGGCTACACCAGGCGGAGCGAGGCCCGCCAGCGCTGCATCCGGCCGACCCGGTGTCCTGTCCACCGGTGAAACCGTCGCAGTAGATAAGAAGGGAAAGAAAGTCGCGGCGGAGCGGGTCGTCGATAGGCAGGTTGCACCGTCTGAGCACGGTGCGTTGGTGTCCGAAATACAACGGGTACTGGGTTTGGCGGGACACGTCTCCACCCTTCCTGATTCGCTTACCTGGACCTCTGCCGCTCAAGGAGCCGGCGACCCCCACATTCTGGTGACTGTAGCTGCCCGGGAAGGCCGAACGGAGATCCACGTCGAGGAGAGCTTCAAGAACACGCCAGGCAGCTTCGTCGCGCCGCCTGCCGCGGCGGCCGGGGGCGCGTGGGCGGCCATGCTCACGGTTCTGGGGGTGCTGGGTGAGCCGTCTACGGGTCTCGGGATCGCCGGCCTCGTCGCAGCCGGATTCGGCACGGCCACGGCCAGCGCAACCACCGTGGCCGCCAGCATATGGCGGCGCTTCAAGAACCGCAGCATGCCTCGGGTGGAGGGGTTGGCCGACAGCCTGGAAGCGCTGGCCCGGGCACCGCTGCCGCGCGATCCTGATGTGCTGCAGGAGGCCCGCCCGCGCGGACACCAGCCTTCGGCGGACTGAGCCCCAGGCCCGTCGACAGGCTTTCCGGCATCGTATAGACTGGACCGGACCCTGACGGGTTGAAATCTGGCTGGACCGTAAATCTAGTTTTGTGAGGAGGTCGAAGTGGTTTCACAGATACGGAATCTAGTTGGAGCGGTGATCATTCTGGCTGTGGTGTCGGCCCCCGCCCAGGTCAAGGCCCAGGGCTGGGAAGTGGATCTCTACGGAGGTGTCGGACTCCCGGTCTCGACGCTGGGTGACTTCCAGAGCGCCGGGTTCTCGATCGGTGTTGGGGGGGGCTACATACTCCCGGGCCGGTTCATGGTGCGAGGAGATTTCGCCAGCGAATTCCTGCAGACCAAAGCCAACGGCATCCTGCCAGCGCCGGAAATGGAGGATGTGAGCGTGCGGCTCTATCATCTGGACGCCGCGCTGGCCATCAATTTCGTTCCTCCCAACACCGGCAGGATGATCTTTGCCTTTGACTTCGGAGCCGGCATCACGCATGTCGACTTCAACCAAGGTGCCTCTACGGAGAGGCCGAACTCCACCACGCGCTTCACGATCCCGGCCGGTGTGATCCTGGGATACAAGATGTCCGACAGCTTCGCCCTGTTCATCCGGGGCCGCTACTACGTCATGTTCATGGGAGATAACAGCCTGTTCGGGAGCTCGACCTGGCAGACCATCCCGCTGTGGGCCGGGATCAGCATGCGCGGGTAGCTCCAGGCCGGGAGAGTGTCTGTCCAGAGAGTCTACCTGAACGGGGAGTACCTGGATAAGGGGGAAGCCTCCATCTCGGTCGACGACCGGGGCTTCCTCCTTGCTGACGGGGTCTATGAAGTTACGGCTGCGTACCACGGAGCGTTCTTCCGGCTGGATCGTCACCTGTCCCGCATGGAGAACGGACTCGCGGCAATAGGCATGGAGCTGGACGTGAACTTCATGACGGAGGTTCATCACCGGCTACTGCGGGAGAACGGGCTCGTGGACGCTCCGACGGCCAAGGTCTACATCCAGGTTACCAGGGGTGCCGCTCCGCGGTCGCACGCCTTCCCGGTTCCGACGCCTCCATCGACGGTCTTTGCCGCCGCCGATCCCATGAAGCTGGCTGCCGATGATCGCTGGCTGCGAGGCTTCTCGGCAATCACGGTTCCGGACCGACGGTGGAGCCGCGTGGACATCAAGAGCATTGCCCTTTTGCCCAACGTGCTGGCGGAGCAGGCGGCGGTCGACGCCGGAGCCGACGAGGCCATCCAGGTGCGAGACGGCGTGGCGATCGAGGGGGCGCACGCGAACCTGTTCGCCGTGTTTGACGGTGTGCTGACCACGCACCCCGAGTCGAACAGAATACTCCCCGGGATCACGCGCGCTGCGGTACTGGAGCTGGCTGCCGATCGCGGCACTCCAGTGAAGGAGCGGCCCATCCCGGCAGAGGAGCTTTCGGTGGCAAACGAGGTATTTCTGACAGGCACGACCGTGGAGGTGCGGCCGATAACGCAGATAGACGGCCAGCCGATAGGATCCGGAATACCCGGGCCGCTTGCCCGTGAGCTTCAGGCGGCCTATCGAATGCTCGTGGGCAATGACGCGTAAACGCCTGAGTGGTACAAAGTGACGTCGGGGCTCCAAGGCACGATGCGTATAGTCCTTGCGCTGCTGGTCGGCCTGGCTCTGATAGGCCTGGCCGATCGTCTCCGGGGGCCTGCCCCTTCGGAAGCCAGTCCGCCCGAGCGCGCGGATCTGAACCCCTGGGCACTGCTGGGCTGCTACGAGCTCCGGGTGGAGCCATGGGAATCCGATTCCTCTACCGCATCGCGCCCGCCTCTGTTGAGCGCTCCGGCCCGTATCCGTCTCGCTGCCGATTCCGTGGACGAGTGGGGCCGCGTGCTGGACACCTACCGCGCTGTGCCGCTCGGCGAGCAGCATGATGAGAGGCTGCGCGATGTCCTGCGGTGGTTCGTTCGGGCAGACACGCTGTGGCTGGTCTGGTCGGGACGTCCGGTACGGGCCGGCGTCGCACTGCTCGCGTCCTCTAACGGGGCTGGACTGTTCGGCCGGGCCGCCTACTCGGATGGCGCGAGCAACGAGGAAGGAACAGCAGAAGCAACCGCATGGAGAGTGAATTGTGCCACCCTGGAGCGGGAAACTGAACCACGGAGACCGTGGCGTTAAACCCGTTATCCGGCCGCACGGCGTGACCACCCGGGCGTGCCTGACGGCTGCCGCGGCCGTGCTGGTAACGGTCGCCGCGGGGCTCGGCCGGGCCGCACTCTGGCAGGATGACGGCCACGTGATGGTGAACCGCGTGGCCGCGATGCACCTGCCGTCCGATGTACCGGAGTTCTTTCGAGATGCGGTCGAACGTCTGGCCTACCTGGGACCCGAGCCGGATCGCTGGCGCGAGGACTCAGAGTTCACGCTGAAGGCCTCGCAGGAGCCGGATCATTTCATCCACCTGGAGGAATTCCCCCAGGATTTCGCATTCCCGCGCAGTCGCTATGACTTCTATCAGCATCTGTACGCCAGACGCGGGGCGCTGCTCGCGGCTGGAAAAGAGGCGGACCACCTGCTTCCTGAAACAGCAGGCTTGCTTCCGTACATCACCATCGAGATCTACGAGCGTCTCAAGGCGGCGTTTCGGCAGTACAGGGCCCTGCGGGCAGAGGGCCGACCGACGGATCTGGTCCAGGGAAACGTCATTCTGTATGCGGGCTGGCTTGGTCACTACGTGGCGGATGGGGCAAACCCGCACCACGCCAGCGTGCACTTTGACGGTTGGGTGGGTGAGAATCAGGCTTCGTATCGGACGACGCCGGGAATCCACGGCCTGTTCGAAGGCGACTTCGTGCGAGAGGCCATCAGCGAGTCGGACTTCTCCGATGGGGTCGGACCCGCCCGTCGCATCGAGGATCCCTTCGCGGCATTCCTGGCGTACCTGCGCGGGTCGGGCGCCCTGGTAGAGGAGCTGTATCGAATCGAAAAGGCCGGTGGCTTCGACGGAGCGGGGACCCCAGAGGGCCTTGGCTTCACGATTCCCAGGCTTGCCCTGGCCAGCGAGATGCTGCGCGACCTGTGGTACACGGCGTGGATGGCCAGTGCGGAGGAGCCCGGTTAGCCGCCGACCGGCGGCTTCTGCAGGTGGAAGTCGGTGGCCTCCTGATACGCGGCGGCCACGGTCAGCATGGCTTCCTCCCCGAACAGACGTCCTGTGAACGAGATCCCCGTAGGCGTTCCGTCGTCGGAACGAAAGCCGTTGGGAAGGACCACGGTGGGGTGCCCGGTCAGGTTTGTCAGCGTCAGGTGAACCCCAGCGGACGGCGGCGCGACAAACAGATCGACTCCCTCCATCCGCTTCTCCATCTCCCGCATCAACAGCGTGCGAATCCGGTTAGCCCGAATATAGGTGACCGCCGGCATCAGTTGGGCCT
>JBDHIQ010000196.1:0-4346 GCA_039587395.1 Gemmatimonadota bacterium
TTGCGCGGCGAGATCACATCGAGGCCATCGATACGCGCTTCCTCGAGCCGCACTCGGGTGGCGCGAAGCTCCGCCTCGAACTCCTGTGCGTGGCCCATGGCCGGGATCAGGAGCAGGAAGCTCCCGAGGATGAGAACGAGCCGGAGAGTCCGGTGTTTGGCTGTGTTTGGCATACGGACAATATGAAAGCCGAAGCCAGGGGAGAGAAAGTGCCCACTCGCAGGTCACGGCAAGGCTCTGGGAGCCCCGGCGGTCTCAGCAGGGGTGGGTCGTGCTCGCGGCATACTCCATGACCTGAAGAAGCTCCCTGAGTGTGGATTCACCCCGGTCGCGGGCATACCAGTTTCTTGTATCCTTGTAGATCTCTTCATTGGACCGGTCGCCACGGCGCTTCTCACCCAGGACGAACTCCTGCAGGTCCCGGGGGCGCGGCCCCCATCGTCCAACCGGCCGATCCTCGCAATCCAGCAGGATGACCAGTGGAATCGAGCGAGCGCCGTTCGTCAGGTAGCTGTCCATCAGCTCCGGGACTTCGTCGCGCTTCAAGATGCGGATGGAGACGTTGGGCGCCGCCTCCGCAAAGCGGGCCAGCACGGGGACCGTGTTGGAAGCGTCTCCACACCAGTCCTCGGACAGCACGAGGAGCTTCCAGTTGCCCGGAAGGCGGCTGGTGCCAGCAACGGCCCATTCCGGCGCCTCCGACTTCTGGTAGACGCCCTCCCACAACCGCCGGTGCACCTCAACCTCGTCCTCGAGATACCGAGTCCACTCGTAGGCCTGCTCCCAATACGCGCCGTACGCCTCTCTGTCCACGGAGGTCATGCCGTCCATCCTGATCTGCTATATCTTCCCCCCCTGCGGGGCGGGTGCCTCGCGGCCGGCTTATGCGATCGGCCGTGTCTTTGCGTCTCATGAGAACATGATTTGCCAGGTCGGGTTCCCACCAGTAGCTGTGGGAGCGTCGACTGGCTTCCCCAACCACAACCGCCATGTGCACGAGGAGGGTATAGATGGACAACGCGAGGTTCGGTTCGGTCCACAGCGAAGGCCGCATGAGTCCCCCCCGGCCCATCAACGAACCGGTGCTTGACTACGAGTCCGGGAGCGCGGAGCGAAGAGAGCTGGAGGAAGCCCTGTCGATCATGAGCTCTCGCCAGATCGAGATCCCGTTGATCATCGGCGGCGAAGAAGTGCATACGGATGATGTGAAAGACGTCGTCATGCCGCATGATCACCAGCATGTGCTGGCCAGATTTCATAGGGCCGGCAAGGAAGAGGCGCTGGCGGCGATTGAAGCGGCACGGGAGGCGTGGCAGGAGTGGGCGACCTGGCCCTGGCAGGACCGCGTGGCGGTGCTCCTGCGCGCCGCCGAGCTGCTGGCGGGCCCGTGGCGCGCCCGGATGAACGCGGCCACGATGCTCGGCCAGAGCAAGACGATTCACCAGGCGGAGATCGATGCCGCCTGCGAGATAGTCGATTTCTGGCGCTTCAACAGCCACAATGCGGCCGTCCTGTACGAAGAGCAGCCCGACTCCTCGCCCGGCGTGTGGAACCGCATGGACCACCGGCCGCTGGAAGGTTTCGTTCTTGCCATCACACCGTTCAACTTCACGTCAATCGGCGCGAATCTGCCCACCGCCCCGGCCGTCATGGGCTGCACCACGATCTGGAAGCCGGCTACGACCGGCGTGTTCGGCGCCTACTACACGTACCGGCTGCTCGAAGCTGCCGGCCTTCCCCCCGGCGTCATCAACTTCCTGCCCGGTCGCTCAGCCGAGATCAGTGAGACACTGATCGGCAGTCCGGAGCTGGCGGGGATTCACTTCACCGGCTCCACCGGCGTGTTCCAGCAGCTCTGGAAGCAAGTGGCCGACAACCTCGAGAACTACCGCACATATCCTCGCATTGTGGGCGAGACCGGCGGCAAGGACTTCATCGTCGCACACGAGAGTGCCGACCCGCAGGCCGTGGCCGTGGGGATGGTGCGGGGAGCCTTCGAGTACCAGGGCCAGAAATGCAGCGCGGCATCGCGCGCCTACATCCCGATCACCATGTGGGACCAGGTGCGGGATAGCGTGCTTGCGATGCTGGACGAGATCAAGATGGGTGACCCGACGGACTTCGAGAACTTCGTATGCGCGGTGATCGACAAAGCGGCGTACACGGACATCGTCGGCTACATCGAGCATGCCATCGCCTCGAATGACATGGAGATTCTCGCGGGCGGGAAGTTCTCTGATGAGAAGGGCTACTTCATCGAGCCGACTCTCGTGTTGTCCAAGGACCCCAAGAGCCGTCTGATGTGCGAGGAGATCTTCGGTCCCGTGTTGACGGTTCACTTGTACGATCCGGCCGACTGGTCGAAGACGCTCCAGCTGGTCGACTCCACCTCGCCCTACGCGCTGACCGGAGCGGTGTTCTCGAAAGACCGTCGGGCGGTGCGTGAGGCGCTGGGGACCCTGCGACACGCGGCGGGGAACTTCTATATTAACGACAAGCCCACGGGTGCGGTTGTCGGGCAGCAACCGTTCGGCGGTGCCCGAGCGAGCGGAACGAACGACAAGGCGGGCTCGATTCTCAATCTGCTTCGCTGGGTGTCGCCGCGTACGATCAAGGAGACGTTCGTTCCAGCGACGGACTACCGCTATCCGTTCCTGGACGAATACATGAAGAGGAGCCGGAGCCGATGAGAAGCCTGCGAGCTGTTCGCGGGGGCAGGCTCGCCCCCGTGGTGGCGGCCTGTCTGATGGCCCTGGGGTGCCGGGGTGAGCCCGAGCCGGTACTCACGGAGGAGGCGTTGAAGAGCGCCACGTATCTGTTCGATTCTGCCGGGTCCGGAACGGTAACGCTCCAGAACGGCTTCCACCGTGTCACGGCGGTCGAGAGCAACAGACCCATCGAGATTTTGCTCGAGATGTCGGCGCTGGGTGATCTTGACGGAGATGGAGACGACGACGCAGCCGCTGTTCTTCTTGAGGACATGGGCAACCTCGGCAGCCGCTTCTACCAGTTGCACGCGCTCCTGAGCGAGAGTGGCGAGCCAAGCGACGTCGCCCGTCGTCTTCTGGGTGACGGAATCCGCATAGCGGGTCTGGCGATCGACTCCGGGGTCATATCCGTGCACATTGGCGATCCGGTAGAGGGCGACTCATCGGCCGGTGGCCCACAGGTGTTGCGCCTGGTGCTCACTACTCGCGGACTGGAGCAGTTGCCATTAGAGGGCTCCGAAACAGCTCCACTCGCGACGCGCGCCGCGGCAGCTCCGCTGGCAGCCGATCTGCTCGATACCGAGTGGTCACTGACCGCGATCGAAATCGACCAGAGGGTCGTCACGCCGGCGTATTCCGATCTCGGCGATCCCGTGATCCGGTTCTCTCCGGAGCTGGCAAGCGATCAGAGTGTCTCGGGACGCGTCATCGGGACAGGCCTCTGCAATCGAATCTTCGGGAGCTTCATTGTTGCTGTGGACCGGGAATTGAGCATCAGCTCGCTGGCCACCACGCGAATGATCTGTGCCGAGCAGGTCATGGAGGTGGAGTCCCTGTTGCTCGGAGGCCTGGAGACTGCGCTGTCGTACGAGGTGTCGGGAGATGAGCTGACAATCGTCTTCGCGGGCGGAATGCTACGATTCGTTTTGACTCCAGCGGATCAGGAAGGGGGAGCATAGGCATGCGTCGATTCGCTGAAGGAATGGCAATTTCCAGCCTGGCGATAGGGCTGTCTCTGGCGGGTTGCAGCGATGGCCCCACCGGGGATGCCAACGTGAACCGGCTGGTTAGCACGGCGTGGCTGATGGTAGCAGTGCATACGGACCAGGGCACCGTAACGCCCGCCGGCACTCCTCCACGGATTCCGTCCATCAGCTTCACGGGAGAAGCGGCCGGGAACGGCATCCGGTTGACTGCACACCGCCTGACGGGAAGTGGCGGGTGCAACACGGTCTTTGGAGCGTATGAGGCGTCGGGCTCCGGTGCGCTCACCGTATCGGATCTTGCCTGGACCGAGATGGCGTGTGCTCCTCCGGAGGTCATGCAGGTGGAGCAGACCTTCCTCCATGCGGTGGGCCTTGCGCGGGCCTACCACGTGGACGGGGATGACCTGGTAATCGAGTACGACGGCGGGACCGTCGAACTGGTCGCCGACGACGGCTGACGGGTCTGCAGGTTGTCCCTGCCGCACCGGCCGACAACGAGCCAACGGCAAATGCTCCGCTGCGGAGAGCGGCGGACTCTTGATCCGACAGACAGGAGACGATAGTGGCGAGATTCACCGATGAAGAGCTGATGAGGAAGGTCCAGGAGGGGTTCATCGTCGAGACGGAAGCCGACATGACCCCTTCGTACAAG
>JBDHIQ010000197.1:0-5066 GCA_039587395.1 Gemmatimonadota bacterium
CAACGCCTGGTACTGGCCGGAGGCAGGCTACGTGTTCGTCGGGGAAGAGGACTTCTCCACGCCCGGGATCATGCACGTGATTGACGCCAGCGATCTCCGCAATCCCAAGGAGGTGGCCACGTACAGGGTGCCCGGGGACACGCCGCACAACTTCTGGTTGGATGAGCAGCAGGCCATTCTCTACCTGGCCTGGTACACGCAGGGAATTCGGGCTCTGGATGTGTCCGGTCAGCTGCTTGGCGAGTTGGACCGGCAGGAGCGCGAGATCGCCACTCTCGCGTACGACGGCGCGGGCGCATGCGCCAGCGGGTCGGGGACATGCACCTGGGCTCCGCAGCTGCACGACGGACTGGTGTGGGTGTCCGACATGAACTCGGGTATCTGGTCTCTGGAACTCGAGTTCTGACCTACGGTGGGAGTTGCTTGAACTCCCGCCGCCCGGACGACACGCCTTTGCCCACGCCCAGCCCGAACAGCACCGCCGTGCCGAACCCGATGAACGGGAATACGGCGACGATCGGCAGGGCGAGAACACCGGCAGCGGTCCCGGCCAGGAGTGGTGCGCGTCGCTTGTGCACGGCGTCCACGTACCGGAGCCGTTCCTGCACAAACCGCTTCGTCACGATGTAGCCTCCTATCGAAGCCACACCGGTCAGCACTATCCACAAGAACAGAGCGAGCGTTTCGAACATCGTGTTCTCCTCCCGGCCACCTTACGCAGCCGCGGTTCCGGCGGTTTCAGTCTCCGGCTCGGAACATGCACTTACCCGGAGCAGGAGGTGGGGAAATGGGCCGAACGGCCCGGGTTCCCTCCGTACACACGGGCAACCTGCAACGATATGGACAGCATGCAACGCAGGCGGCACCACGCACAACACGCGGCCGGCCGATTTGCCGCTATCCTGGTGGTCCCGAAGTCGATTCCCCTTGCGCTTTACACGCGCGACGCAGTGCTATTGGTGCGTCATCCCGATCCTCCACCCGGCTCGAAACGAGCGGGCAGAGAGTCGCGGAAGCTGGACTGGCTGCCCCCGCGCCTGCGCTCTCCGGATCCCGTGAAACTGGAAGGTGCATATCTGGCTGCGGTTCCGTACAGCGCGACCGGCCTGGACACGATGGGGGTCGCGCGTCGCGTGATGCGCGCCGCGTTTCGGGTATGGCTGCTGGAGAACCGGCCCGACTGGCAACCGGACGAGATGGCGCAGGCTGTCTACCCGATTTCCTCCGCCACCGGTCTCCGGCTGCGCAGGCTGGAGACCGCGGCATTTCGCAGGGCGGGGCTGGCTCCGGACTCGGTGCGCCGCGTCTGTTGGGCCGGCCAGGCGCTCGAGATCCGGGAGCGTCGCTTCCGGAGCTTGCCGGAGGCCGCCGCTCAGTACGAGCGGCAGGTGGAGTTGACCGAGGGATTGGCCGACTACGTCGTACGTCGCGCGGCGCGGGATACCGCTCGCGCCCCGCTGCCCCAGGACGGATATCCGCCTGCGGATCTGCGCGTGCGATCCCGGCGGGTTGGCGAGCTGATGGCGCACTTGCTGGACAGCTTTAGCGCGAACTGGCCGGAGAGCCTCCAATCGGGGTCATTTCCCTGGCTGGATGCAGCACTCGCCGCCGCGCTGCCCCCCTACCAGACGCAAGGCTGCCGGCTGCCGGCCGACGAGGTGCGCCGCGCCCTGGCCCTGGCGCGTCGTGACAGCGCACGCTTTGAAGAGGAACTGGCTGCCCTGATCCGCAAGCACGACGCGGCTTTAGGCTGGCGCCTGTCCTTTGAGCCCGAGAGTGACGTCACGCTGCGCGTAGATGGGCTGGACCCAGAGTCCTTCCAGGTCCTGGACGATTCCCTCGTGCTCCATACAGGCTGGATCCGGCTCGTGGGCCGGGGCGTCGTTATCGAAATCCAGAATCGCCCCGCCATGACCCGGGCGGCTGGAGAACACCCCATCGCAGATGGGATCAGCGAACTCCAGATCACCGGGATCCTGTCCGAGCCCGGGCTGGCGGTCAGTGGCGATACCGTTCGGCTTGCTGCCCGGGGGCTGCGCGCGGTGCTGGAGGGAGCGAGCGTCGAGAAGGACGGACGGCGCTGGGTGATCCGCCTGCACGCTCCGGACGTTTTGGCAGACGCATCTCCCGGGTAGCCCGGCCACCACGTTTCGCCGGCATCCGGCGTGCTGTATCCTGTCAGGCCATGGAGACCATCGACCTGCACTGGAGCGGAACGGGCCTGGAGTTCGAGGCAATACGGGGCGAGCACAGGACACTCATGGACGGGAACGCCAGACTGGCGGCTACCCCCGTGGGTCTGTTACTGGAGGCGCTTGCAGGCTGCACGGCGGCTGACGTCGTCGACATCCTGCAGAAGGGCCGGCAGGACCTGCAGGGCCTCACGGTTCGGGCATCAGCCCAGCGCAACGAGGTGCCGCCCAAGTATTTCAGGCGCGTGGAGATGGAGTTCGTGCTGTCCGGAACGGTGGAGCCGAGCAAGGCGGAGCGGGCCGTTCAGCTGTCGTTCGACAAGTACTGCAGCGTCTACCACAGCTTGCGGCCCGACATCGAGCTGAGCTGGCGGATTGTGTACGAGACCTGACGTTACCGTGGCGGGTCCTTCCTGCGCTGCGGATCCTCGTACATATCGAAGAACTCCTGGCTATCCGGCGTCCAGATAACCACGGCTCCGCACGTCCGCCCCCCGGTTCTCATGTACTCGGCTGGCGTCTCCGAAGGCCCGCGGTAGACTTCCACGGCGCCCAGGTCGTCGCGCGGGATGTCATCCGGCTGCAGGCCCGACTGGTATACGCCGTCCAGGTATACGGCCGGCGGACAGTCCGCGACGGTCCGGCCGAAGTAGACCATGGCTCGGCCGTGCTCAATACGGCCCACGGTTACACCCGGCAGTCCTCGAAACAGATCGCTCGTCAGGCGGGGATTGCGGCCCCGGATTTCGGTCGGCGTGAAGAACACGCCGAATCCCTTCAGACGGCGCTCCTCGAAACCGGACAGCCTCTGGGCCCGGCGTCCTCCCTCGATCTCCACGGTCAGCTCAGCGATGCGGACCACGGTCTGGCTCAGGAGGAAGATCACGCGGGTGGCCATGTCCGCTTCCAGCTCAATCTCCGTTCTGCTGGGTGTATACCCGATGTAGCGGACCTCGACCGTATCGATACCCGCCCACGTCTGTGGGATGCGGAAGTTGCCTGCCGTGTCGGTGATCGCCCCATACCCGGAGCCGATGAACGCCACGACGGCGCCCTCCAGGGGCCGACCGGTCGAGGCCGAGACGACCTGCCCGATCATCGAGGCCACCTTGCGCTCCGAGGGCAGGGGCTGCGGCGGCTCCTGCTCGGGCTCCTGCGCGGCTGCGGGTGTCGCGCCTCCCGGCACAAACACGCCGACGGCGCCTGCCAGGACGAACAAACGGGCTGCCGTGTTCCCAACCGGGCGTCTGCGTCGCATTCCAATCACCTGGTTCGATCTCCCTTCGCGCCGCCAGCACCGTCCGGACAGCCCGAGCCTCGACGCGTTCAAGAGGACTGCACGATGCTGCGCACCTAGCCGATGCTACGGTCGCGGTTCTGCGATGTTCCCGGACGGTCTTGTGCCAGATAGGATATTTCGCCATTTGAGGTTGGAATGCCGCCAGGATGGCCGGGCACCCACCGGAGGCTGGAAACAGGCCTTTTCAAGAGGATCCCATGGACTTCGAACGACTCGGCGCCTTCTACCTTGGCAAGGAACACGCGGACGGCGAGACGCAGGACAGACTGGTCATGTACGATGCCCGCGATCTGACAACGCACGCCGTGTGCATCGGGATGACCGGGAGCGGCAAGACCGGTCTCTGCGTCGATCTCCTGGAAGAAGCCGCGCTGGACCGCGTGCCGGCCCTGATCATCGATCCCAAGGGCGACATCACGAACCTCCTGCTCACGTTCCCGGAACTTCGCCCCGAGGACTTCCGACCGTGGATCAACCCCGACGACGCGCGTCGCAAGGGAATGGAACCGGACGACTTCGCCGCAGCGCAGGCCGAGTTGTGGCGAGACGGACTGGCGGGCTGGGGGCAGGACGGAGAGCGGATTGCCAACCTGCGGGATACCACGGACTTCGCCGTCTACACGCCGGGCAGCGATGCGGGTCTGCCCGTCTCGATGCTGTCATCGCTCACCGCTCCGGCCGTGGACTGGGAGGAAGACGCCGAGTATGTGAGAGAGCAGATTGGCGGCATGGTGAGCGGTCTCCTGGGGCTGATCGGCGTGGAGGCCGATCCCGTACAATCACGGGAGCACATCCTGCTGGCCAACCTGTTCGAGCACTTCTGGCGACAGGGAAAGAACCTCGACCTCGAGTCACTGATCCTGGCGATTCAGGATCCACCGGTGCGCCGCCTGGGTGTGTTTGATGTCGACACCTTCTTTCCGCAGAAAGAGCGCACCGGCCTGGCGATGAAGCTGAACAATCTGGTGGCGTCACCCGGGTTCCAGAGCTGGCTGGAAGGACAGCCGCTGGATATCCCGAGCTTCCTGCACGCGACGGATGGGCGCCCCCGGCACTCCGTCTTCTACATCGCCCACCTGTCCGATGCCGAGCGAATGTTCTTCGTGACGATGCTGCTCAACCAGGTTGTCACCTGGATGCGCGCCCAGCCCGGCACGACCAGTCTCCGCGCGCTGCTGTACATGGATGAGATCTTCGGTTTTCTCCCGCCCGTCGCCGAGCCGCCCAGCAAGCGGCCGTTTCTGACTCTTTTCAAGCAAGCGCGGGCCTACGGCCTCGGCGTCGTGCTCACCACGCAGAATCCGGTCGATCTGGACTATAAGGCTCTCACCAATGCAGGCACGTGGTTCATCGGGCGGCTCCAGACCGAGCGAGACAAGATGCGCGTGCTGGAGGGGCTGCAGGCCGCATCGACCGACGCCGGGCAGGCCCTGAGTCGGGCGGAGATAGATCGGTTGATATCCGGTCTGGACAAGCGGGTCTTCCTGCTGCACAACGTGCACGAGGATGCCCCGCTGACGTTCAAGACCCGGTGGGCCATGAGCTATCTGCGCGGGCCGCTTACCCGGGTCCAG
>JBDHIQ010000198.1:0-5136 GCA_039587395.1 Gemmatimonadota bacterium
GAGAGCAACCGGCGTCCAGATCGGGGATGAGGACCATGCGGTGCGGATTGAGGATCTTGGCCGTCTCGGCCATGAAGTGGACGCCGCAGAACACGATGATGTCCGCGTCGGTATTCCGGGCCTCCTCGGACAGTCCCAGCGAGTCACCCTTGTAGTCGGAGATCCCATGGAAGATCTCCGGCACCATGTAATTGTGGCCAAGGATGACCGCGTTCTTCTCTCGCTTGAGCCGATTGATCTCCGCGATCAACGGGACGTACATCTCCCACTCGAAGCGAGGGACGCTATCCTGGATGATCGGGTAGATGTTCCCGGTCAGCCAATCCTCGGATCCGTATTGCTCGACCGTATGTAACAACTCTGCCTCCCGGTACTGCTGCGGGTCACACGTGCCATCAGCCGACGTATACCGTGGAGAGCGGCAATGTTCCCTTGAAGTCTCCGGAAATTCCCGCTTCGAGCAACCCTGGACAAGTCGGCGGGCGTTCCGCGGAACGGCCGGTCCCGGCGACGTCCCGCCCGGGTCGGTCGGATCCCCTCGTCAACCATCCGCCTGGCCGAGTATCTTGGCCGCCATGAACAGGAATGCTGCCGAGTCCCGGATTCGCGAGTTGCGCTCCTGCATCCGGCACCACGACTACCTGTACCACATCCAGGATAGACCGGAGATCTCCGACCAGGAGTACGACCGGCTGTTCCGGGAGCTGCGGGAACTGGAGGACCGGTACCCGGAGCTGCGCACGCCGGATTCGCCTACGCAGCGCGTCGGAGCGGTTCCGCTGGAGGAGTTCGAGACCGTCCAGCACGCGGCGCCGATGCTCAGCCTGGATTCCGATGTTTCCGAGGACGCGCTCCACCGCTTCGACCAGCGCGTTCGCAAGGCGCTGGGCGAGCAGGTCCGGTACGTGGTCGAACCGAAGCTGGACGGAGCCTCTGCGGAGCTGCGAGAGAGGCAGGCTCGTGCGGGCCGCCACCCGTGGCGACGGGCAGCGCGGCGAGGGGATCACGGACAACGTGCGAACCATCCCCACCATTCCCCTCCGTCTGCGTGCGGCGGAAGCGCCCATCCCGGAGTTCCTGTCCCTGCGCGCCGAGGTCATCATGCGAATCGGTGCGTTCGATGCCATCAACGAGCGTCTCATGGAGGAGGGGCGCCCCCCGTTTGCCAATCCGCGCAACGCCGCGGCCGGCTCGCTCCGCCAGCTGGACCCGCAAATCACGGCACAACGCCCCCTGGATGCCTACGTATACGACATACTGGCTTCCTCCCAGCCGGTGGCAGCCACGCAGTGGGAAGTCCTGCAGGTCCTCAATCAGTGGGGGCTGCGAGTGAACGAGCACGAGCGTCGCGCCGACTCCGTCGAGGAGATCCTGGATTTCCACTCCGGCCTGGAGAGCCAGCGTGACGACCTGGACTACGAGATAGACGGGATCGTCATCAAGCTGGACGATCTGGCGGCGCGCGAGGAGATGGGAGCCACGTCTCACCATCCGCGCTGGGCTTACGCGCACAAGTTTCCGCCGCGCAAGGAAACCACGCGCATCCTGAGCATTGTCCCCAGCGTTGGCCGGACCGGCGTGGTGACACCCGTGGCCCTCATGCGGCCCGTCGAGCTGGGCGGCGTGACGGTGAGTCGGGCCAGCCTGCACAACCGGGAAGAGGTTGCACGCAAAGATGTGCGGGAAGGTGACAGGGTACGGGTCCAGCGGGCCGGCGACGTAATCCCGCAGGTCATAGAGCGCATAGATGAACCCGACCGGGAGCGCGCCGCTCCTTTCCGCATGCCGGAGCGCTGCCCGGTGTGCGAAACTCTGCTGATCGAGCGGGGGCCGTTCACGGTCTGTCCTAACACCTTCGACTGCCCGGCGCAGCTGGCCGGCCAGCTGATGCTGTTCGGTTCGCGCGGCGCCCTCGACATAGAAGGACTGGGAGAGGAGACCGCCCGCCTGCTCGTGCAGGAGGGACTGGTTCGGCATCTGCCGGACCTGTTCGACCTGCAGCCGGAACGGCTAATGGAGCTGGAAGGGTTCGCCGAGAAGTCGGCCGGCAACCTTGTGGATGGGATCCGGCAAGCTTCTCACGTTGAACTGGCCCGCTTTCTGTTCGGTCTCGGGATACCGGAGGTGGGCAGCACAGTGGCCCGCGCCCTGTCCCGGCACTTCGGGACGTTGGAAGCGCTGCGATCAGCGGACCAGGAAGCGCTCCAGGAAGTGGATGGCGTCGGCCCCATCATGTCGGAACAGATCTCCGCCTTCTTTGGAGACCCGCGTGTCCGCGAGATCCTCAATGCTCTGCTGTCGCGAGTGGAGCTGGTCGAGCCCGGCCCGGCGGATCACCAGTCAGACGTGTCGGAGACCTCTCCCTTTGACGGTCTCCGGTTCGTGTTCACGGGCGGGCTGGAGGGGTTCACCCGTGAGGAGGCCAGGGAACGCGTGGAAGCGCTGGGCGGCCGGGTCACCTCAGCGGTCAGCAGGGGGACGGCCTACGTGGTGGCCGGAGACAAGCCGGGCTCGAAGCTGGCAAAGGCGGAGGCCCTGGGCGTCGCGGTCCTGGACGAGGATGGATTCCGCCGGCTGCTGACCGAGCACCAGGTCAGCGACGAAACCGGCTCCTGATCGACTCCTTGAGGCCCGCCACACCCAGCCGCATGATCTTCCGGTCCCGCGCGCCGTACGGAGGATAGCGAAGGTCCGGATCCAGGCGCGTGCCCCGCTCCAGCACGGCCTTCGGGTTGGTGAAGACGTCAAAGCCCCATTTCCCGTGGTACTTCCCCATCCCGCTCTCTCCGACGCCACCGAACGGCAGGCCGGGAACCGCGAAGTGGAACAGCGTCTCATTCACGCACATGCCGCCGGCCGAGGTTCGGTCGGCGACTCGCGCCGCGGTCTCTCTGCTCTCGGAAAACACGTAGAGCGCGAGGGGTTTGTCCCTCCGGTTGACGAAGTCGATGGCTTCCTCGATGCCGTCGACGGCCAGAACCGGGAGGATGGGCCCGAAGATCTCCTCCTTCATCACAGGCGAGTCGGGAGACACGTCCCTGAGCACCGTTGGAGCGATATACAGCCGGCTCCTGTCGTGGTCCCCTCCGACAACCGGCGTGCCGCTGTCGATCAGTCCCGTCAGCCTATCGTGATGCTGCTCGTTGATGATGCGTGCGAAATCCTCGCTGTCTCCGGGGTCCTTTCCGTAGAAGCCCCCGATTGTACCGGTCAGCGCTTCCAGCAGCGCCTCTTCTCGATCCCGATGCACCAGCACGTAGTCGGGCGCCAGACACGTCTGCCCGGCGTTCAGGAACCGGCCTTGCACGATGCGCCGCGCGGCGACTTCCAGGTTCGCATCCCTGTCGACAATGCACGGGCTCTTCCCTCCCAGCTCCAGCGTAACCGGGGTCAGGTGCCGGGCCGCCGCCGCCATGACGATCCTGGCCACGCGGCTTCCGCCCGTATAGAAGATCTTGTCGAACCGCTGCTCCAGAAGAGCCGTCGTCTCCGGGACCCCACCTTCCACCACAGCCACGCATTCCGAGTCCAGATACCTGGGAATGAAGCGCGCCAGCGCCGCCGAGCAATGCGGAGCCACCTCCGAAGGCTTGAGCACCGCACAGTTGCCGGCCGCCAGGCACGGCACCAGGGGCGATAGCGCCAGCTGGATGGGGTAGTTCCAGGTGCCGAGGATCAGGGCCAGGCCCAGCGGTTCCCGAATGACCCGGCTGGTGCCCGGCCGGACCAACCACGGGGTCGGGACCCGTTGCGGTTTGAGCCAGCGGGGCAGGTGGGAGCGCACGTGGTCGATCTCCGAGACGACGCTGCCAATGTCGGTCAGGTACGCCTCAAACGCTGATTCCTTGAGGTCCCTTCGGAGCGCATCGATGAGGGCGGGCTCCTGCTCGACAAGCATCCTGCGCAGACTTGCCAGCTGGGCATCGCGCCAGGCCAGCTGGCGGGTTCTTCCGGAAGCGAAGCTGCTCCTCAGTGTGGCGAGCAGGCTGGAATAGTCCGGTCCGGCATCCACGTCGTCTCCCTTTCGCTCTCAGCGCTGCGCTCACGGCAGGGAGCCGGAACGCGTTCGGCGATAGGGCGGAAGATCGGGAGCCGGACAACGGTACGGCAAGCGACCCTTCCGCGCGACGTCGTGTGAGCGCGCAGCTCAGCCCTTCCTGGGAGGCGGCCTCTCCTCGGGCGGCTTGAGCCAGTTCAGGAACAGCATGAAGCCGCCCAGTCCGACGATGGCGATGATGTACTCGATCCCCTTGGTAGTGGTGGCCAGGAGGCTCAACGCGTAGGCAATCATCTGACTCCCTCCCGGCTCAGTAGAGCCCTTGGTAGTCCGGGTGTTCGCGCAGGACCGGCATGTGCGTCACGATCCAGCGGAAGGTGAGAATGCCGATGGTCACGATGCACAGGGTCACCACTATCTCCATCCAGTGCGGCCAGTAGCGTTGCGCGTAGTCCCAGCGGAACGCGATCACCGAGACGTTCAGCCGGTTCACCACGATGCCGGCCACCCCGAGGACCGAGGTGGCTCGGGCCAGCGACGCGTTGGCCGTGCGGACCGCCCGTGCGTACAGGAAGCAGGGCAGGGCGATGAAGATCAGCATCTCCACCATGAACCAGGCGCCCATCGGCGTGAGCAGATACTCCCAGCTCTGGCCCCGGGCAACACCAATCCACTTCAGGAAGAAATAGGCGAACAGGATGACTGCCGCTGCCTTTGCCAGGCCCAGCATCAGCCCGTCCAGCTTCTTCAGGTGGTGTGCGTCCACCTGGTCCTTGAAGATACGGTGAGACAGGGAGCTCTCGAGGATCACCATCGACATGCCCGCGACGATGCTGGATACGAAGAAGAAGACGGGAATCAACTCCGAGTACCACAGCGGATGAAGCTTTGTGGGTGCGAGCAGGAACAACGCGCCGAGCGCCGACTGGTGAAGCGTGGAGAGGATCACTCCCGCAATCGTCGCGCCGATGGTCAGCTTGACCGCCCACTTGCGCACCTGTTTCCAGCCAAGCCACTCGAAGATAGCCGGGCTGAACTCGATGAACTGCACGGTCAGGTAGAGAAAGACGTGCCAGGCGACCAGAAACATCACCGAGGTGACCCCGTACGAATAGAACACCGGATACGGAAGCCGCCAC
>JBDHIQ010000199.1:0-5374 GCA_039587395.1 Gemmatimonadota bacterium
TCCCAGCCGTATTCACCGATCAGGCCGGCAAAGCGGGCTGGTGATGATTCGGGTCGTGCTTCCTCGGGGAGCCGCTCCAGGCGGGTGCCGTCGCGTGCCACCAGCGTCCCGTCGTCCACACGGAAGAAGCCGCCGAAACCGACACGATCGTCCAGCACCAGTGTGTCTCCGCGGGCCCGGACGCGGTACTTACCGCCAAGCAGGTACGCATACAGCTCGCCGCCGGGATCCCCGCGAGCTACTCCGCGGTCGACTATGCGCATCTCCAGGGTGCCGTTGGCCGTCGCGAACGTGCCCGAGATGCGGGCAGCGATATCGGCGGGTACCGGTTCGGTGACGATTGGCTCGGGCAGCGGGCTGCCTTCGCGAGCCGCCAGCATGAGGCGCAGCGCATAGTTGTTGATCCGCGATACGACCGTGTTCGCCACATCCATGTTGGTCACGGAAACGGCACCCAGCTGCTCATCGGGGAGTGCGATCAGATCCGTTGCGAACCCGTAGATAGCCCCGCCGTGGCCGACGCTTCGCCTTCCCTCGATGCTCCCCACGGCGAACCCGATTCCGGAGCCGGTCGTTGCGTCGGCGGGAGCGAACTGCGGCGTGAACATCTCTTCGAGCGTCTCGGCTGAAACAAGCTGCCCACGCTCGCCCACTCCACCGGCGAACAGGGCGCTCATGAACTTGCCCAGGTCCGCGACCGACGCGTACAAGCTCCCGGCCGGAGACATCCCAAGCTGGAACGTGGGCGCCTCGAAGCTCCTGCCGTCGTACCCCCACATGTAGGCCCGCGCGAGACCCTCCTGGATGGCGGGTTCCGGCTCGAACGAGCTGTGATCCATGCCGAGCGGTTCGAGGACCGCGTCTTTCAGATACTCGGCGAACGGCGTTTCCCGGGTCGTCTCCAGCACGTAGCCCACTACCGCGATCCCCGCGTTCGAGTACTTCCTGCGCGTCTCGGGCTCATAGACCAGGGTGGTTCCGTTCAGGCTCGCCACGGTCCGGGCAAGCGTGGGGGTGGTGTCGTCGAAGTAGTGGCCCACCGGTGGCTCCCGGACCAGACCGGAGCGGTGCGAGGTAAGCTGCCGGATCGTGGGGCTTCCCTCGAAACGAGACGTGGGCTGGAAATCAGGCAGGTAGTCGGTGACGGGAGCATCCAGATCAAGCTCTCCACGCTCCACCAGCTGCATCACGGCAAGGTCCGTGAACAGCTTGGAGACGGACCCCACGCGGTAGATCGTGGCCGCGCTGGCCGGTATGCGCTCGACCGGATCAGCATAGCCGAATCCTGCGGCCCATACGGTCTCCGGGCCGCTCGATGAACCGGGACAGGCGGCTGACCACCTCGGCGTAGTCGGACCGCGGCGGGATATCCGTGGGCGCGGAGCGTGGTTCCGCACAGCCCGATAAGGCGGCCGCCAGAATGCCAGCAGCCGTTACGGCGAGTGCGACGATCACCGGCGGACGGGGCGTGATCGCCGGGGCGGCCAGGCGGCGGGATCGCGACATCGAGAGCCACTCCTCTGCTGGGGTAGCGTGGATTCTGGGGCGTCAGGGAAGTTCTCCCTGCCGGGCCGGGAAGAGCAAGGGAGTGGATTCCGACCGGGCGGGGATCGTTCTCGCCGAGCCTCGCGAAAAGTGGGAAAGTGGGCAGCCGGAACGTGTGAGGTGGGAAAGTGGGGAAACTCCCTACGCTCAGTCGCAGAAGTCTCCCGACAGACGGCCCCGGATGCGGGGCGTAGCTTTGCTTCGATGACCGCGGGGCCGCCTGGCCTATCGCAGGTGGATGCCTCCGGAACCGACCTCGCACTTCAACGTGCGGGGGAGCACCCGCAGCCATTTAGAGCACGGGAGGGTGTCGATGAGATGCCGCCGGTTTGTTCCGTTCGCAGCCGTAGCTCTGTTCACCGTCCAGCCAGCCCTGGCGCAGGAGATCAAGGTCGGGGGGCAGATCCGCCCCCGGTGGGAGTACCGGGACCCAAACCTGGCTGACCTGCCTGACGGCAAGAAGGACAACTTTGTGTCCATGCGCTCACGGCTTCACGTGACCGCGTCCTTTGAAGACTGGGTCAAGATCTTCGTACAGGTCCAGGACGTCCGGCTATGGGGTGAAGAGGGGAGCACGCTGGGAGACTATAAGGCAGACAATTTCGATCTCCACCAGGGGTACGTGGAACTCGGCGATGTGTTCGAAACGGCCTTGTGGGCCCGGGTGGGCCGGCAGGAGGTCAACTTAGGTGGGCAGCGCCTGATTGGCTCCGTCAACTGGGCGCAGCAGGCACGCAGCTTCGACGGAGTCAGGGTGGGGGCGGCCGGCAAGACCGGCAGGCTGGACCTGCTGGGTTCCGTCATCTCCGACCGATCCGCCCCAGATCGCGAGGACAACTCGGGGCTGGCGGCACTGTACGGTGTTCTCAACCTGTTCGAAGGCAACACGCTGGATGCGTATGCCATTTACGACGGAATCGATAAGGAGGAGCCGGACACCGATACAAACCGCGGGACGCTCGGGGCCCGCTGGGTCGGCAAGCACTCGATCTTCACATACCGCGCAGAAGGCTCCTACCAGCTCGGAAAGCTGGCCGGGACCGACATCTCCGCCTTCATGTTCGGAGCGCGACTGGCAGCCGGATTCGGAGGCGGCAAGGGCACGGTCACGCTGTGGTACGACTACCTGTCGGGCGACGACGGCGGGGATGAAGAGAAGGTCAAGGTGTTCGACACCCTGTTCGCCACGAATCACAAGTTCTACGGGTACGCAGACCTGTTTCTGAATATTCCTGCGCACACCAATGGTCAGGGGTTGCAGGACCTGGCTCTCAAGGGACTGTGGAGACCCCACCAGGACTGGCGACTGATCCTGGATCTGCACGCGTTCTTCCTGGCTCAGAAGCGGAACCTGGAGACCTCCACGCTCGGCCAGGAGATCGATATCGTGGCCGATTGGAAGTTCCACTCCAACGTGTCGCTGCTCGGCGGCTTTTCCTATGTGATCGTGGGCGACGGGCTGACTACAGAGAAGGGCATCGGGCGGCTGGACCGGGATATGCCGTTCGTGTTCGTGCAGCTGAACGCCACGTTCTAGAGGGGTTTGCAGTTCGGGATCGCAACCCGGTGCAGAACAGGTGGCAAAGACGAGGCCCCGCCAGAGTTGGCGGGGCCTCATTGTGCATCAGGAGCTGCCGTGCTCTCAGGTGCTCCCGGCGGCTTCCTGCAGAGCGGTGACCAACCTCTCAAGAGATTCGAACGCCGGCAGGATGTCTCCCGGCACCACGCGCACCGGCGGAGGATAACGGAACAACCGGTTCCGGTAGGCGGCAAGAAGCAGGAGCTGGCCCTGATCTTCGGCTGACAGCGACACGCCGATGGCCTCCTGTGCCGTGACTCGCGAGCGCCGGCAGGAAAACCGGCGATCCTCCCAGCCGCGGTGCATCCCCGGGCTTACGCACTCCAGCACTTCGGCGCTCAACAGGTCCACTATGTCCGTGAACTGCAGAGCCTTGGGGACGTTGATCGCGTCTCGATGCACGTCCACCTCGGGCACCGGCAGCTCCAGCTGGAGGCCAATGGTCGCCGGGAATTGGTCCTTGATGGGGTACAGGAGATGGATCGTCAGCACCTCCGCCGCGTGCAAGCCCAGATCCAGGACCTCACAGAGAGCAACCAGGTCCTCGGGCGCCCGCTCGAGGGCATCCAGGGCGCCACGCCAGAGGCGCTCCGCCTCTTCCTTGGAACTGAGCTCGATGAAATCCGCGAGCTGGGTCATCCTAGTTGCTCTCTGTCTGGTCTGTCCGGTCGCCGTCTGCCTGGTCGCCGTCTATCAGGTCTCGGCCGAATGCACTGTTGAACAGGTACCGGGTGGTCTCCGGAACGTGGCATTGGCGGCAGCGCCAACGCTCGGGGTGGGTGGTGCGTATTTCCTCTCGCGCGGCCGGGCCGCCATGACAGGCAATGCAGTTCTCACGCATCAGCGTGCGGTGTGGAATCGTCGGCGGCGCCCCCGGGGTCGCACGGCCACCATACCGGAGATCCTGCGCCAGCGCGATGAACTCGCTGTCCACAAACAGATCGTCGCTGGTCACGAACACGTGGCATTGCCGGCACCGTTGCGTGCCGCCCGCCCGTGGCGTGTCATCATGCGGCGACGCGGGCGCGAAGCCGACACCGGAAACGGACTGGCCGAATCTGTCATGGCAGGACGCGCAGGAGGCGCCGAAAGCCTGGTGCGGGATGGTGGGCGGTGCGCCATCGTACGCACGGCGGGCGGCGCGGACCGAGGCGCTGGACTTGTTCACCGCCACCTCCCGGTTCGAGCCGGCGGAGGCATCGCCGCGCGCACAGCCAGCGGCCAGGACAGCCACCACGCCAATCAGCACGGCCGCCGCCGTGAAGCCACGGCCCGTTCGCGTGCGGCCCGCGCCGGCGCGGGCGGCCGGCAGGTTCATGCTACCTCCACCCGGACCGCGCATTTCTTGTAGTCCGGCTCCTTCGAAATGTTGTCCATCGCGTCCAGCGTCAGCTGGTTGGCCAGCATCCCCTCGTCGAAGAACGGGATGAACACGGATCCCTGGGGTGGCTTGCCGCGCCCGTCTATCTTCGCGGGCAGCTCCATGCTGCCCCGCCGGCTGACAACGCGCACGGTCTGCCCGTCGCCGATGCTCATGCGTATCGCATCCGCCCGGTTGATCTCCACGTACGCGTGGGTGGCGGCCTGGTGAAGCTGCGGCACGCGCCGGGTCATCGAGCCCGTGTGCCAGTGTTCCAGGATACGGCCAGTACACAGCCAGAACGGATACTCCTCGTCCGGCATCTCGGCCGGCCGATGGTACGGCCGTAGCCAGAAGGCCGCCTTCTCCCCGTAGCCTTTGGCCTTGTAGAAATGGACGCCACGATCCTTCTGCACGTAGGGATCGTAGCCCGCCGCGTACCGGTAGCGCGTCTCCACACCGTCCACGACCGGCCACAGCATGCCGCGCGTCTCCTTGAGTTGCTGGTAGGCGGCCAGGTCCTTCCCAATGCCCAGCGTGAACCGGCGGTACTCCTCGTACATCGGCTCGTGCCAGTCATCATCCGGCCACGGGAACAGATGCTCCATGCCCATGCGCTTGGCCACCTGTACGATCTGCCAGGCATCCTCCATGGCCTCGCCGGGCGGATCCACGGCCTTCTCCCAGTGCTGCGTGCGACGCTCCGAGTTCCCGAATACTCCCTCCCGCTCCACCCAGGCCGCGGATGGAAGAACCAGATCGGCCGCTTCCGTGGAGGGCGTGGGATAGATATCGCTGACGATGACGAATCGGCCGTCGCCGGGCTCGCGCGTGATGCGGTTCAGGTTGGGGATGCTGACCCACGGATTCGTGACCTGCACCCACATGAC
>JBDHIQ010000029.1:0-19729 GCA_039587395.1 Gemmatimonadota bacterium
CGGGTACTTTCTGCGTGAATTCGTCGGCGATGCGCCCTGGGCGCACCTGGACATTGCCGGCACGGCGTGGGCCGAGGAGGACCGCGCGTATCAGCCCAAGGGTGCGACCGGCGTTGGTGTCCGGCTGCTGGTCGAGTGGCTGCAAAGCCTGGATTGAGAGCCATGTTCTGTACAGCATGCCCGGAAGGGGTTCCGGAATAGGCCCGAGCGGCGGCTTGCGGCCGGGCTGGAAGGCCATGGCAACGGTCCTTCTGCTGGTCGGGCCCGCGAGGGTGACGGCGCAGGAGCCGGTGCCAGTCGACACAGTGCGGGCGGACACGATCCGCGCCGACACCACCATCGCGGTGTCGGACTCCGTCAGGCAGCTGCTGGACGATGCGCCGACCCGGGAGCGAGTGCAGGCGTTCCCGGACCGATATGTGGGCGCGGGCGCCGAGTCCGAACTGGCTCTGGACTGCGACCTGGACTGTATTCTGGACTCTCCGGCGTTCACCCTGGTCGAGCTTCTGATGGAAAAGGTGCCGGGCTTCACCACGGTGCGGGCGGGCTATTTCGGCGGTCAGCATTATGGGCTGCACGGACCGTTCGGTCCGGGTTTCACCCGGGTCCTGCTGGACGGCCGCGAGCTGCCCAGCATGGAGGCGGGGGCCTCCGATGTGCTGCGGATCTCCCTGGTCTATGTGGAACGGGTGCGGGTGTACCGGCGTCCTGATGGCTTCGTGATAGACGTCTCCGGGAAGCGGCAGGCGGAGCGAACCGCCTATTCCCGCATCACCGGGGGGACCGGCTCCCCCAGGGTGCAGCTGCTCAACGCCATTTTTGCCAATCGTCTGGGAAGGGCCTTCACGCTGGGCGCCGCGTTTGACCTCCTGGATTCCACGATCCCGACGGGCAAGAACGACACTTTCGATTTCTGGGGGCGGTTCAGCTGGATGCCCGGCTCCAACGATACCGGAATACAGTTCGACTACCGGAACCAGTCCATGAACAGGTCGGCCGCCGATACCGCACAGGTCGGCCGCCAGGAGATGCTGTTACGCGGACGGCTCAATCTCACCGAGATGGTCCAGATTGAAGCGCTGGTAAACCGGGCCTCCTTGAAGAAGGAAGACTCTCTGCTGCGGCGGGTGGACCAGGTTGGGTTCGAGGCGCGAGCGACTCCGGGACGCGGCGCCCTGGCCATGGGCGTACAGTTCCTGAGCGGAGACGCCTACGCAAAGATCGATGGCCACCTGACGGGCGGCTACCGGATCACTGAGCAGATCATGGTCGATGCCGAGGCGCGGTACTCGAAGTGGGATGCCTTCACGACGTCAGAGCTGCGCGTGGCCGCACAGGCCAACGTCCGGCTCGGAGTGCCATTGACTCTGAGGGCGGATGCAGCGACGGGAACGCGAGGAGTGCCCCGGCCCAGTCGCGAAACTGCGGACAGCGTCTCGTTCGACGCCTTCTCCGGTTCCCTAGAGGCGGTCCTGGGTCCATTCGGGCTGACGGGACGCTACTCGGTGCAGAATCTGGGACGGGAGGTGCCGTTCGTAGCCGCTTTTGACAGCCTGCTGGCGGACGGTCCGTCCGTAGACGTGTCAGCCTGGGAGCTTGGCCTTACCGGTCCCGTACTGCCTCTCAGCTGGATTTCCAGCAGCCTGGATCCCATCCGGATAGCCGGAAGTTGGCGGCGTCATCTGCTCACGCCGGGCCAGTCCCCACTGTACGTACCGCAGGACTTGATGCGAGGTCAGGTGATGTTCCACAATACCTTCTTTGCCGGCAACCTGGAGGTCTGGCTCACCGGGAAAGCCGAGCACAGAAGCGCGACCGTCTCTGCACAGAGTGGGAACGAGGAGAGGCTGATTCTCCCCTCGTATACGTGGTTTGGGGGGCATCTGATGATCAAGATTGGGGACTTCCGACTGTTCTACAAACTGGAGAACCCCACGGGCGTGCAGGCCGGGGAGGTTGGGGGCGTGTTGTTTCCGGCAAGCGTGAGCGTGTTCGGAGTGCGCTGGGAGTTCTTCAATTGAGCCGGCGCGGCGATAGGCCTGGCGTGCGATCTTTGACGGCATGCCGGCGGCTCCGGCTTCCTGGTGCCGCACCGCACTTTGCCCGGCGGAGGATGCAATGATTCGAAGCATGACTGGGTACGGCTCCGGGAATCTCGAGCTCGATGATGGCTCGGTCACCGTGGAGACTCGGTCTGTGAACTCGCGTCACCTGAAGGTGTCGATCAGGGGTCCCGAGCGCACCGAGGCCTATGAGGCGGAGCTTCGCGGCATCGTTTCCGACCGCGTACGGCGGGGCCGTGTCGACGTATCCATCGTGGTGTCCGGGACTGTCGGCGAGGCGGACAGGTGGCTGCTCGATGAGGAGCGGGTGGCCGGCCACTGGAAGGCGTTCGAGACCCTGAAGAGCCGGTACGGCCTGGCCGGGAATCCTGATCTGGCGCTGCTGGTGCAGGCTGGCGGCCTATTGAAGGAGCTGGACGCCGTTCCACTCGACTGGCTGACGGTGGAGCACGTGGGTGAGGCGTTGAACCAGGCCCTGGACAGTCTTCTGGAGATGCGCGAGAGGGAAGGGGCTCGTCTGGAATCGGATCTGCGGGGGCGTCTGGACGCCCTGTGGAGCGGCGTGGCAGAGATAGAGCGGCTCGCGCCGGAACGGCTGCGGGCGGAGAGAGATCGATTGCAGGCTGCGGTTGCGGAGCTGGCCGGCGGGGTCACGCTGGACGAGGATCGTCTGGCTCGCGAGATCGCGCTCATCGCGGATCGCTGGAATATTGGGGAGGAAGTGGTCCGTACGCGGGCCCACCTGGAGGCGTTTGCCGAGTACCTGGATTTGGCCGTGGACGAGCCGGTCGGCAAACGGCTCGGGTTCCTCGTCCAGGAGCTTCAACGCGAGATCAACACGATGGGGGCAAAGGCCAACGACACCCGCATTTCCAAGCATGTCGTGGAGATGAAGAACGAGATCGAGAACTTGCGCGAGCAGATCGAGAACGTGGAATGAAAGGATCGAACCGATTGCGCGCGGCACGGTTCCCTCTGGTTCTGGCAGGCCCCTCGGGATCCGGCAAGACGACCATCGCCGCGGCCTTGATCCGGCTTCGCCAGGATGTCGTGTTCTCCGTGTCTGCCACCACCCGGCGGCCAAGGCCCGGCGAGACGGACGGAGAGGACTACTGGTTCGTGCCCGAGTCGCGGTTCCGGGAGCTGATCGGCAGCGGTTCCATGCTCGAGCACGCGGAAGTCCACGGGCACCTGTACGGAACGCCGCGGGCCAATCTTGAATCAGCAGTTGGTGACGACGCGCATCTGCTTCTGGATATTGATGTTCAGGGGGCTCGGCAGGTGCGGAAGGCCGTCCCCGGGGCCGTGACGGCCTTCGTGCTCCCACCCTCCGGCGCCAGGATCGTGGAACGGTTGCGCGGCAGGGGCAGCGAGGACGAGTCGCGCTTGCGGGCCAGGCTGGGCGCGGCGGAAGCGGAACTGCGGGCCATCGACGAGTTTGATTTCGTTCTCGTCAACGATCGCCTGGAGGAATGTGTCGTGAGGTTGGCTGCCATCATTTCGGCAGAGGAACGAAGGATCTCCCGCCTGGGTAGACACGCAACCGATCACGCCGCAGGCCTGATCGAGGACATCGCGCGTGCGCTGGACTGAGAAATCACTAGATTGGGGACTCCCGGCGTGCGCCTCGCTGTCGGGAAGGGCCGCCGGGCCGGCCAGGCTCCGCGCAAACTGAGAACGCAAACGGACGGACGAAGCCGAATATGAAGGTGTTCACGCCAGACGCAGTAGCCGAGTCGGCGAGCAACAAGTACCTGGGCGTGCTTGTCGCAGCGAAGTATGCCCGAGAGCTGAACGCCCTCCCGCTCGAGCGCTCGCCCTACGGGGCCGTGAAGCTCACGACGGTTGCCCTCGAAGCACTGACGAAGAAGAAAGAGGACGGCCGGCCCATGCTGGAGTATCGTCTCGTGTTGAAACGGGCCAGCCTTACTGGCTGACGTCTCCCACACAATTTGGTTGGAAGGCAGGACGGCCGTGCGACCGTTCGATGGCCGCCGCATCCTCCTCGTCGTGACAGGTGGGATAGCGGCCTACAAGAGCGCGTACCTCACACGTCGCCTGATCGAAGCAGGCGCGGTTGTTGACGTAGTGCTGACGCACGCCGCGCAATATTTCATCGGGAAGACGACGTTCGAGGGTCTCACCGGACGGCCGGTACATACCAGTACGTGGGATCGTCCCATGGCCCACCTCGATCTGGGCAAGGAAGCGGACGCGGCGGTCGTCGCACCGGCCACGGCGGAGTTCCTCTCACGCATGGCGTGTGGCGGCGCGGGTGATCTGGCCAGTGCGGTGCTGCTCGCTGCCAGTTGCCCCGTACTTGTGTGTCCGGCCATGAACTCCCGTATGTGGGAGCACCCTGCGACGCGCCGGAACATGGACATGCTGCGCGAGTTCGGCACCCACCAGGTGGGTCCCGAGCATGGCGAGCTGGCGGAGGGAGAAGAGGGGCCGGGGCGGATGAGCGAGCCCGAGGACATCGTGGCTGCGCTGGGCCGATTGCTGGAGCCGGATTCCGCGCTTGCGGGAAACAAAGTCGTGGTGACGGCCGGGCCCACTCGAGCGGACATTGATCCGGTACGCTTCATCGGCAATCGATCTTCAGGTCGCATGGGCTTTGCCCTCGGGGCCTCGGCCTGGCGCCGCGGGGCTGAGGTGGTGGTGATTGCCGGACCGGGCCACGCAGCCCGACCCCGCGGCCCCGAAGTCATCGAGGTAGAGACTGCGGACCAGATGCTGGCGGCGCTGGTGCAGGAACTGGAAGATGCCTCGGTCCTCATGATGGCGGCGGCGGTCGGCGACTTTGCACCAGCTGTGCAGCATCCAAACAAGATCAAGAAAGGGTCGGCGCAAACGCTCGACCTGAGTCTGCTCAGGGGCCCCGATCTTCTCACCGAGACGGCAGCGTTGCGGACCGAGCGCGGGATCATCAGCCTCGGATTTGCCCTCGAGACGGATGCGCCGATCGAGAACGCGGAACGCAAGTTGGAGGATAAGGCTCTCGATTTCATCGCTGTGAATCTCGCAAACGAGCCCGGTTCCGGTTTCGCTACGGCCACGAATCGGGTGACCCTGCTGGATCGCTGGGGCGATGTGGAGGAGCTGCCTCTGCTCCTGAAGGAGGAACTGGCCGAGCGAATCCTGGATCGAATGGAGGAGAGGCTGGCGGATTGATGTGGAGGAAACGACTGGCGAATTGACGTGACGGACCGGTTGCGGCGTTACCTGCACGAGAGAGTGGAACGGGGGGAGCCAGAGCTGTTCCTGCCGCGGCTGTCCAGGTCCGATGCGCTTCGCTTGAGCCGGGAGGGGGCCCGTGGAGAGGTGGGCCTGCCACGCGATGCCAGGGTTGCCGACCCCACGCCCGTGCTTTCCGATCCTGCGCTTCCTCCTGCCGAGATCTCCCGCCTGGGCCGGGAGGCCACCAGTGACGAGATCCGCTCGCTTCCCGACCTGGCCACGCTGCGTGCCGTCGCGGAGAGCTGCGTCCGCTGTCCTCTCCACGAGGCCCGCACCCACGTCGTGTTTGGTGAGGGAGATCCGCGGGCGCGCGTGGTCTGTGTGGGTGAGGCTCCGGGCGCCAGGGAGGACGAGACCGGGCGCCCATTCGTCGGGCGTGCGGGCAAGCTTCTGGACCGGCTGCTCATGTCGGTAGGCTTCCCGAGAGACGAGGTGTACATTTGCAACGTCCTCAAGTCGAGACCGCCAAAGAACCGTGACCCGTTGCCGGAGGAGATCGCCGCGTGCTCGCCGTTTCTGCTCCGGCAGTTGGCGCTGATAGAGCCGCGCGTCATCGTGGCATTCGGAGCGTTTGCTGCCCGAACGTTGCTTGATTCAAAGGACTCGCTGGGTCGCCTGCGACGCCGGTTGCACGAGTTTCGCGGCTTCCCGGTGATCGTGACGTACCACCCGGCTGCCCTGCTCAGAAACCCGGGGTGGACCAGACCGACATGGGAGGATCTACAGCTGGTGCGACGGATTGCCGACGGACTTGACGTAACAGACCGCACAACTTCCGGGATTACGGTACGCGCGGCGGCCTCGCAGGACGCATCCGACGCCGGCGCCCGGGGCCCGGCGGAAGACAGCGGCCAGGGAGGCTTGTTTGGCTGATTCGATGGTCCGCCTGGCCGAAGCCGGAGCGTTTGCCGGTCGCCGGCCTCCATGGTCGGAAGAGGCGGAGATCTCCGTACTGGGTGGCATGCTCATCGACGGCGATGCGGTGGCCCAGGCCGTCGAGTTGATCGATGACATGGCCTTCTTCAAGGAGGCCAACCGGCGCCTGTTTCGGTCGATGATCCGGCTGTACAACCGCGGAGAAGTGATCGACGTCGTCACGCTGACCGATGACCTGAAGTCCGTCGGCGAGCTGGAATCCGCGGGCGGCATGTCCTACGTGGCCGAGCTGGTCGATGCCGTCCCTACAGCCGCAAACATCGAATACCACTGCCGCATTCTCAGGGACAAAGCGGTCTTGCGCGGGCTCATCGCGGCGGCGACGGACATCATCCGGGACGCATATGAGACCCCCGCCGGTGAGGTCGACGAGACTTTGGACCAGGCGGAACATAAGATCTTCGAGATCGCGCAGGCACAGCAGCGCAGCGGCTTTGTGTGGATCAAGGAGATCCTGTGGCCGGCGTTCGAGAGAATCGAGGAGCTGCAGCGACATCCGGGCACCGTTACCGGCGTTCCGACCGGATTCCCCGACCTGGACAAGATGACGGCGGGCTTCCAGTCCTCGGACCTGATCGTGCTAGCAGGCCGGCCGTCGATGGGCAAGACGGCACTGGCGCTCAACTTCGCCCAGCACGCGGCTATCGAAGCCGAGGTGCCGGTGGCCGTGTTCTCCCTGGAGATGGCCAAGGAGTCACTCGTGCAGCGGCTGTTGTGCGCCGAGGGTCGGGTGGACTCCAGCCGGCTGCGTCGTGGCAACCTGCAGGATGAGGAGTACGCCCGGCTCGCCACGGCGGCGGGCCTGCTGAACACCGCTCCGGTGTGGATTGACGACACGCCCGCCATTTCGGCTCTCGAGGTGCGCGCCAAGGCGCGGCGGCTCAAGGCGGAGGTGGATCTCGGGCTCATCATCGTGGACTATCTCCAGCTGATGATGGGTCCCCGCTCGGCGGAGAATCGTCAACAGGAGATCAGCTCCATCTCGCGGGCGCTCAAGGCGGTAGCCAAGGAGTTGGACGTTCCCATCATCGCGCTCTCACAGCTGTCGCGCGCCCCGGAGCAACGAGCGGACCATCGGCCCGTACTGGCAGATCTGCGCGAGTCGGGAGCCATCGAGCAGGATGCGGATCTGGTTCTGTTCATCTACCGCGAGGAAGTATACAAGTCGCGCGAGGAGGTACAGCAGGATCCGACCCTGGAAGGAAAGGCCGATCTCATCATCGGCAAACAGCGAAACGGACCGACGGGTGAACTGCCGCTCCACTTCCACAAGTCGTACACCCTGTTCGAACCCAAGCCGCAACAGGAGCCCTTCTAGCACCTCTATGACCTGTTCGCCGCCGGCATGATCTCCGTTACGTCGAGCCTGGAGGCATAGCGCCATGGCAACCGCCGGTACCCGGTACGTGTGCGAGGCGTGCGGGAAGGAGAACCTCCGTTGGGAGGGCCGCTGCCCGGGCTGCGGCGAGTGGAATACGCTCGCCGAGGGCCCTGCCAGGCGCGGCAGGGGTGGCGCGAAGAAGGTGGGCTCGGGCGCCGGAAAGCCCATTCGGCTGGGCGAAGCGACGCAATCACCCGTGCGCCGCTCGATCGGCCTCGGCGACCTGGATCTGGTTCTGGGTGGTGGCCTGGTCCCGGGTTCCATCGTCCTGCTCGGCGGACCGCCGGGCATAGGCAAATCCACCCTGCTGCTTCAGATCGCGGCGAAGTTGACGGGCAGCGGGGGCCGCACGCTGTACGTGTCCGGTGAGGAGTCTGCCGAACAGGTGCGACTACGGGCGGCCCGGCTGACGGACGGCGCGGAGGAAGTGCTCTTTCAGGCCGAAACGGATGTATCGGAGATCCGTGCGGCGGCCGAGGCGCTGGAGCCCGACCTGCTGTGCATTGACTCCGTTCAGACCCTCCGGACTTCCGAGCTGGGTTCCGCACCGGGGACCGTCAACCAGGTCAGGGAGTGCGCCTCGGTCCTCCAGGAGTATGCCAAGCAGAGCGGGACTCCAACGTTTCTGGTAGGGCACGTAACCAAGGGCGGGGCGCTGGCCGGACCGCGGACCCTGGAGCATCTGGTGGACGTGGTCATCCACTTCGAAGGGCCCAAGACGGCGGAGCACAGAATCCTGCGGGCCACCAAGAACCGGTTCGGCCGTGTGGGCGAGGTGGCTGTGTTTCGCATGGCGAGCCATGGACTGGAACCGGTGCCGGACGCCGCAGGGGCGTTCCTGGCGGAGCGCGATTCGGGCCTCAGTGGATCCGCGATTGCGGTGGCCATGGAGGGAAGTCGTCCCTTCCTGGTGGAAGTGCAGGCGCTCACGGCGGAAGCGCGGCTGGCGGCGGGCCAGCGCCTGGCCACGGGTTTCCCGCCGCGTCGATTGGCCATGCTGCTGGCGGTGCTGGAAAGCCGGGGAGGGGTGAGCGTCGGCCGGGCCGACGTCTTCATGAACGTCGTCGGAGGCCTGCGTCTCCTGGATCCTTGTGCGGATCTGGCGGCGCTGGCAGCCGTCGTCTCGACCGAGCTGGACCGTCCGCTGGGAGCCGACTGCGCGTTTCTGGGCGAAGTGGGGCTGGGCGGCGAGGTGCGTGCCGTTGCCACGCCGGAAACTCGACTTCGTGAGGCGGCCCGGGGCGGGCTCTCGACGATGGTCATGAACCACACCGGCACGGACTCCAACGCACACGGTCTGCGGATCCTTCACCTGCGGCATGTCGGTGACATGGTTCGGCTGATTCGAGCCGGTGAGCTCACGAATTCGGAGGCGAGACGGTGAGCGAACCAGCGGTAGACGTTGTGGTAGTGGCGGCGGGAAGCGGCGCCCGGTTCGGTGGCAAGGTGGTCAAGCAGTTTCTGGACGTGGGCGGCCACCCGATACTGGAGTGGTGCGTCCGAGCGTTCCGGACTCTCGAAGACGTGGGAAGGACAGTGGTGGTGGTCCCGGCCGACGTCCTTCCGGAGGCACCCGGCTGGCTGTGCTCTCTGGCGGACCGGCTCGTAGCCGGCGGCCGCTCGCGTGCCGAATCCGTGTCGCTCGGCGTTGCGGCGACCCGGCCGGAGGCCGCGGTGATCCTGATTCACGATGGAGTGCGTCCGTTCGTATCGGCTCAGTTGGTCAGGCGGGTGATCGCGGCAGCGCGTGAGATGCCGGTGGTGCCGATCCTGCCCATGACGGACACAATCAAGGAGGTGGAGGGCGAGACGGTAACGAGGACCGTGGACAGATCCCGATTGGGCCGCGCCCAGACCCCACAAGGTTTCCCGGCCGCGCTGCTCCGGAGGCTGCTGGCGGAGTCGGAGCGGTTCGAGATTACGGATGACGTGGCTCTTTGCGAAGCGGCAGGCATTCCGGTTCGGGCCGTACCCGGCGATCCCCAAAATGTGAAGATCACCACGCAGGCAGATCTGGAATATGCGGAGTGGTTGGTGGGCAGCGGCCGGCTGGAGACGCGGTGAGGTACGATGTCGTCGACGTGCGGAGGCAGGCTGGGGCACAGTTAGACCGGGTCCTGGACCTGGCTGTGGACCGCCTTCGAGCGGGCCAGATTCTGGTGCACCCTACTTCGACTCTCTACGGGATTGGCGCTGCGGCCACCGACAGTTTGGATGGCGAGATCTCTCGTCTCAAGGGGCGAGCCGCGGTGCAGCCACTGATCAGGCTGGCGGGTGGAGTGGAGGCGATTCGCCGGGCTGATTCCGGAGTCGAGTGGAGCGATCGGTGCGATCGCCTGGCGGAGGCGTTCTGGCCCGGGCCTCTGACCCTTGTAGTGCCGAACGGCACGCCGGCGGGCCTTGCCGTGCGCATCGATGGCCACGCGGTCACGCTGGAGCTGCTCCGCCGGTACGGCGGGCTGATGAGCTCCACCAGCGTGAATGTGAGCGGCAGGGCGCCGGCGGAATCACCCGGCCAGGTACGCGAGGCGCTCGACGCGATGCCGGCCGGCTCGATCAGGGTCACTTTTCTTGATGCGGGTGGACTGCCCGACGCCGGAGCTCTGGCGGCCTCCACGATTGTGAGCCTGGTCGAGGAACCGCCGCGGCTGCTCCGTGCCGGGGCCGTGGGCAGGGAACGCATCGAAGCCGTGTTGCGAGAGGAGGTCACCGCTTGAGACCACTGCGACTGCTGTTTGTCTGCACGGGGAACACGTGCCGCAGTCCACTGGCCGAGGTGATCGCGCGTGCGGAGGCGGATCGAAGGGGGTGGGCCGGTGCGGACTGCCGATCCGCCGGATCCTTCGCCATGCCGGGACTGCCGGCGGCGGGTCACGGCGTGGAAGTGGCGCGCGAGCGCGGACTGGACCTGGGTTCTCACCGTGCGCGGCTCCTCGATTTCGACATGCTGGCAGGGACTGATCTCGTCCTTGGCATGACGCCCGCTCACCTGGACGAGATTCGCTGCCTGCACCCCGGCGTCCGCAGCGCACTCGTCACGGACTTCCTCCCGGAAGATCATCCCGACCACGACCGCGGTGTGGCGGATCCGGTGGGCGGTACGCGCAGCGACTACGAGGATACCTATCGCATACTCGAGGCATCCATTCGCGGCCTGTTCGACCGGCTAGAGGGTGGGTGGCTGGAGAGCATATCGGAAGAAGGGCCGACGGTAAGACCGGATGAGGGGTCGGAGCCGGGATTGGACGCGTGACCGCTCCCGGGGCGCGATCCTTCGTCCTGCTCGGCAATCCGGTGGCGCATTCGGTTTCCCCGGCCATCTATGCCGCGGCTTTCGCGGCGCTGAAGATCCACGCCACGTACGTGGCATGCCGGGTGAACGCAGAACAGGTGCCCGGAGTTGTACGACAGTACGCTGACGCCGGGGGCGGCAACGTCACTTTGCCTCATAAACAGCGCGTCGCCGCACTCCTGGACCGGAGCACCGATCAGGTGGCGGCGACCGGCGCGTGCAACTGCTTCTGGTCCGATTCGCAAGGCAGCCTGTGGGGCGACAATACCGATGTGGGTGGGTTTCTAGCCTCGCTCCAGCATCGACTCTCGCTGACGGTGGCCGGCGCGCGCGTGCTGGTGCTGGGTGCCGGCGGCGCCGCCCGTGCCGTTCTCCATGCCTGTGTCACGGAAGGGGCCCGATCCGTGGACGTCTTGAACCGGACGCCGGAACATGCGGTGGAGTTGGTCCGGAGGGTGTCGGCTGCTGGTGTTCCCGTACGCACGCGGAGCAGACCGGGGGACCTGGCGCCAGGGTACGATCTGGTGGTGAACGCCACCCGCCTGGGGCTCCGCGAATCCGATCCGACTCCGCTCGATCTGGAGCGGGTGCGGGCCGGCGCGGTGCTGGACCTGGTATACGGTACGGAGGGGACGCGCTGGACGCGCCACGCCGCCAACCTTGGCATCGTCGCTGCCGACGGTCTGGACATGCTCGTGCGGCAGGCCGCGCTGTCGCTTCAACGCTGGTTCCCGGATGCGGAGCCTCCCATCTCCGTGATGCTGGCGGCCGCAGAGCGCGCCATCCAGGGCCCTGGGCCGCCCCCTGAACCGAGCGGCCCGCATGCTTGACGCGCCGCGCCGCGTGGCGGAAGCAGGACTCCGGATCTTCGACAGGATCGTCCCGCGCCGCTGCGCCCTGTGTGCACGCGGAATGGAACCGGGCAGACCGCCGGTATGCTCCTTGTGCTGGCATCGGCTTCCTTGCATCCCGGCACCTCGCTGCGCGCGGTGTGGGGCAACGCGGGCAGGAGTCGGTGGGGCGGTCATCTCTCGCGTTGATTCGTGCGCGGAGTGCGATGGCTGGCCGGCGGCACTGAGTGTCGCGGCATCGGCCTATCTGATGGCGGGCGGAGCGGCGCGTCTGGTGCATGCCCTCAAGTACTCGGGATGGACTCGGTTGGCCGAGCCGATGGGCGCCGAGATTGCGCGGGAAGTGCCTGGCCTGACCGGGTGCCTGCCGGTGCTGGTTCCGGTCCCTCTTTCGGTGGCCCGGCTCCGCGAGCGTGGCTTCAACCAGTCCCTTCTGTTGGCGCGGGCCGCCGCAGCGGTGGGGAACTGGCCGCTGATCGAGCTGTTGCGCCGGGACACCGGGACACGGCGACAGGCGGTGCTGGGCCGTCAGGAGCGACTCTCCAATGTGAGAGGCCTGTTTCGCCTGTCGTCCGGGATCGCCTTACCGGGGGACCTTGTGTCGGGCCTGGGGAGCGGTTCAGCGGCGGTGGTGCTGGTGGATGATGTGTTGACCACCGGCGCTACGGCGGCTGCCTGTGCCACCGCGGTGCGGGAGGCTGGATTGCGTTGCGCCGGGGTGGTAACCTTTGCAAGGGCCGCGCGGCCCCTGGAATCTTGATTCGAAATCGTACACGATCCCTGAATAGCGGAGGAATAGCGACATGTCCGTGAGAGTGGCCATCAACGGCTTCGGAAGAATCGGGAGAAACATCCTGAGGGCAGAGATCGAGGCCGACTTCCCGGACCTCGACATTGTGGCGATCAACGACATCACGGACACCGGGACACTGGCCCACCTGTTCCGGTACGACTCGGTGCATCGCCGGTTCGGCGGAGCGGTCCAGATTCGGGACGGGATCCTCGATGTCAACGGCAAAGAGATCCGCGTCTTCTCGGAGCGTGATCCAGCGGCGCTGCCATGGGGGGATCTGGATGTCGACATCGTGATCGAGGCAACGGGTCTGTTCCGAACTCGCGACACGGCCGGCAAGCACCTGGAAGCTGGCGCGAAGAAAGTCGTGATCAGCGCGCCAGCGAAGGACCCTGACGTCACCATCGTGCTCGGCGTGAATCCGGACGACTACGACCCCGATTCACACCACATCGTTTCCAACGCCAGCTGCACAACAAACTGCGTGGCTCCCGTCGTGAAAGTCCTGTCGGACGAGTTCGGGTTCGAGAACGGGCTGATGACGACGGTTCACGCGTACACCAATGGCCAGAATCTGCTGGACCTCCCGCACAAGGATCTCAGGCGGGCCCGGGCCGCAGCCATGTCCATCATTCCGACCACTACCGGAGCGGCCAAGGCAGTAGGCCTCGTGCTCCCGCAGGTGGCGGGCAAGCTGGACGGGATGGCCATGCGCGTGCCGACTCCCGACGTCTCGATCGTGGACCTGGTCGCGACCCTGGGACGCGACACTACCGCGGAGGAGGTCAACGACGCCTTCCGGCGCCATGCCGACGGCGCGATGAACGGCGTTCTGGAGGTCAGCGACGAGCCGCTGGTTTCCGTGGACTACACCGGCCACCCGGCCAGCTCCATCGTGGACGGGATGCTGACGTCGGTCATGGACGGGCGCCTGGTGAAGGCCATCTCGTGGTACGACAACGAATGGGGTTACTCCAGGCGCTGTATAGACCTGTCCCGTTTCATCGGAAAGCAGCTGCCGGCTCGCGCCTCGGCCTGAGCCAGGTCTGGAACACATCCCATGAAAAGGACGGTCCAGGATCTGCCCGCCGGTGACCTGAAGGGAAGACGGGTTCTCGTCAGGGTGGACTACAACGTTCCGCTGGAGGATGACGGGGGGGTGGCGGACACCACGCGCCTGGAGGCGTCGTTGCCGACGCTGCGCTACCTGCTGGAGCGCGAGGCGCGCCCGGTGCTGCTATCACACCTCGGGAGACCGAAGGGAGCGTTCGAGGCTCGCTTTTCGCTGGAGCCGGTGGCGCCGGTGCTGGAGAGGCTTCTGGGCGCTACGGTCCAGTTCGCCGGCCCTTGTGATTCCCGGGCGGCAGGAGACACCAGCCGCACTCTCGGCGCCGGGGTGGTGCTGCTACTCGAGAATACCCGCTTCCATCCAGGGGAGAAGAAGAATGACCCGGCCCTGTCCGAGCGGCTGGGCGATCTGGGCGATGCCTTTGTCAACGACGCGTTCGGGAGCATGCATCGAGCCCACGCGTCGACGGTTGGCGTGACGGAGTTTCTTCGGCCTGCAGTGGCGGGACTGCTCGTACAGCGGGAGCTGGATGCGCTGGGCCGGTTGCGGAACGACCCGGGGGATCCGTTCGTCGTGGCGTTCGGTGGCGCGAAGATAACCGACAAGATCGACCTTCTGCGCTTGTTCACTGAACGAGCGGATCGATTGCTGGTCGGTGGAGCGATGGCGAACACATTTCTCAAAGCGCAGGGGCTGCCCACGGGCCGATCGCTCGTGGAGGAGGAAGCTCTTGACGTGGCGCGCGATGCCTTGCGGGCCGCACCGCAGAAGATCCTGCTCCCGGCGGACCTGGTCGTGATTTCTGACCTGTCGTCCGACGATCCGGAAGTCCTTGTAGTTCCTGCGGATGGTATCCCGGAGGGCTTTGCCGCCGTGGACATCGGTCCGCAGACGCGGGACCGGTTCTCGCGCGAGGCGCGGGGCGCCCGAACGTTCTTCTGGAACGGGCCGATGGGTCTGTTCGAGCGCGATCCCTATGCGGCCGGCACGATCAGCGTGGCTCGCGCCACCGCGGAGGCGACGGAAAAGGGGGCGTTCACCGTGATCGGGGGCGGGGACTCCGCCAGCGCGATCCGGCGGGCTGGACTGGAGAGCCGAGTCTCGCACGTCTCCACGGGTGGCGGCGCGGCGCTGGAGTTCCTGGCGCGCGGCACGTTGCCCGGCGTGGAGGCCCTGGATGATGCGTGACGAGCCTTGCTCGGCACCGGTGACAGTGAAGAAACGGATGGGAGGATAGAGGACAGTGGAGGGAGCGATGATGGAGGTGCGGGGCCCGGTGTTTGCCGCGAACTGGAAGATGCATCTGGGCCCGGACGAGACGCGGGAGTTCGTGTCGCGCTTCACCCAGATGTACGCGGCACGAGATGACCGGACGGTGGTGTTCTTTCCGCCCGCCGTGAGCATCACGGCGTTCGCCCTGGCCACGGGCAATCGGACGGACCTGAAGATTGGCGTTCAGGACGTACACCAGGAGGACGCGGGCGCTCACACGGGCGCCATCTCAGCCTCCATGGCGGCGCAGGCCGGCGCCGCCTGGGGACTGTCCGGCCACTCGGAGCGCCGGGCGGAGTTCGGAGATAATGATGAGGTGGTCGGACTGAAGCTGGGTCGACTGCTGGAGGCGGGAATCCGACCGATCCTGTGTCTGGGAGAGACCAAACAGGAGCGCGAAGAGGATCGCCTGTACGAAGTGCTGTCTCGGCAGATAGGGGCAGCGCTGCGCGAGCTGACGTCCGAGCAGCGGCGGGCCCTTACGTATGCCTACGAGCCCGTGTGGGCCATCGGGACCGGACTCACCGCGGAGCCCAAGGATGCGGCGGAAGCGCACGAGATCCTGCGCAAGAGGATTGCCCACCTCACCGACGATGAGACCGCCCGCAAGTCGTTGATTCTGTACGGTGGTAGCGTGAAGCCGGACAACATCCAGGATCTGATGGCGGCCGATGGAGTGGACGGGGTGCTGGTTGGCGGAGCGAGCTTGGATCCGGCCGACTTCGCTCAGATCTGTGCAGCCGGTGGCTGACCCTGATCCAATGCGTCGTTGACCGTGCCCGGGCGTCGGGATAGCTTTGCGCGCCCCAATTCGGGTCGGACACCGGGCACGAGCGACGTGGTGGGGTGTAGGACGTGGTGACCGACGGTGGAAACGGGGCGACGCGCCGGGTGGCGCGCGCCTCCTTTTGCTACATGGAGAACTGGCAGGATAGATGTTCACATTTCTGATCGTCTTGATCATTCTCGTCGCGCTGATGTTGTGCGTTGTGATCCTCATTCAATCGGGGAAGGGTGGAGGCCTGGCCGCCAGCTTTGGCGGAGCGTCCAGTTCCACGGATTCATTCATGGGAGGACGTCAGGCCGCATCGGTGCTGACCAAGACCACCTGGATCGGTGGCGCCATCTACATGGCCCTGGCGCTGGTCTTGGCGATCATGTCCTCGCGCTCGGGTGGCACCCCACAGTCCATCCTTCAGGAAGGTCTCGGTGCCCCGACCCAGGTCGAGGCGCCCGCCTCTGTCCTGGACACGGAAGGGCAGCCGGGTGAGGCCGCAGGACAACCGGAGGGCGGCGGGGAAGCTGAAGGCGAAGGCGACGGGGGCACGGGAGGCGGCGATCCGGAGGACGGTTCCGGTTCCTGACCGTGTCATGCCGCTTCACGCGGCTTGATAGCCCGGGTGTTCCGGCGCCCCGCCGGCTCGCTAGGCGTTCGTCGCGGGGGGCGGTCTGTCCGGCCGGAACGGCTCCTCCGACGGCAGGTCCAGAAAGTCCTCGAACCGACCCGCCTCCATCCTGGCTTCCAACCACTCCTCGAAACCGGACGGCACCAACCCGTCGGAGCGCTCACGCTGCTTGGCCGTGCGAGTCGCGAGCATGTTGGCGTACTCGTTCTTGGGGTGATCTGCGTGGCCTCGCACCCAGCGCCACTCGATCTCGTGCCGGGAAGCTTCCGCAGCCAGACGCCGCCATAGCTCGAGGTTTTCGATCGGGCCACCCTTCCTTTGCCAGCCCCGCCGGGCCCACCCGTGCACCCACTCCTTCATGCCCTTCACCAGATACTGGCTGTCGGAGACGAACACTACCCGGCATGGCCGGCGCAGCGCAGATAGCCCGAGTATTCCCGAGACGATGGCCATGCGGTTGTTGGTTGTGTTGGGCTCATACCGGTAGTAGTCCCTGCGGTACCAACCGCGCCGTTCGTCGAATCGCTCGAGCATCCCGGCACCTGCACCGGGGTTTGCGCGATCCTGAAACTGGTTGCCAAGGCAGGACTCGTCGGCGAAGATGTGGACCAGCGGTTCGTTCACGGGTGGATTCCTTGGGAAAGAGCTCTCACATCTCGCGTATTCAATGGCGCTGACAGGATCTTCGCAAGCACGGTCCGGCTACCTCCTTCTGGAAGACGGGTCTCGGTTCGACGGACACTATCTCGGCCCGGACGGCGGCGCCTGTGGGGAGGTGGTGTTCACGACCGTTCTCACGGGCTACCAGGAGACTCTCACCGATCCATCGTTCGCCGGGCAGATCGTTGTCATGACGGCGCCGATGATGGGCGTGTACGGAGTCCACGACCAGGACGCACAGTCGCGACGGCCGTGGGTGGCGGGCTTCGTCGTCCGCCACCTGACGGATGAGATCGGGAGGGGAGAATCAGCGAACAATCTCCCGGGTTACCTGGGAGAGCACGCGATTCCGACGCTCATCGGTGCCGACACCAGGGCCATGACCCGTCACATCCGCGAGGTGGGCGCCATGCGCGCCATCCTGGTGGACTGCGGCGTAGAGCCTGCGGAGGCGATGGAGCGACTCCTGGCAGAGCCTCCCATGTCCGGACGCGATCTGGCGTCGGAGGTCAGCTGCCACGAGCCGTACGAACTGGGCGCTCTCGGGGACCAGAAGGGGCTGGTGCTGTGCCTGGACTACGGAGTCAAGAACCGGAGTCTGGACTTGCTCCGGCAGGCCGGATACCGGGTTCGGGTGGTGCCGGCAGGGACCCCGACCGAGGATCTGCTGGCCGCTGGAGCAGCCGGCGTGTTCGTTTCCAACGGACCGGGCGATCCGGAGGCCGTGCCGGGCGCCGTGGAGAGAATCGGCGCGCTCTCGGAGGCGGGATTGCCCATCTTCGGGATCTGTCTGGGTCACCAGCTCATCGCCCGCACCTTTGGAGGCCGGAACTTCAAGCTCTCGTACGGGCATCGGGGAGGAAATCACCCGGTCAAGAACCTGGAGACAGGGAGCGTCGAGATAACCTCTCAGAATCACGGGTTTGCCGTGGAGGTTATCGATGAGGAGATCCTCGGCGCGCCCGACCTGCGCATCACCCACCTCAATCTGAACGACGGAACCGTCGAGGGTCTGTGCCACCGCAGTCGCCCCGTGTTTGCCGTCCAGTACCATCCCGAGTCCGCTCCCGGTCCTCACGACAGCCGGTACCTGTTCGATCGCTTTGTGTCCGCGATGACGGAAATTCAGTAATTCCAAGCGGTTGACAGGTCTGAGGGCTCTTGCTTAGACTTCCGGAGTAGGGGCAGCCGGGCATCATTCGGACTGCCTCGTGTGTGAGTTGATTCACGGTTCGAACTCGGGTCGTGCCGGTGTCTCACGACAGACGCACAGCATGGGCGATCGCCCTGATTCTCCTGGTCTTCGCGGCCGGTGTGTACCTGTCCAGCCGGGCGCTACTGGGAAGAGACGGGTTGTTCGCAGGTAGTCGCGTGGCCGTGCTTCCCGTTGAAGGGGTGATCCTGTCTGAGCGCCAGGTTCTGAGACACCTGGAAGCCTTTCGTCAGGACGGATCCGTCCGGGCTTTCGTGATCGAGATTCGGTCGCCTGGGGGGGCCGTGGGCGCCTCCCAGTCCATTTACAGCGAGATCAGGAAGCTGCGCGACACGGACGACCGGCCTGTCGTCGCCTGGATGGGCGACGTGGCCGCATCCGGCGGGTACTACGTCTCCCTGGCGGCGGACAGCGTGTACGCTCTTCCGGGAACGCTCACCGGCTCGATTGGCGTGATCATGGAGTTTCCAAACGCCAGCGAGTTGATGCGTAAGGTCGGCGTGGAGTGGGAGGTGGTGAAGAGTGGCGAGCACAAGAACATGGGCTCGCCATCGCGGCCGTTGTCGGACTCGGACCGGGAGATCCTGGAAGGCGTCGTACTGGATGTCTGGGAGCAGTTCGTCGATGCCGTCGCGGCGAACCGTCCCATCGACCGTGCTGATGTGGTAGCTCTGGCCGACGGACGAGTCTTTACCGGCCAGCAAGCCGTGGAACTGAGACTCGTGGACGGGATTGCCACACTCAACGAAGCGATTGACGTGGCCGGCCGGATGGCCGGTCTGGGTGAGCGGCCGCAGACCGTGCGTCCGCGACCGCGTCGTGTGCGCTTGATAGACCTTTTGCTCGGGCTAACGGAGACGAGGGCCCGCCATTTGCTGCAGATGTTGCCATCTGTGCCCTCGGTCACGCCGAGGCTGCTGTATGAGTGGAGATGATCAGGATCATCGGCGGGACACCGCTGTGTGGAGTGCCACAGGAAGAGAGGAACGATGACCAAGGCAGATCTTGTCGAACAGGTTTATGAGGCCATCGGCCCTGGAATCACGAAGAAGGATTGTGGAGCCGTCGTGGATGCGTTCCTGAACGCGATCAAGCAGGCGCTGGCGGACGGAGAGCACATCGAGATTCGAGGTTTCGGGACGTTCAAGGTCCGTCAGCGGCGGTCCAGGATGGCTCGCAATCCACGCACCGGCGATCCGGTCCGCGTTCCGGCTCGTGCCGTTCCAGTCTTCAAGCCGTCGCGCCTGTTCAAGGAAGAGGTGGCCGAGAGCACGGCGGAGGCAGAGGCGGGTTCGGCGACTACTCCTGAGTCTGACCCGGAGGTCGCCCCGGCCTCCAGCAATCGGGGCGGATGCACGGGCCAAACCAGGCGTCGTGTTTCCGCCCCTCGCAGCAAACATGGCGACCGGCAGGGCCGCCCGTCTCTTCAGCCGGTCTTAGAGAAGAACTCCCTCACCCGTTCCAGCCCTTCCGTCAGATCCGGCTCCTCTACGGCCAGATTGAATCTGAGGTAGCCGGGTGACCCGAACGGCTCGCCGGGAATCGAAGCGACG
>JBDHIQ010000200.1:0-6050 GCA_039587395.1 Gemmatimonadota bacterium
TGGCCGTGGCATCGAAACCGGTACCGGTGGCGTTGCTGATGCTGATGGAGACACCGGTGGACAGCTTCATCCCGGTCGTGAGGCCGCCGAGGGTGCCGGAGTAGGCCTGGTTATCGATGAAGTACGCTTCCTGCGCCGTGGAGAGGTTCTTCAGATCGTGCTTCATCGTGGCCGTGAAGGCGCGCTCGCGCGTGTAGTGGAACTGCGGAATCGCGATCGCCACCAGAATCCCCACGATGACGATGACGATCAGCAGTTCTACCAGCGTGAAGCCTGTGGCTCGCGACGACATGCACCTCTCCGATTCGTTCCTTCAGTGGCAAAGCGCAACTCCAGCGAAACCGCATTGGAGGCCTGCGCCAAGCCAACGGAGCAACGACCATGCCCGAAATGCAAGCCGTTGTCAGGCAAGCAGATGCACTAGTTTTCACAGGCGATCAGAGGCCTCCCCTGACTACCGAATCCTGACCTGCTGGGCATTCTGCAAAAGACAGAATCAGGGCAGGCGGCTGAACGTCCCACCCCGGTAGCGGTAGGCCGGGAGATCGGGGAAGTGCGCTTGCAGCTGCGGGTTCAGCCCCCGCAGGTCGCGGGCGACGACGAAGGGCCCGTCCAGAGCGGGACGGTTGGCACGCACGTGGGGTGTGTAGAGGCCGTAGCCCTGACGATCGTGGTTGATTTCCTCGATGCAGCCGGAGGACAGCTCGCGGGTCAGGTTGAGCCGCAACGTCCTGTCCCCATTCAAATCCGGAGTGGCCACCAGCTCATCTTCCAGCAGGATGAGCCGCTGCAGCTCGCTCGCGAGCCGGCCCGGGTCTGCACCCGAGCCGCCCGCGTTCTCCAGGGTCTCATGCAGAACACAGTGATCCACTGAGCGATAGGCGCGCTCCACCAGAGAGGCCGGCACCCCCGCACCCCTGAGCCGGGCGATCAGGCGGTTCCCCCAGCTGACGGACACGAAGATCAGGGCGTTGTCGATCCCGCTCGTCCGCGCTTCCGCGACCAGGTCTACTCTGAGCGGTCCACGGCCGGCGGCGTGCCAGCGGGCTCGCTGCGGAATCCCCCATAGCACCGCATAGGCCAGGCTGAGCACGATGAGCGCCCCCAGGGCCGCGGGGCCCGGGGCGGCGCGCTGCATGGACCCGACGCTCAGATCCACGTCCGCCAATCTAGTGACCAGCGCATCCAGGGACCGAGCCGTAAGCGGAAGCACCAGGGCCAGCGTGGAATAGAGGAAGCGGGGCCCCAGGTAGTCATCCCGGTGCCAGTAGAAGAAGTACGCGGCCGGAATCGCCAGGAAGGCAAGCAGCAACCGCCGGTCCCACCCGCGCTCGCTCCAGCCCAGGGAGAAGAAAGCAGCCACGGGTAGCAGGCCGGGGAGCGGGGATTCAAACAGGACCACGCCCAGGAGTGACAGGTCCGTCAGCTGGTTGCGCAGGCCAAGCCACGGAGTGTGCTCATCGCCCCAAGGCGTGGCGTGGAATCCCAGGCCGTGCCCATCTCCCCACAGGTGCAGGTACCCCGGGGTGAGCGGATCACCCGTCGTCACGCCGTTGTAGGCCAGGTACAGGCAGGCGGAGACACCGAACGTCAGGGCTCCCACCGCCACCTGGCCCCACCTGGCGCCGCCCGTCGCCTCGCGGTCCTTCCACGTGCGGGTCACGACGAACGGAGCCAGGGCCACCCCGACCGCGAGCGCAGTCAGGGGGCGCACCAGGAAGACCGCGCCCAGGGCGGCGCCCGCCGCGGCCAGCCATGTCGCACGCGCCTTGCGCTCCCAGCGAGCCACGGAATAGACGGTGAGACTGGTGAAGAAGAGCGCCGGGACATGGTTCATGAAGCTGGCCCCCATGAACCAGAAGAACGGAGACGCGGCGATCAGAAACAGCGCGATGGTCGCGGAGCGAGCTCCGTACACCAGCTTCGTGAACCGATACAGTAGCACCGCCGTGCCGATCGATAGCGCCAGCGGGATGATCCACGGAACCATGAGCCGCACACCCGGGGCCAGGAGCGCCGGCTGGCCGGGGGCGTACTGCGAGTACCAGCCCGTCTCGTCCAGGATCATGTTCTGGGCAAAGAAGAACGCGTCCCCGGGTGGGCGCGGCGCGGTCCACTGACCGGCGGCGAACATCTGCGCATGGAACAGCTGGACGATGCTGTCCAGGTGCAGGGGGTGGCCCTGGAACAGCATGGCGCTGACCGCCGCCAGAGCGGCGGCGATCAGCAGCAGAGCCACACCGGGCCGGGCCAGCCCGACGCTTCGCTTCCACCCGGCGGGCCATTGCCTGGATCCCAGGAGGAAGGCGAAGAGCCAGGCGCCGAGTCCGAGTGCCAGGGTGCGGGCAAGCCAATCTCCCGCGGATACGAGCCCGGAGCTACCCGGGATGGGCCCGAAGATCCGGGACAGTGGCAGGAATGGGAGCAGCAGCAGCGCCAGCCCGATCAGCCGCCAACCTCCTGCTCCTCTCATGCCGTTCCCGCCCGCTGTCGTCTCCAGCCAAGGCCCAGCGCGAACACCGTCAGAGCCAGCGTGATCAGCGAGATCCAGCGCCCGCGCTGGAACGGGCGCGATCGATAGCGGAAGCTGGCCTCGGCGTCTCCGGGACGCACTTCCAGTGCCCGGAAGAACCGGTTGGCGCGCAGAATGGGCCGTTCCTGGCCATCCACACTCGCCACCCAGCCCGGGTAGTAGCTGTCCGTCAGAACCAGGTACCCCGGTTTGCCGATGGAGAGGTGGATGCGCACTTCCTCTCCGCTGTCCGAGACCACCCGGGCCGTTGACCCGGATGGCTCCGGGGATCCAACCACTTCTCCGGCCGCCGCGTCTCCCGGCGGTGTCTCTCCGATCAGGGCTACTTCGGTGCGGGAATCGAAGCCCGGCTCGACCAGAGCATTCATCTGATCGACATCCGTCGCGAAGTACCTGGCCCGGTCCGCCACGTAGGCCCGGGGGAGCGGATCCCGCACCTCATACAGATACCCCGGCACGGAGTCGAGCGGGATCTCTCGCTCGTATTCGCCACCCCGGATGGCGAACAAGCTGTACAGGTACTTCACGCTGGTAAGCCTGAGGAGCTTCCAGCGCCTGTCATCGTCGGGGAGCTGACGGTAGAGTTCCAGGCTCTCGATGAACGAATTGAGTTTGATGGCGTCCCAGGTGTCCACCTGCAAAACTCCGTGCAGCTGGCCGGTATTGGGCTGCAGAGTGTGCTGCCACATCCACTTCTGCGCTTCCAGCGGGACTCCGGGAGCCACGTAGATGGCGCCCGCGCGCTCGGCGAATTGCGTCCCCCGGTACCGGTACTCGTGCCGGAGCTCATCGACCGGCAATGCACCCAGAACCGCGGGTTCCAGCTGGTAGAAATCGGCATCCACCGTCGGATTCAATCCTCTGTGCGCGACAGCGAAGTCCGCCACGATAAGAGCCAACAGGCAGCCGGCGAACAGGGGCTCCGCAAGCATCTTCCGGCGATACAGCGTGACCAGGAGCAGCCCGATGCCCAGAATCGCAACCAGCTTGACCAGGTTCTGAGTCCACACTTCGTAGGCGAAGTCCAGACCGTCCAGAAGCACGGCATTCAGAAAGTGGGGAGCCATCCATTGCAGGACGTCCGCCCGGCGCACCAGGACAAAGCCGAGGACGAGCGCCGGCGCGCCTACCGCAAACAGGCCAATTGCCAGATCGGCGCGGCTCCACTTGCGGCTCCGCAGCGCTTCCACGCCGTACCCCATGAGCAGGGCGGATCCCAATCCGGCGAACAGGAAGAACTTCTCCGGAAACCGGAAGGCGGCAAACCCGGGCAGGAAGTCGTACAGCCACCTGTGCAGCGGTGCGTGTTCACCCAGGGCCAGCAGGATCCCGAGCACGGTGATGGTGGTGAAGACGGCTACCCGCTTGCGCTCCTCGCGGAGTCGCCAGGCAAAGACCAGGAGCGGGAGGAACAGGGCGCCCAGATACACCGAGAACAGCCAGGGGTCCCCGGGCCCGATCAGCGCCCTCACTCCGAACTGATACGTTGGATCCCGGAAGTCGGAGGGAACCAGGAGGTAGCTCAGTCGGCTGGGATGGATCGAATAGAAAGCCGCGTCCTCGTACGCCAGACCGGCGGATCCACGCCCGGACTCCGCCACCATTTCGACGGTCGGCAGCACCTGGATCATGACCAGCCCGGCCACGGCCACGGCCGCGAGCGCGCAGCAGGTCAGGGCCACAACGGCCGCGAAGAACGCGCCGATCAGAAATGTCTGCGGCTCCCCCGCGAGAATGCCAAGCGCCGCGACCACGATGAGCCGCGCGAAATTCTTCGCCGAGGGACTCTCGAGCTGGTGGAGAACGGCCCACGCCAGAGCGGGAGCCCACGCGGCGGCCTGCTGGGCGTTGATGAGGTTGAGGAGGGATGCAAAGTACCCTCCCAGCATGAACGCCGCGGCCACGGTGAAGCTGGAAGCGGTGCGCAACCCGACCTTGCGGGCCAGCAGATAGGCGAACACTCCGCCGGCCATGAAATGCAATACGACCAGCAGGTTGAACGCAACCAGAAAGGGAAGGAATGCGTACAGCCAGTGCGGCGGATAGAAGACGCCGGACTGGAAGTTGGCCAGCAAGGGGGCACCGGTCCCCACGAACGGCGTCCAGAGGGGCAGCCTGCCGGCCTGCAGCGCCTCCCACAGCAGATGCTTCTGGGGAATGAAGAACATCTGCATGTCGCGCGCGACTGGGACGCCGACCATCAGCACCAGCTCCCACAGGAACAGGCCGCCCAACAGCGCGACACCGGCTGCGATGGCAGCGTCCCGGCTGTTGCGTCCGCCCGGTCCGCCCGGTCCGCTCAACTCCTCACTCCTCACCCCTCATCTCTCACCCCTGTCGCGGGAATCGGCAACGGGAACGTGTGCGACGTTGCACGGCCATGGGGCAAAAAGAAAGAGGCGCGACGGAAATCCGTCGCGCCTCTTTTCGCTGCGGAGCAGTCCCGCAGGTCGTTTGGCGACCGTTAGCAGCTAGCCGCCTTGAGGATCTTGCCCGGCGTCGTAGCGCCCGGCGACGTGTTCACACACCACGTCGAATTGGAGCTACTGTGATTGGCCGTCACCGCGTAGCCATCCGTTGCCGCTGTGGCACCAATGGCGACGCCCGTGCTGGCCTGGAAGTCATTCGTGCCGTTGACGCTCGCAGCACCACCGGCAGCCACGGCCACCGTCAGGTAGGCCTGGTTGTCCGAGAAATACGCTTCCTGAGCCGTCATCATGTTGCGAAGATCGCTCTTCGCAGCGGCGTCGAACGCCTTCTCCTTCGTGCTCGAGAACTGAGGTATTGCGATGGCGGCCAGGATGCCGATAATCACCACAACGATCAGCAGCTCGATCAGCGTGAAACCCTTTGCGTTGCGCATGTTACTCCTCGCTTGCTTCGGTTAACACCCGGGGCGAACTCTTTACTTCCGGAGTGACCGGTGGAGGCTCTGCCTCCCGTCGGTGGGAAAGGCAACCCGCGTGCCCTGCCGGGGCCCTGAGGCTAACTAGCTGACCTACCGACACTTACCGGAGCTGTGAGCAACCTTTGCAGGTCGGATTGGAGCTCCGATTCGTTGCAGGATGCACGACCGTTTCCCTTCTGCAACCGGAAGAATGCGAGACGGTGGTGGGACGAGCGTTAGCGGGCCCCGCGCCCCGGAGTCCCTGCCTTTCGTCGGCCGGGATCCTGTGCGGTCCGAGGTAGAACCGAGCGGAAGATCGGGCTGTCTGCTTTCCCGCTAGAAGTCCAGCTCGTAGCGCTTGATCTTTCGATATAGAGTGCTGGGATCGATCCCGAGCACCTCGGCCGCCCGGCTCTTGTTGCCGCCTTCGGCGCGGAGCACGTGTTCAATGTAGGCGCGCTCGATCACCTCGAGAGTCGGGTTGGCCGGAGGCTTGTCTCTGACCAGAGGTTCGGTCGGTTTCTCGCGCAGCCGTGGCGGCAGCGCGTCCACGTGGATCGTCTTTCCTCCCGTAAGCACGACGGCTCGCTCGATCACGTTCTCGAGCTCTCTGACGTTGCCCGGCCAGGT
>JBDHIQ010000030.1:0-19308 GCA_039587395.1 Gemmatimonadota bacterium
GATTCCCAGCCCACCTGTTCGTCGGCGAACGGACGCTGGTCGTTGCGCAGGCTCTCCACGAACGAGGCGGCCGCGAGGAAGTTGGGATTCCCGGCCTCGTCTTCCGGGGTCTCGATCGGGCGACCGGGCCCCCGGTAGGGCATGTCGCCGCTCGTGGCCAGCGTGGCACTCGTGTTCACGCCGCGCTCGATTAGCTCCTCCGGCACCGCCGAGTTGGCACGGGCCGGCTCGTAGTAGAATGCGCCATCCTCCAGCGTCAGTCTCACGGATCCACCGGTCCCGTATATGTTGACCTGGTAGCCCACGTAGTGGTTGCCGATGATCGAACTGAACACGTGGGTACCACCGCCCGGATACGTAAACACGGCCTGAACGTTGTCGTAGGTCTCGCGGCCGTCATCGTAGAACGTGATTCCGCCCGTGCCTACCGCGCTCTCCGGCATCTCCTGGAAGACCCAATTGGCGACGTCGATCTGGTGTGATCCCAGCTCGGCCAGGAGACCGCCCGAGTACTCCCGGTACAGCCTCCAGTTGATCAACCGCTCGAGCGACGGGTCCGGGACCGGTCGGCGCCAGTTGTAGTTCCGGTGCCAGTACCCGTAGACGTGGGTCACCTCACCTATCTCGCCGTCACGGATTCGGTCTATGGCCTCACGATACCAGGGCGCGTAGCGGTACTGGAGCCCCGTCTGGAACCGACGGCCGCTTGCCCGCGCCGCCTGCCGGATCGCGCTGCAGTCATCTACGGTGAGACCCAGCGCCTTCTCCCCGTACACGTGCAGGCCGCGTTCCAGGGAAGCCACCATGTGCTCGGCGTGGAAACTGAGTGGCGTCGCGACGATCACGGCGTCAAGCTCCGCCGAGTCCAGCATATCGCGGTAGTCCGTGAACACCGGGGTGTCCTCGCCCGTGATCTCACGCCCCTGGGCAAACCGCGGCTCGTACACATCACAGAGAGCCGTCACTCTCACGCCGGGAACACGAAGAAACAGCCTCATCATGTACCGGCCGCGGCTACCCGCTCCGATCACCCCGACGTTTAGTTCGTCCGACGGCGCGGTCCCCGACCTGGCAAGCATGTCCGCCAGGGCTTCACTGCTGATGAGGGAGGCCCCGGCCGCAGCGGCCGACGCTCTCACGAAATCTCTTCTCTTCATGGTCTGGTCTCTGTTGTGGAGACTTCTGAAGGCCACTCGATGGCCGCGATCCGGTTCGCCACCATCAGGGCACTGACCCCATCCACCTTCCGGACCAGTTCCCACGCCTGTACGGTACCGCTCACGAACAGACCCGTCGACAGCGCATCGGCATCGGCGGCCGTTTCCGCAAGGACGGTCACCTGTCGCATCCCGACAACCGGCTCCCCGGTCCGCGGGTCGATTATGTGGCTGTAGCGCCGTCCACCCCGTTCGAAGAACTTCTGGTCGCTGCCTGACGTGGATAGCGCGCGGTCGCCGAGTACCACGCTACTGAGCGCCCGGTCGGGATTGTCCGGGTCTGTCACGCGAATCGTCCACCCCTGTTTCCCGGGCGGCACGCCGATGGCGAGGAAGCTGCTCTGTCCCGCGCCCAGGAGTGCGCTCTGCACTCCCTGACCGCGGAGTACTGTCGCGGCCCGGTCCAGCGCGTAGCCTTTCCCGATCGCACCCAGATCCAGCTCCACATCGGGATGGGAGAACCGGATGCTGCGGTTGACCGCGTCCAACTGGACATACGTCCACCCTACCTTTTCACGCGCCGCTTGCAGACTCTCATCTCGCGGCCATTCTCCCTGGCCGCCTGAGAACCCCCAGACCTCTACGAGCGGTGCGACCGTGATGTCGAACGCACCATCCGTTAGACGGCTATGCTCGAGGGCTCTCTCCAGGAGGCGAAACACCTCGGGATCCGTGGTGACAGGGCCCTGGTCGGCTGCCGCGTTGATGCGCGAGATCTCGCTCGTTGGCCGGTAGCTGCTCAGCGCAGCCTCGACGCGCTCTATCTCCTGGAACGCGAGCTCGAATAGCTGAGACGCCTCTTCTGGGCCGGCAGCGTAGATAAGGAGGTCAACGGTGGTCCCCATCGCAGGGCGCGACTCCTCGTAGACAGAGTCCTGCTGGGCCGAGGTGGGGGAGGTGCAGAGGGCGGTCGCGACCAGCGCAGCCGGGATAGCCGCTGGAACCGACCACAACATGTTGCTACGGGAGACGTATGTGAAACACAGCTTCATTTCGTGGGTGTCCTGAAACCCGACTTCGCTTATTGGTATGCGCTCTAGACCTCACTAGACTAAACCGGATGGACTCCCTACTTCAAACGCGATCTGCATGCGCATCCTGTTCGTAATCGACGGCCTGGGGGGTGGCGGAGCCGAGAAGGCTACTCTGAGGCTTGCCGGACACCTGGGACAGTCGGGCCACTCGGTCGCTATCGCGAGTCTCCTGGACAACCGGAGCTACCCCATCCCCCACGACGTGCAGTTTCTTGCCTGCCACTATCCTTCAGGCAGGCAGCGCTGGCCGACCATGGGCAAGACGGGCCGCCACGCGCGTCGCCATGCACAGCGGCTGGAACAGCTCCTTGCCGAGCATCTGCCTTGCGACCTTGTCGTCTCTACCCTGATGCCTGCCGACCGTATCGTCGGCCAGACCTCCTTTGCCGATGTCGCGTGGTATCGGATCCCGACCACACTGTCCGAAGAACTCGTGTCCCAGCATCCGGCAATGAAGCGCTTTCGTAGACGTAGACGAATTCGCAGGACATACGATGGGAAGAAGATCATTGGCATCTCCAACGGGGTTCTCGAGGACCTGACCGGGATTCTCGGGGTCCGGCCGTCCACCGCAGTGCGCATCTACAATCCAATTGATGTGGAGGAAACGCGCACTCTCGCCGACGAGCCTTGCCCGTTACGGGGCAAAGACTACCTGGTGCACGTGGGCCGCTTCGTACCCGCAAAGCGTCACGACCGGTTGATCGCGGCATTCGCGAAGAGCGACTTCCCGGGTCGACTCGTGCTGCTGGGAACCGGTTCGGATTCTCAGATCGCGCGGGTGAGAGGGTTCGCCGAGAGCGCCGGAGTCGGAGAACGGGTGCAGCTGGCGGGCTTTCAGGGCAACCCGTACCCGTACATCGCCGGCGCGCGCGCCCTGGTAGTCAGTTCCGACTTTGAGGGCCTGGCCAACGTGATCATCGAAGCGCTGGTCTGCGGCACGCCGGTTGTCAGCACGCGTTGTCCGTCTGGTCCGGAGGAAATCCTCACCGAGGATCTGGCGATTGGCCTGGCCGATCTGAATGAAGAGAGCCTGGCGACCGCCATCGACCGGGTGCTTCGAGACCCGCCGGTCATTCGGCCGGAGCACCTTTCCCGTTTCGACATAGAAAAGATCGCGCAGCAGTACCTGGCACTGGCAAGGCGGTAGGCCGATGTGATCTTGCTCCCCGTAAGGAGTTGTCAACTTGTCCTGATCCCCGCGTTCCCCTAGATCTTCCGGCCATGACGGAAACCCTCTCCCGGCTGACAGCCGCGCTTCAGGACCGCTACGCCATCGAGCGTGAGCTCGGCGAAGGCGGTATGGCCACCGTCTACCTCGCCACCGATCTCAGGCACGACCGCAAGGTGGCCATCAAGGTCCTGAAGCCCGAGCTGGCCGCCGTCCTCGGGGCCGACCGGTTCGTGCAGGAGATCAAGACCACCGCGAATCTCCAGCACCCGCACATCCTCCGTAATCCGGAACTGGGTTCAGAGTCTGGGAGACCTGGTGCCGCGGTAATCGTAACCCGGGAGTACCCATGCACGATGCCATCCATCCCTCTCGCCGCTCCTTCCTTCGCTTTCTGGCCGGAAGCCCGCTGCTGCCCCTGTTCGGGGTGTCGGCGTGCCGCGACTCCGGCTACACGGCCGACTCTGCGGGAGCGTCAGCGGGACCGGGCTCGGCAGGCGTGCCCCCGGGAGTCACTCTCCAGGAGCTGGCCGAGACCATTCGCTCGCCGGGCGATGCGATCAACGTGTTCGACTTCCAGAAAGTCGCGCAGCAGGTGCTCCCGCCGGCGCACTACGGGTACCTGGCCACTGGAGTGGATGGCGACGAGACCCTGCGGGCCAATCGGGAGGGCTTCGAGCGCTTCGACCTTCGCGCCCGCCGGCTGGTGGACGTCTCCAACCTCGACATGAGCGTCGAGCTGCTGGGCGAGACATGGGAGACTCCCATCGTGCTCGCTCCAGTCGGCAGCCAGAAAGCATTCCACCCGGAGGGCGAGATGGCGGCAGGCCGCGCTTCTGACGCGGCGGGTCACCACCAGATTCTCTCGACGGTCGCCACGACCTCGGTAGAGGAGATCAACCGGGACCGCAGGCGGCCGGTGTGGTTCCAGCTGTATCCCACCTCGACCTGGTCCGTCACCGAGACGCTGATCCGCCGGGCAGAGGAAGCCGGCTGTCAGGCCCTGGCCTTGACCGTGGATCTTCCCGTCGGCAGCAACCGCGAGACCGTCGAGCGCTATGGCCGACTCGACACGCGCGACTGCGAACAGTGCCACGAGGCGGCGCAGGATGACGACGATCCCATGCGCTTCCCGACGGATTGGCTGCGACGGAGGCCGATGTTCGAAGGGATCGACATGTCCCGAGTGGACTTCAACACGCCTGCTTGGAGCTGGGACTTCGTGCAGCGCCTGAGGGACGCGACGGACATGAAGGTGCTCGTAAAAGGGATCGTTCGCGACGACGATGCGGCGCGCTGCGTCGAGTATGGAGTGGACGGGATTATCGTCTCAAATCACGGTGGCCGTGCCGAGGCGAGCGGACGGAGCACGATCGAGAGTCTGCCGGAGGTCGTGGATGCGGTGGCGGGGCGCATCCCGGTGATGATGGACAGCGGGATTCGGCGGGGCACGGACATCCTCAAGGCGCTTGCGCTGGGTGCGGACGCCATCTGCATCGGCCGGCCCTACGTCTGGGGTCTGTCCGCGTTCGGAGAGGAAGGGGTGGCGAAGGTGCTCGAGATCCTGCGGACCGAGCTACAGATCGCGATGCAGCTGCACGGCGTGCCGTCGCTGGGGGAGCTGGATCGCTCGTTCGTGACCGCGGGCTAGGCGGACGATGGAGCGCGGCCCGCGCCGCGCCCCCGCCTTCCATCCGCTCCCTTACTCCGTATCCCCGTCCATCTCGTCTTCCGCCGGCGGCACCTGGCTACGGATATAGTGCTGTAGTGCATCCGCCTGGACCTCCGTGAGGTCCGCAAAGCGCGGCATCCCCTTGTCGAGCCTCCCGCCGCCCAACACGACATTCAGAAACTCATCCCGGGACAGGACGACAGGCGAGGCACGAAGGTCTGGCGCCACCCCTCCGGAGACCGCCGCCGCTCCATGGCACATCATGCAGTACCCCGCGTACGAGTGCTCTCCGGCCGCTGCCAGGGCCGGGTCAACCACGAACTCGTCGCTTCGGAGCGGTTCCGGGAAGAACGGGGGCGCGGCCGGCGGCAGCTCCACATCGCCGTTCAGCGCGAAGGTGACCAGACGACGCGTCTGCGCCTTATACGCCCAGCCGAACTGGGAGCCGATCGATCCCAGGAAGGCTGCGCCCGCGCCGCCCCACCCGACCAGAATGGAGACATACTGACGGCCGTCCACCTCATAGGTGATGGGAGGCGCGGCGATTCCGGATCCCAGGTCGAAGCTCCACAGCTCCTGCCCGTCCGTGGCCCGCCTCGCCAGCAAACGGCCGTCCCCCTGGCCCTGGAACACCAGGTTCCCGGCCGTCGTCAGGGTACCGGCATTCCACATACCCGGCGTCGGGATTTCCCAGGCCAGACGCTGCCCGACCGGGTCCCACGCCTTGAGCGTGCTGGCGCCCGCCTCCACGGGTACGTCCACCGTAAGGCGGTCGGTGCCCGCGTCGAACTCCCAATCGGGACTCTCCCAGGTCGCGAGATCGATGGTCTCGTCGCCGTAGCCACCGGAGATATCGATCGCCGGGATGTAGACCAGACCGGTTCCAGGGTTGTACGACATCGCGTGCCAGCTGTGAGCGCCCAACGCACCCGGGTAGATCTCCACGGGCGCGTCCTCATACCGGACGCCGGGTGCCTCGACCGGGCGGCCCGTCTCCATGTCCACGTGCGTCGCCCACGTGATGCTGGAGAACGGCTCGGCCGAGACGAGGCGGCCGTCTTCGCGATCGATCACGTAGAAGAAGCCGTTCTTGGGCGCGTGCAGTGCCGCCTTGAGCGGGCGACCGTCTATCTCCAGGTCGGCCAGCACGATGTCCATGTTCGAGTTGTAGTCCCAGGTCTCCCCCGGCGTGGTCTGGTAGTGCCAGCGGTACTCGCCCGTGGTGGCGTCCAGCGCGACCAGGGCACTCAGGAATAGATTGTCGCCGCCCTCGGGACTTCGGATCTTCTGGTTCCACGGCGCGCCGTTCCCGGTCCCGAAGATCACCTGGTCGAACTCGGGGTCGTAGGTGATCCCGTGCCATACGGTCCCGCCGCCCCCGTAGCGCCACCACTCGCCCGTCCACGTTTCGGCGGCCATGGCCATCGCCTCGTTCTCGAACCCGTCGGCCGGGTTACCGGGCACCGTGTACCAGCGCCACACTCGCTCGCCGGTCTCCGCATCGTACGCGTCCAGGAAGCCGCGGATGGCTCCCAGTTCGGTACCGCCGTTGCCGATCACAACCAGCCCCCGGAAGGCCTTGGGTGCCCCGGTGATAAACAACGGGAGGTCGGGATTGAAAGTCTGGGTACTCCACACCTCCGTGCCGGTAGAGGCGTCGACGGCGATCAGCCGGCCATCGACCGTCGCGATGTAGATCTTGCCCCTGTAAAAGGCGATCCCGCGGCTCGCATCCCACATGATCCGCAGTCGGTCTCCCGCGTGCTCGATGACCTGCGGGTCGTACTCCCAGATCAGTTCACCGCTCGCTGCGTCCACCGCCCGCAGCACGTTGTAGCTCCCCTCGAAGTACATGACTCCGTCTACCACGAGCGGCGTCCCATACAGCGTCCGGGCCTCCGGGAGATCCATGTACCAGGCGACGCTCAGCTCGCCCACGCTCTCCTCGCTGACCTGGGTCAGCGGGCTGAATCGCTGCTCGTCGTACGTGCGTCCGAACGCGAGCCAGTCTTGGCTCTGAGATGCATCGGCGAGAGCCGCGTCATCGACGACCGGGGCCTCGGGCTCGGCGACGCACGCGGAGAGGACTAGAACAGAGACAGATGCGAAAGTGGCGATACGCACAGGCGGCTCCTCCTCAGACTGGGGGCACACGCGAAAAGGACGCGAGAGGATAGGGCTTTGGGGGTGCGAACGCCAAAAAGAGGGGGCGGCCCCAGCGGACCGCCCCCTTCTCCTTGTCTAGCTGTTCTGCTGGCGGCCGGGCGAGCCGGCTAGCCGGCAGCCGGCCGCACGCCCCCTACGGCGTGTACCAGATCGGCGACGTGTACGCCCGCTCCTGGGTGGTCATCTCCACCTCGGGCGGCAGCGTGATGCCGAACCGCGCCGCCTCGTATGCTGTCCAGCGCGGGGTGGGAATCTCGATCACGCGCGCGTAGTAGACGGCCGGCACGGACGGATCGAACTCGGGGTCGGTCCACACCTTGATCAGTTCCGGTGCACCGATGGTGTTCATCCAGGTCGCGTTCGCCACGTCCACGGTGTTGCCGACCGGCGGGAGCATGCCGTCGGAGCCGAGGCTTCTGTCCCCCGACCATGCCACGTCGAACACCTTCTCCTGCCGCTGACCGCTCGAGTCCACCCAGCCCTTCACTATCTGGATGCGGTCCAGGTTGCCGGAGAGCGGATCCTTGAGGGCCGCCACCAGGAAAGTCGGCGAGCCGCTGCCCGGGTTGGAGGGCAGGTCGGCGCCCATCGGGACACCCTTGGAATACCCGAGGTTCGCCGGGAGCCGGCTCAGCGCGTCCTGTTCCGTGAACTCCCAGCCCCCAAAGAAGCGGACCAGCATGCGGGGACCCGTCGTCGCATAGGTCTCCTTCCGCATCATCGCGTCGAAGATCGCCTCGCGCGTGTTCTCCGTAGCCCACACGGCGGCGTAGCCAGAGCCCGCCATATCCCAGCTCTCGTACTTTGCGTCGCCGAGCTGCGCCATGGGGTGCTTGTAGCGGTCCGGGCTGGGCTCCGTGCCGGAGTGCTTGCCGAAGAAGTTCTCCTCCTCGGCGGTGGCGAGCCCCGTGTGACTGTCGGTGGAGCCCACCATCCCGAACTTGTACGGGTTCACACCAAGGTCCTGCTCGAGCTGCAGGCCGATCTGGAGACCGGACCTGGCGTACTCGTACTGGAGCATGTCGTCTTGCTTCACCTCCGTGAGATCCAGGTTGCCCTGGTCCCAGGTCTCGTAGTCTGCGAACTCGTCCGTCGGCGAGACGAACGGGTGCGTCTCTCCGTCGCCCTTGATCTGGGTCACCTCGTACAGCGGCTCCCAGCGGGCGCGCGTCTCCGCGTACGCCCGGTCCAGCGGCTGGCCCGTGAAGCTGTCCAGGATCGGGAACATGATTCCGTTGCTCAGGTTCCCGTTGTGGGCCAGGGCGAGGATCTGACCTCCCGTCTTGTCCTCGTAGGCCTGCAGCTGCGTCCACAGGTCGCGCGGGTTGTCGCTGCCCAGCGGCTTCAGCGTGGTGTAGGGAAGGGTCTGGCCTGCCCGGTCGGCGCCGTCCCGGTAGATCACCACGCGGTGGAGGTTCATCCCACTGGTGTTGGAGGTCCACTCGTAGCCGATGAACGCCGTGAACGCGCCGGGGTCGTTGGCCTGCTCCGCGGCTTCGATGATCTCGTCCCAGGTGTCCCGATACGCCTTGGTTCCGGGCAGCGACGCGAGCGCCTCCGGGAAGGTGCCGTCCGAAAACTTCTTGATGACCTCGACCGCGACCTGCACACCCTCCTGTCCACCGGCCTGGATCATCTCATACCAGCGCTTGCCCGTCGGATCCGCAAGCATCGAAGCATCTCCCGCATACAGGCGTGGAAAAAAGCCCATGTTGTCCGAGTGATCTGCGACCACCAGGAAGTCGAGCGGCCGCGAGAGCTTGACCTGGAGTCCCGTCGAAGACGTGAGCTCTTCGCCCTTCGCGAAGCGGTACGCGTCCGCCGGTGTGAGGCGCGCCCCAAACGCACCGGCGTCCATCGACAGACCTGTGTGCAGATGTGTATCGCCCCACAGCACCTGCGTCGGGAAGTTGCGTCCCGCATAGGGCGAGAAGTGCTTCTGGGCCGGAAAGGCCTCCGTCAGGCCCTCGACCGGTGGTACGGGGTCCTGCGCCACGGCCGGGGCGGTGAGCATAGCAGCCAGCGCGGCCAAGGTGACTGAGGTTCGTAGAACACGCATCGTCATCGAGCTTCCTTTCAGGTGCGGAAACGCCAGGTACAGTTGGAAAATTAGCCGATGAGATAGCTGCTTGTGGGGCGTTCATCAACAGGCACGGTTGTTACGCGACGATCGTCAGAGCCAGGTACGGCATCAGGTTGAAAACGAAAATCGCGATCTTGTAGTTGCCAAGCCAATGGTACCACTCATGCGATAACTGCTCCTCGCTCATGGCGAACATGCCGCCGTGCAGCCGCGCCACCGGACCGCGCATGGCCGTTGTCAGAAGGGCGGCGAGCAAGACCATCCCGAAGTTCAGCAGCGTGCACCAGCCGATACGTTCTGATCGAACACAGATGAGCCGCCCAGGACAAAGACTCGCAACATCCCTTCGGGCTTGCGAGGCGAGAACGACGGTCCGCGGAAGCCCAGTGCATTGATGTGGAACGAGCGCTCGCTCTCCGCATCCGCAGGCTTGACGCCCCACGCCTTGTCCGGATCCACTTCGACCAGACGGTTCACTCCGGCAAACCGGATACGGGTGAACAGCGATCCCTCGTAGTCCAGCGAATAGGCACGCACCGTGTCCGGGGAGTTGAAGGGAAACAGCAGTCGCACGGCGATCTCCGAGACCACCAATCCCAGCGCCGTGAGCACCAGCACAGCGAGTACGGCAGTTCTTCGCTTCGTGGGTTGGCTCATCCGTTGCTCCAGGTGTCGTTCCTGTGTGTGGTTTTCGAACCGAATCTAGCCCGGCCGGCTGCCTCAGGCGTCCCCGGTCCCGAGTGCCTAGATTCTCCCGCATGGAGACGCGCAGGGCTGACACCGCGGATACGATACAGGGTGACGCGCGCCCAGTGGTGCAGGAACCGGGCCCCGTGCTGCTGTTTGACGGAATCTGCAATCTCTGCTCCGGCGCCGTCCGGTTCGTGATACCCAGAGATCACCGGGGGAAGATCCGCTTCGCCTCGCTGCAGTCGGAAGCCGGAAGGGGCTTGCTCCGCGGGGCCGGGGTTCCGCCCGAAGCGGCCGGCGCAGATCCCGAAACGATGATCTTGCTCGACGGAGGTCGGGTGTACGAACGCAGCTCCGCCGCCCTGCGCCTGGCCGGGACCCTGGATGGCGGATGGCCTCTACTCGGCATCTTTCTGGCAATCCCGGCACCGCTCCGCGACCTGGTGTACCGGTGGGTGGCGCGGAATCGTTACCGCTGGTTCGGAAAACGGGAGAACTGCTACGTGCCGGAGGCTGATGAGAGCTGGCGATTCCTGGATGCAGACGAGACCGGGAGCACCTGAGGCTTCGATTTGCGGACTATGACAGAGGAAACGAGCCGCGATTCGCGCGTCGTTCAGATCTGGCGGGTCAGTCTCGGGCCGCTCGGAGGACCGGGCGAAGCGGACGAACCGGATGCCGGTCTGCACCTCGCGGGCCTCCTGTCGCTCCTGGACGCGGCCGAGCGTACCCGCGCCGGGCGCTTTCGGCGGGACTCGGACCGGACCGCCTTCATCCGGGCACATGCGGCTCTTCGCATCTGCCTGGCAGATCAGCTTGGATCAGCGCCGGAGGAGGTCCGGTTTCACACGCCTGCCGGCGGCAAGCCGATGCTCGATTCGGCGCTCCGGGCGCCATCCACGCTCGATTTCTCGCTGTCGCACAGCGGGGAGTTCGGCCTGGTCGGCATAGCCATGGCGGGCCGGATTGGAGTCGATATCGAGCAGCGTGTGCCCGCCGACGCCCTCGCGCTCGCGCGCCGCTGGTTCGCGCCCGAAGAAACAGCGTGGCTGGAGTTGCTCCCGACCGCCGAGCGGGATCGCCGATTCCTAGAGTGTTGGACGCGGAAGGAAGCGTACCTCAAGGCACTCGGGCTCGGACTGTCGGGCGGGCTAACGGTCTGCCGGTGCGAGCTGCCCGGCCGGGAGGCCAATGAAGGAGCGCAAGCCCGGCTTCCCGTGACAGCGTATGTGGGCGGTTTGACGGGTGACCGCAGTCCGATGTGGCGATTCGTTCCGCTTGATTCACCCGACGCCCCCGCCTGCGCGGCCGTGGACTTCCAACCATCGGAAGTGGTAATCCGGGAGTTCAGTTGGGCTCTGCAAGAATACGAGCCGCTGGACTCAGGATCCCCTACTCGGAGTCGTCTCCGGTCCGGGTACGGATGCCGACGTCGTTGAAGCTCTCCACATAGAGAGGCAGGTCCGCCGCGATCAACGTGTCGTTGAGCATCTCGACCTTTCCGTCCCCGCTTAACTCCAGATCGACGTCGTAGGCTCCTTGCCCGTATACCACGGTCCCGGTCCCCTGCCAGCTGCCGTCCGGACCTTCGGATATGTCCAGGAGGCGCAGCTTTCCGGCCACAGCCTGCCGGTCCGCATCGGTCGCATCGGGCAGCCACAGCAGGTCCTCGATTTCGTCCACGACCTGGAAGCGGAGGTCGGAGCCTTCCAGGGCTCCCACGAAGAAGCGCAGGTAGGAAACCGCCTGTCGGATAGAGCCAATCTGGAGCAGCGATTCTGCGTTCAGGGCGTGTACGCCGGCCGAGTTTCCATCGATCGCGGTGATCCGGTCTCCGGCGCGAAGGTAGGTGAACACTCCTCGCTCATCATCTCTCCACACCTCGACCTCATATAACGCTGCGTCCGTATAGAAGGTGATCGGAAGAGTCCGCAGGCGCTCGAGATCCCAACCCTCCAGGCGTGCCGCGACGGGATCTGCGGCGAAACGTTCTAGTTCGCTCGAGCGCTCTTCCACCTGCAGGGTTGTCCAGGCGCCGGGAAGCAAGGGTGCGGTGGCCCAGGACCGATTACGGAGTGTCGTCAGGCTGGCCTGCGCCGTAGAATCGCCCTGCGCCGCCGCGAGCCCATACCACTTCACCTGCTCGCCATAGTTCCGCTCCACCCCCTTACCCTGTCCGTACAGGATCGCCAGGTTGAGCTGGCCCTGAATATCGCCCTGCTCCGCGGCCAGCCGGTACAAGCGCACAGCTTCTTCGAGGTCTATGTCCACACCGAGTCCGCTGTAGTACATGTAGCCCAGGTTGGTTTGGGCGGCCGCGAAGCCCCCGTCAGCTGCCAACCGGTACCACTGCACGGCATCCTCGTCGCTAGCCTCCACCCCCCGTCCGTTCTGTACCATGTAGCCCATGTTGAACTGGGCCTGAGCGAAGCCCTGATCGGCGGCCATCCGGTACCAGCGGACCGCCTCTTCATCGTCCCGATCATAGATCTGCCCCGTGCTATACAGGAAACCGATGGCACTCTGGCCACCCGGATGATTCTGCTCGGCCGACTCCTGGAATAGGGCGTGCGCACGATCCACATCCTGCACCACACCGTATCCGTTGAAGTACATCCTGCCGAGAGTGTATTGAGCCTCCGGGTCGTCTCGCTCCGCCGCCCGGATCAGGAAAGGAAGCGCGGTCGAATAATCCTCAGCGTCGTAAGCTTCCACCCCCTGCCGGGTCAGCTCGCTGACGGATTCTCCTGATATCATGGAACGTCCGACAAACACGAGAGCCACAGCCGCGACCGCGATCAGGAGACCAAGCCGAGCGCGCTTTCCGAACACACTCCCGATCCCGCCTCGCGCGGCCCGCGATTTAGGCGGGCTGGATGGGGCCGTGGTTTCCAGCTCCACTTTCGACACGGGGGCGGCCACGGCGATTGGTGGTGTCTCGGCCGGCGAAGCGGGCTCTGGTTTGGCGGAAGCGGAGTCCTCCGCGCGGCCCGTGCCCAGCAGAGCCTGCACCGAGCTGACGAGCTTTCCAATGTGTTCGTCCTTGGGATCGGTGAGCGCATCCAGCCAATGCCGATCCGCCACGCAGTAGTAGAGATCCTCGTTCATCTCCACGTCCTCGATGCGAAACGGCAGGATGGGATTGCCCGATTCGAACGCGATGTCGACCTCGCGTTGCACCTGAGCAGAGCTGTTCGCTTCGCCGGAGAAGATGAGGACCATTACCGGGGCTTCACGAATCGCCTCGACGACGCTCTGCTTCCAGGAGAGCCCCGGTCTGATGTCACGGGGTGCGATCCAGCAGCGAATGCCATCCGCCTCGAGGGCGTGGCAGACCGCGTCAGCCGTAGTCTTGTCACGACTGGAGTGACTGATGAAGACGTCGTGCGCCATCAGCGGGTTCTCCTTGAAATCAGAGAGCGAACGTGCCGAGTCCGAGCAGCAACCCGACGAACCCGAAGGCCAGATATACGAATATGAGCACCGTCGGAAGGAGCGCCTCCATCTGCGTGAAGCTGATGCGGGCTCGCTTTGCCTCCGGCCCGAAGAAGGCCTCGAATTCGCGGTTGAACACCCTGTGCAGTCCCTCCAGCTCTGCGCTGCGCTCCATCTCCATCAGCTGCTCGAAACGCCAGCCGATCAGAGCACGATAATCCATCAGCATCTTGCGCCAGATCAGGCAGGAAAAGAGACCGAGCACCAGGAGCGGTCCGGTTGTAGCGAGCGCGAAGATCCACTCCACGTTGACCGGAGTGGCCGGCGAGACACCAGCCTCCCGCGAGAGCAGGGTACTGGCCGCGGCTTCCTTCATCAGGAAGCCGAGTGCAGCGAAGAGCAGCGTGTGCAGGGTCACCCAGATCTGGGTGCCCAGCTGTCGCCTGTCCGTGAGCTTCTCGGTGCTCTGAATGAAGGTTCGGTACTCCTCGAACTTGTCGACCGATGAGATCGGCGTGCTCGCAGGGGTGGTGCCACCTTTCATGGAGTGCCTCCTGCGCTCCTGTCGTTGGAGAGTCGGTGTGATCACCGTGACGGGGCGACCCATCTTACGCGCATACTCGACCACGTCTCCAGTGCCGCCGCGTCCGCGAGCCGGTTTGCCATCCCAGACTGCCAGCAGGTGATCGGAGCGATCCACGATCCACTTCCCGACGGCTGCGTACGCGTCATCGGACCGACCGGCATACGGGAGCGTACTAATGGCTTGTGCGGTTCCCAGAAGCGTCTCGAACCTCCGGCGCTCATCGCCCGGCGGGAAATCCGCTTCGTAGCCTTCGAAGGGAAGCACTGCCTCGAGCCGTATTCCGAGCGAAATGGCTGCCTCGGCAAACAGCGTGTCCGCGCCGGCCGCGATGGCCGACAGGGCTGCCAGCCCGTCTTCGTGCAGGCGTTGGTATTCCGCCAGTGCCCTGTTAAGTGCTTTTATCACTTGTTCTTCGGCGCCATCGAGGTCGCGGTGCCCCGTAACGCCCAGGACGAATCGATCCCCGTTTCCGTTAGTCATGTCCGATAGGATGCCGCTCAAGGTCGAGGCGCAAGCAACCCCAAGAGTAGGGTCGGCTGATCCTGACGGAAAGCAATTGTTGCCGGCTAGACACCCTCGCTCCCCTGCGCCTGTAGATCGAATCGCGGACCGAAGTGCTCGGGCCGTACCTGGCTGGCCGCAGCGGCGGCCCCGAGCTCGTAAAGGCCATCTATGCCGTTGGGGTTGTCGAGTGCGAAGAGCCCCCTCAGTTCCTCCGAGGTCCGTTGGATCCCCAGGTGCTCAGCAAGCCACGGATTCTCCAGGCGAAGATCATACCGAACGTAGGTCAACCATTCCTGCCCACCCAGAAGGTCTCCGTCCAGGTCTCCGAGCTCGCTGTCGATCACCCACGGTGTGCTGCTCCGGGACAGCCACTGCAAGATGGCTTGTGCGTGCCAGCTGGCGTCGGCAATCACGGAATGAAGGGAGCGCAGGCCCACCATGGCCGATGCCATACGCAGCGCCTGCTGCGGCTGGAACGTCGGAGTCCGCGATCCTGTGCCAATAGAGGTCAGGAACAGGTTGTCGGCTCCGCCTGGCCAGCGGAGCTCGTATCCGTGCAGCGTGGCCACCATCAAGAGCAGCAATGCAGGATTGACGAAGGGGCTGAAGCCGCCATCGATGAACACGCCCTCCACGCCCTCGTCCACGGAAAGCTTCTCGGGACCGAAGTAGGGAGTGGCCGCCGTGCTGGCGCGGACCACCTCCCGCAGCAGGAAGTCGCGGTTGGGCGCCTCCGGGTCAGCGAAGTACTTGCCACGTGGATTGTTGTGGATGATCCAGGGGCTCCCCGTGTCAAAGCGCTTCGTGACGATCACGAGTCCGGTGCGGATCCGGTCGCTTCCGAGCGTCGTGTCGCCCAGCTGTTCCTGGAGCATCCGGGCCAGGAAGTCGTGCGAGTACTTCGGGCTTCGCAGGCCGATTCTCCAGCGTGAGGACCTGAAGACGCGCGGGATCATGGTTCGGTACAGGTGCACGATCCTTTCGACCGGGAAGCCCATCGCGATCAGAGCGGCGATAATGGATCCCGTCGACGTGCCGCAGACGAGGTCGAAGTAATCGCTCAGGCGAAACGCGGGATCGCCACCATGCCGATCCCGGAGCAGCTGCTCGATCTCCTCCAGATACGCGAGGGTGGCTATTCCACGTACGCCCCCGCCATCCAGTGCCAGGAGACGCTTCGGCCCGGCATCGAACAGATGCTCATCTCGAGTTCTTGGCTGCACCGATCCTCCAAGGTCTTTTCGCCAGAACGCTGCCCACGGTGCGTCTTGCGGAGAATCTAATAGCGTGTCGTCTCATTCGGATCCAGTTCCCGCCTACCCCGATCTCCGGATCGACTGAGGAGCCAGTGCTTGCGGCAGCGAATCCACGCGCGAGATTGAGGGCGGGTTTCGCCTTGGAAGCCGATGGCGGTGTCCCCTGACGCAAGGAGGGCGAGCTGGCCACGATCTTCGACAGGTTGAAGCAGCGGAAGATAGTCCAATGGGCCCTCGCGTACGCGGCGGCAGCCTGGATCGGGCTGGAGGTGTTCGACCTCGTAGCCGAGCAATTCATGTGGCCGATCTGGGTGCGCCAGAGCGCGACGGTTCTTCTGCTCTTTGGCCTGCTCATAACCCTCATTCTCGCCTGGCATCACGGGGAACGAGGTCGGCAGAAGGTAGGTCCTGGCGAGCTGGCGTCGCTTGTAGTCCTTCTCGTGCTCGCTGGAGGGAGCGTGTGGGTCCTGAGGAGCCGAGACGCGGCCAGCCCTGTCAGCCAGAGCTCGATCGCTGGTTTCTCGTTTCGGCAGGAGCCGCTCCCCGAGAATTCGGTTGCGGTGCTCCCCTGCCTTGATCTGAGCGGAGAAGCCAGCCACGAACACTTCGCGGACGGACTCGCCGCAGAGCTCATCACTCGGCTTGCGGCTGTCAGTGAGCTTCGCGTGCCTTCACACACCTCTTCGTTCGCTTTCAAGGGACGGAGCGCGCCAATCGAGGAGGTCGCTTCTTCTCTCCGCGTCCGGCACGTGCTGGAGTGCAGTGTCACGGGTGACGGATCGCAGCTGCGGATTTCCACCCGCCTGGTCGATGCCGAGAGTGGTTACACGCTGTGGAGCGAGGCCTACGACCGGGAAGCAGCGGATCTCTTCGACGTCCAGCGAGACATCGCGCAAGCCGTCGTCGGAAGCCTGGAAGTGGAGCTCCGTGGGGAAGAGTCCATGCAGCTCGCGCAACGTTGGACCGACAACGAAGAAGCGTACGACCACTTCCTGCGAGGAATCCAGCTCCAGCTGCGCGCTCCGACTGCGGAGGCCGTGGAGCGGGGGCGGCGGCACCTAGAGCAGGCCATCGATCTTGATCCGACCTTCGGCCGGGCCTACGCGCGACTGGCCATGCAGTGGATTTTGGTCGGCAACTGGCTTCTGGCGCCGCCCGGAGATGCATACACGGAGGCGGAGCGACTGGCGGGCGAGGCCCTCGAGTTGGACAGCGAGCTGTTCGAGGCGTACTGGGCGCGGGGCTGGGCAAGGATGCACCTGGATGCCGCCTGGCTCGAAGCGCGGGAGGACTTTCGCCGAACGATATCGCTAGCGCCGAACGAGTGGGCCGGCTACCACAGCCTCGGGTTCGTGGAGGGAGTGCTCGGGCGAACCGATCAAGCTCTGGCTGCGGCACGCGTCGCGTTCGACCTGGACCCGTTGGCATACTGGCCGCAGATAGGCCTCTCGTTCGCGTACACTCGGCGACGCGACTACGAATCCGCGGTCAGGACGCTCCAGTCAATCGTCGAGGTGCATCCCGATGAGCCGTACACATATGCGGGACTGGCGTTGAGCATGGTGCGAGCCGGCCTCGCTACGGACGCCGAGGAGTTCCTGTTGGCGGCGATGCGTCTCGCGCCGGAAGTTCCCCCCGTCCAGCTCAGCGTGGCGCTGGTCCGCGCTGCTGCGGGTGACCGCAAAGCGGTCCGGGCCATCGTCGAACCTCTAGAGGAAGCAGCGGCCAATGGCCCCACATACGCGACGGCAGGTCTGTTTGCCTCGGTGTACGGGGAGCTCGGGGACAAGGACCGGGCCATGCAGTGGCTGAACGAGGCACGGGAGAATCTCGACACCGTGCTCCTGTTCCTCGATTCGGAGGAGTTCGACTCGCTGCGGGGCGACCCACGCTTCGCGGAGTTCATCCGCGACCTGGAGCTTCCCGAGGACATCTACCTGCGCCCCGCCGGTTCGGGCTGACCGCTTGAGGCGACCGCGTGAGGCCGGCATGACGCACGATCCCACCGTCTTCCATCGCATATCCGACAGCGTAAGTACGCGGAGCACCTGGGCCGGCATCAGCTCCGAGCTCCTCGAACAGGCTCGCGGCCGCGTGAAGGCAGTCGCGCTGCTCATGCTCATCGTCACCGGGCTGGGAACCATTTTCGACCTGTCGTACGCCGGCCTGGTGATCGGAAATATCGATCCAGTCTGGATCGCGGCGAGCGTCCTGGGTCTCGGGTTCAGTGTGGCAATCTTCTTCGTTGCACGGGGCTCGAAAGCCTCCCACCTCACGGTTCTCAAGCTCGGCCTGCTGTACGAGATCACACTCTGTCTCATCCTGGCCGTGATCACGCCCTGGATGGAGTGGGCCGAGACCGGGAGCATTCCGTTCGTCACGTGGGTCCCGGCGATCATCATCTTCTTTCCGCTGATCGTACCGAGTCCTCCCCGTGTCACCCTGATCACGGCGATGGCCGCGGCGGCTACCCGGCCACTGGGACTTGTCCTCCTGGTGGGTCTCGCGGGGATCGAAGTGCCGGGTGTTCGCTGGCTGGCTTCCGTGCTGAGCCCGCTGTTTGCCGCGGTGCTGGCCTACGCTGGATCGCGAATCATCCACGGACTGAACGTGGACCTGTCCCGCGCCCGCCGCTTGGGCAGCTACACGCTCGACGCAAAGCTGGGCACAGGTGGGATGGGAGAGGTCTGGAGCGCGCAGCATAGGCTGCTGGCCCGCCCGGCGGCCGTGAAGTTGATCCGACCGGAGGTGGTGGCCCGCGACCCCGAGCATCAGGGAGCCATGCTGGCCCGTTTCGAGCGCGAGGCACAGGTCACGGCGGCGCTCAACTCTCCGCACACGGTACAACTCTATGATTTCGGGATCGAGCAGGGTGGCTCCTTCTACTACGTGATGGAGTTGCTGGATGGCCTGGACCTGGAAGCGTTCGTCAGCCGGTTCGGGCCACTGGTTCCGGCCCGGGCGGTCCACCTGCTGAGGCAGATGTGCGATTCCCTCGGCGAAGCCCACTCTCGCGAGTTGATCCATCGCGACGTAAAGCCCGCAAACACGTACGTGTGCCGGTACGGACGCCGGGTCGACTTCGTGAAGGTCCTGGACTTCGGGCTGGTCAAGTCCCGGCACGAGAGAGGGGACGAGGAGGACCAGAAGCTCACGGCCGAGCACGTCGTAGGAGGTACCCCGGCGTTCATTGCGCCGGAGCAGGTGAAGGGTGGTGAGGTGGACGGTCGAACCGACATCTACTCGCTGGGATGTGTGGCGTTTTGGATGCTGACAGGGACTCCGGTCTTCGCGGGAGAGTCGGCCCTGGAGACCATGGTCATGCACGTACGTGACGATCCGCCTCGCCCCTCCTCGCGGACGGAGCTGCCCGTCACCCCGGATCTCGACCGTGTGATCCTGGACTGCCTGGCGAAGGACCCGGACGATCGACCGCGGGATGTTGATCGGGTGGCGGACCTGTTGGCAGCGTGCGATGTCGGAGAGCCCTGGAC
>JBDHIQ010000201.1:0-6030 GCA_039587395.1 Gemmatimonadota bacterium
TGGATTCAGCGTCTTGCTACAATGGTTCCCCATGCTTCCGCTCCTCACCTCGGCGTCGCTGGCGACGCCTCCTCCCATCGACCCGGTCGCCTGACACGCGGTTCCCGCACACGGTCTTTGGACCCCGGCAACCCTCGTGCCGTTGCCTGCAACGTTGTGCTTACAACGTATAGTTGGGCGCCTCACGAGTGATCACCACATCATGCGGGTGTGATTCCCGCAGTCCGCCCGGGGTGATCCGCACGAATTCCGCTTTTGTGCGCAACTCATCGATCGACCCAACGCCGCAGTACCCCATCCCGCTCCGCAGCCCTCCCACCAGCTGAAACACGGTGTCCGTCACCGGTCCCTTGTACGGAACGCGCCCCTCAATCCCCTCGGGAACGAGCTTCCTCGCCTCGAGCGTAGAATCTTGAAAATATCGATCCGCCGATCCCTGTTCCATAGCGGACAGCGAGCCCATGCCCCGAATCACCTTGTACCGGCGACCTTCCAGCAGGAAGGCCTCGCCGGGGCTCTCGTCCGTCCCGGCAAACATGGAGCCCATCATGACCGATGCGGCCCCCGCCGCGATGGCTTTCACTATGTCGCCGGAGAACTTGACACCTCCGTCCGAGATGACCGGCACTTCGTCCTGGACGCCATCCACCGCATCCAGTATGGCCGTCACCTGCGGCACGCCGACCCCGGTGACCACGCGAGTTGTACAGATCGAGCCAGGGCCCACACCCACTTTCACTGCGTCCACACCGCGCTCCCGGAGCGCCGCCGCCCCTGTCCTGGTACCGACGTTTCCGGCGACCAACTGCGTGTCCGGCAACGCTTCTCTCGTCCGTGCCACAGCGTCCAGAACGGCCTGTGCGTGTCCGTGCGCCGTGTCCACGACCACCACATCGCACCCCGCATCCACCAGGGCGCGTGCCCGGTCCAGCTCCCGCTGCGAGGCCCCGACGGCGGCGCCGACCAGCAGCCTCCCGTGCGCATCCTTGGTGGAGTTCGGGTACTGGCGGCGTTTGAAGATGTCCTTGACCGTAATCAGGCCCTTCAGGCGGCCGTTCCCGTCAACCACCGGCAACTTCTCGATCTTGTGCTTCCTGAGGATCTCCTCCGCACTCTCCAGTGACGTGCCCTCGGGCACCGTCACCAGCCCTTTCGAGGTCATGACCTCGCGGATCGGGCGGTGGAGATCGGACTCGAACACCATGTCCCGGTTCGTCAAGATCCCCACCAGGCTGCCATCGTCTTCGACGATAGGCACCCCACTGATCGAAAACTCCTCCATGAGGCGGGTAGCCTGTGCGAGCGTCTGATCCGGTCCCAGGGTGATCGGCTGGAGGATCATCCCGCTTTCGGACCGTTTGACTCGATCCACCTGCGAGCACTGTGCCTCCACGCTCATGTTCTTGTGGATGATCCCTATCCCGCCTTCCCGCGCGAGGGCGATGGCCATCTGGTGTTCCGTGACGGTGTCCATGGCGGCGGAGAGGAGCGGTATGGCCAGGCGGATTCCGCTCGTGAATTGCGTGGCCACATCGACGTCCTGCGGGTGCACCGTGGCATTGCGCGGAGCGAGGAGAACGTCGTCGAATGTCAGCGTCTGGCGGAGAGGCGAGTCGAGCATGGGGCTACCGAATCGGTCTTGGGTTCGGGCGCGATATGCGAGAAATCCGCATTGGACCAGAGCCGCGGTGAGCGGCAGGGACGGCGGGCCGGCGATGCCGGGCCTGCAGATCGTACAGACTAGAAACGCCCCGAAGGGCGCAGGTGTACGGCGATGCGTTTTCCATGCGATAGGGTAGAACGGGTCCGGCGGAGAGTCAACGGGGAGCTGCGATCCGTTGACTCGGGCCACGGTCTCGCAGTCGGCTCAGTCGACGATGATCTCGCGATTCTCGGGTGGCTTGCTGGTCTCTTTCGGGGGAGGCTCCGGCTTTCCCTGCTCGAGCTCGGCCAGGAACTCCCGGCCGGCCTGCCGGAAGGCATCGAACACGCGGTCCGTGGCTCCCAGGACCTTCATTGACTCCCGCACGGCAGTCGCCGGGACCCGCGCCCGGCGCATCTGCTTCTGGAAGTTCTCGGCAAACCGCTGGAACGCCGGCGCCTCCCCGGTACCCTGCGAGCCGTATTCGGATTCGAGAAACTCGATGAAGTCGAGCACCGCATAGACCTTCTCCTCCGGCAGGTTTTCCAGCTTCCGCCAGATTTGTTTGCGAAGAATCTCGTTCATCGGTTCTTCCGATCCTGGTTGCATGGTTGTGGAGCTCCTGGTTGTATGGTTGTGGAGCGCCGCGTACGGCTCATGTATACTACTCTCGTACCCGCCGAGTCGCCGCGCGAGCCTGCTCGCTGCCGCACACTACTATTCGCACCAGACACGGATAAGTTTCAACCCGGCACCCGGACATTCCCTTGTGCGGGATCATTCAGGCCTTCCCCGGGCGTTGTCCACCAGGTCGGATGCATCGCCCCGCCGCCAGCCGTAGGTTGGGCGTTCGCCAGACACAACTGGAAGGTGAGCCGCCAATGGTGCTTCGTCCACTCAGACCGTACGACCCCGCCGCTGACGCCGTCGGACTCTACCGCCAGTGGCGTGGACAGCTCCGGGAGCGCCTGTCGGATCCGGGCTGCGACCGGAACGAGCTGTGCTTCGAGGCTCTGCGTGACATCTACTTCCCGGGGCTGCCGCGCGACCTGGACCCCAACGACCTGTCGCTGGCCGCCCGGGCGACGCTGGCCAACCTGGACCCGCGCAACGCTACCCTGGAGCCCGAGTACTATCACGAGATCGACGACGCGCTCTACTACCCGCGCAAACCGCTGCTCTGGCTCTGGCAGATGTTCGACCGCTCGCCGCTGGGTGGCAACATCCATCTCGGGGTGAGATTCCGCCGCATGCTCGCCCCGTACGTGTTCAAGAGCGTGGGCGAGAACTTCAAGTGCTTCCATTTCGTCGAAGTCTCGTTCGGATACAACCTCGAGGTGGGCGACAACGTCGTCGTCCACCGCAATGTCCTCCTGGACGACAGAGGGGGCATCAAGATCGCAAACAACGTCTCCATATCAGACTATGTATCCATCTTCAGCCATACACACTCAATTGACGATATCTCGGATGTCACGAATATCCCGACCATTCTCGACGATCATGTGCGCATCACGTTCGGCGCGACTGTGCTGGCGGGCGTCCACGTGGGAGTGCAGGGCATGGTTGGCGCTCGCGCCCTGGCCACGAAGCGCGTACGGCCGTATCACGTCAACGTCGGCATTCCGGCCAAATCCGTCCGCGTGAAGTCCATCGCGCCGCCCGAGGTCCAGAAGAACACGGTTCGAGATGCCGCGGACGATGGCTGACGTTTCTGATCTCGTGGCTGACGACCGGACTCCGGGCCGCGTCCTGGTCACCGGGGCGGCGCGACGGGTCGGGAAGGCCATCGCTCTGGAGCTGGCCGGCGCCGGCTTCGACGTGGCGGTTCACTATCACCAATCCGCCGACGAGGCCGCGCGAGTGGCCGATCGGCTTCGCGAGCTGGGGGTGCGCGCCCGTCCGCTTGCGGCAGACCTGGCGATCCCGGCTGAAATCCAACGCATGTTCGCCACGCTCGCCTCCGAGTGGGGAAGGCTGGATCTGCTGGTGAACAGCGCCGCGATCTTCCCCCGGTCCCGGCCCGAGGAGGTAACGCCTGAGGACTGGGACCGGGTGATGGCTATCAACGCCAGGGCACCGTTTCTGTGTGCCCAGGCGGCGGCGGATTTGATGGGCCAGGCCGGCGGTGCAATCGTGAACGTCGCGGATGTCGCCGCGTTCGAGGCGTGGCCCTCCTACGTTCCGTACGCGGCCAGCAAGGCCGCGCTGGTGAGCCTCACGCGTGGCCTGGCCCGGGCCTGGGCGCCCCGGGTGCGTGTAAACGCCGTGGCACCCGGACCCGTGATGTTGCCCGCCGGCACGGATGCCGAGGAGCGGAGACGAGCCGCCAGCCGCACGGCTCTGGGCCGAGTGGGCGATGCGCGGGATGTGGCGGAGGCCGTCCTGTACCTGGCGGAGGCGGAATACGTCACCGGCGAAGTGATCCGGGTGGATGGCGGTGCCCACCTGTTGAAGGCGAGCGGGAGCGACCAGCCGCCGGCTACACGCGCCGAAACGGCAGGTTGATGGTGAACGTGGTGCCCTCTGCGTTGTAGGTGGGAGTCATCCGCGGCGCTCTTCAGCAGATCGCGCAGCTCGTCGCCGTTGTCCCCGGGGCCGTTGTCGTGCACCAGCAGCCGTACCCACCCTGGTTCCGGCTCCGTAACTCGCACATCCACCGTGCCGCCCTCTTCGAGTGCCTGGATCGCGTTGCTGACCAGGTTGATCAGCAACCGGGACAACATCTGGGAGTCCCCGGATCGCGGACCCAGCGTCTCGAGCTTGAAGGCCAGTTCCACGTGTCTGTGCGCCGCCAGAGGGGCGAGAAGGCTCTCCACATCCTGGAGGACGCGTTCAACCGAGAACGCCGCCTGTGCGATGACGACATCCGTTCCCGAACCGAGCCGGGCGGCGTCAATCAGGTCGTTTACCAGGCCGACCAGCGTCACGGCGGCGGTATAGAGAACGCCCACCTGTCTCTGCTGAATGGGATTGAGCGGCCCACTGTGGCCACTCAGCAGCGTGTCCGAGAGAAACAGGACGGAGTTCAACGGCGACCGAATGTCGTGGGATACATCCTGGAGTAGCCTGCGGCTATCAGCCATTCCGCGCTCGACCAGCGTCTGACCCAGACGGAAGGCCTCGCGATCCAGTCGCTCGTGCCAACCGCGCACGGCCCGTGCAGGCGCACCGCGATCCGAGGCCTCCGAGATGGCATCCCGGAACGCACCGACAATCGCCTGGATCGACTCGAGGGAAAGTCCGGAGGGCACCTCCTCGAACGCTTCATCCGCGGCGTCATCGGGGAGAAACATGCAGGCTAGTACTCGCTCGGCCGCCCCGTGCAGGTCCGGCGACAGGCGAGCCCGCACATCCTCCAGGGTCCACCAGCGAGTTCCCCCGCCGGCCGACAACCATGCTTCCCGGGGCTCAGAGTGCCCCGGCTCGGTGCGCCTGGGCTCGCCCTCCATCATCGTCTTCCCTGCCCACCCACCTCCGCAGTCACACGGAGCGGCGCCACGGCAACCACGTGTCGGGTCGTCGCAGCCGGGCTACTGGACGAACGCCTCTTTGGAAAGGTCATGCTTATCCATCAGTCGGTACAGCGTCGTTCGGTCGATACCGGCCTGGCGTGCGGCCTCCGACATGTTGCCGCCCGTCCGGGCAACCACCTGTGCCAGGTACTCGCGCTCGAAACGGCTGATCAGTTCATCCTTCGCGTCGTGGAACGAAGCCCTCCAATCGATCATCGACGAGACGGACGCAGGAGGCCCGTTCGTCAGGGGAGGCGCGCCGCCGGCCTCGTCAAGGATGGACAGTCTGTCTCCGTCGATGACCTCGTTCGCTTCCGACAGCACCACCAGGTGCTCGATCACGTTCTGGAGCTCGCGCACGTTGCCCGGCCAATCGTACTTGACCAGGGCATCCAGAGCCTCCGGCGAAAACCGCGGCGGCGAAGAACCAGGCATCTGGTGCCTGCGCCAGAAGTGGTCCATGAAGAACTTGATCAGCACCGGGATGTCCTCGGCTCGCTCGCGAAGCGGTGGCAGGTGAATCGGCACGACTCGTAGGCGATAGAACAGGTCCTGGCGCAGTACACGCTCTTGCATGGCTGCGTCCGGCTCCCGGTTGGTGGCGGAGATGAACCGGACGTCGACCAGGGCATCGTCCTTTTCGCTTCCTACCCGGCGGATCACGCCGTCCTGGAGCACGCGCAGCAGCTTGGCCTGGAGGGGGAGCGGCATCTCGGCCAGCTCATCCAGGAAGCAGGTACCCTGGTCGGCTACCTCCAACAGGCCGGGCTTGTCCCTCACGGCGCCGGTGAACGCGCCGCGCCGGTGTCCAAACAGCTCGGACTCCAGGAGTTCGCCGGGAAGGGCGGCACAGTTGATGGCGACAAACGCCTT
>JBDHIQ010000202.1:0-5713 GCA_039587395.1 Gemmatimonadota bacterium
GTCCGAGAGGTCGAACACATACAGCTCCTGGGCCCAGCCACCTTCGTAGCGCTTCCACGATCGGAAGTCCCGGAACACCGGCGAGTAGACGACGCGCGATCCGTCCGGCGACAGGGCGCCGGTTCCCGACTCCGGCATCGGGAGCGCCTCCGGGAGGCCGCCATCCAGCGAGACCGTGAACAGCTGGGTGTCGGACAGGTCGTAGCCCGAGCGCATCGAGCGAAAGAGCACGCTCCCGCCGTCCGGGGTCCAGCCGTACACCTGGTTGTCGTAGCCCCAGCGCTCGGCCAGCGGTCCCCGGGCGGGATAGAAGGTGAGCTGCCGCGGCATCCCGCCGTCCGATGGCACGATGTAGACCTGTTCGTCGCCATCGTACTGCCCGGTGAAGGCGATCCACCGCCCGTCGGGCGAGAACCTGGGAAACAGCTCCAGGCCCTCGTCGGCGGTGATCCGGACGGCGGTGCCGCCGGTAGCCGGGGCGGTCCAGATGTCCCCCGCGTAGGTGAAGACGACGCGCTCCCCGTGGATGTCGGGGAAACGCAGCAGCTTGGTCTGTGCCTGCGCGGACCCGGCCGTACCCAGGATGAGCACCAGCAACAGCAGGGGCGCGGCAAAGGTGCGAAGGCTAGAGATACCGTCACGGATAGCGATGCGCGGGATCATGAGATCTGCTCCGGTCTTCGGGCGTGAAACAGCCTGAGAAGATTCGAAGCTACTCCTGACGACCGGCGGCGGCTACAGGGAGTTGCGCGATCCCATCTCGGCTGCGATATCGGTTCATCCTCGACCTCCGAGGGATAGTTTGCGAAGAGGATGCTGGTAACCAGGGAGTCGCCACACGTGGACGTCATCCGGCCGGGATGGGACGAGTACTACCTCGAGATCGCCCGGACAGCAGCGAGTCGATCCAATTGTTCGCGAAGACAGGTGGGGGCAATCATCGTCTGCCATCATGCGATCGTGAGTACGGGCTACAACGGAACGCCCATGGGGGTGACCAATTGCTTCGAGGGTGGGTGCGCGCGGTGTAGCTCGGACACTGAGTCGGGAGCGGGTTACGACACCTGCATCTGCGTCCACGCGGAGCAAAACGCCATCGTGCTGGCGGCTCGACGAGGGAACAGCGTGGCCGGAGGCACGCTGTATTCGACACTGAGGCCCTGCTTCGGGTGCCTCAAGGAGGCTATTCAGGCGGGGATCGACAGGATCGTCTTTGGCGAGATCATGTCATACCCACCCACCCTGGAGGACGTATACCAGAACCTGGTGGCTCAGACACACCTCGAGCTGGTGGCTTTCGAGCCCGACCGGGACTAGCGCCTCTTGCCAGGGCGATAGCCAGAAATAGTCTTCAGAGTCCCTCCTATTAAAGGAGCGTGAGCCATGGGATGTCACCATTCGAGAAGACCGGGTGTCGTGGCGGAACGCGCGAACTTGACTCGCCAGCGAAAACAGTGTCCTGTGGTCGGGTGCTCCGGAGGAACCTGGAGTTCCTCGAAGGCACTCCGTGCGGGTCTCAGCCCCGCTTCCCCGGGCTCGTCTCGACACCCGGTGATATTTGAAAGACGTCAGTACTGATTCGGGAGAAGACGATGAAATCGAGAATCGCCTGGATGGCCGTCATAGCCGCCGTCACCATGACCGCTCCTCTGCACGGGCAGAAGCAGGAAGATCTGGACAAGGCAGCGGAGGCGAAGGCCACGATGATCGAAAAGGATGCCGGCATGGCCGAGTGGTTCAGCAGTGCCTACGCCTACGCGGTATTTCCAAACGTCGGGAAGGGCGCGATCGGGATCGGAGGTGCGCACGGGAACGGGACAGTGTTCCGGGGCGGCGCGCCAGTCGGCAAGACCGAACTCAAGCAGGTTACTGTTGGATTCCAGTTGGGTGGGCAGTCGTTCATCGAGGTCATCTTCTTCAAGGACAAGACGGCGTTCGACGACTTCATCCGAGGGAACTTCGAGTTCGGCGCGGAAGCGTCCGCGGTCGCGTTCACGGCGGAAGCGTCCGCGAAGCTGGCGTATAACGGAGGCGTCGCCATCGTGACGATGGCGAAGGGCGGGTTGATGTACGAGGCGTCGGTAGGCGGCCAGAAGTTCGAGTACGAGCCGTTCGGCGGTTAGCCGGACTCCCGCACTATCGATCGCAGCGAGGGGGGGCACCGCCGTGACCGGCGTTGAGGCTCTGTGGATCGGACACAACGAATAGGCAAATGCCTGCGCCGGACGGTCCCCGCCTGCACACGGCGCGGCTCTGCCCTCGTTCTCGTGGGTGCCGTTGCGCTGGGCACCGCGGGATGCAGTGGTGATCGCCGGTTCACCGGAGACGTCGAACACATCCTGACGATTCACCTCGCCGACCGGGACGAACGCGCGCTCGGTCCGATGGGCGCCTACCCGTGGTTCCTCGTCTTCCTCGGGATAGCCGACGGATTCGATAGCGCGGAGGCGGTGCCCGAGCTCATCGACCGTTGGGACCACTCCCCGGATTATTCCGAGTGGACGCTGCACGTGCGAGAGGGCGTCGTCTGGAACGACGGCGCTCCCGTGACCGCGGAGGACATCAAGTTCAGCCTCGAGCTGTGGACGGCCTCGAACATCGGCTACGAAGCACGGCACTTCGACACTGTTACCGTTCTCGACTCGCACACGCTGCGGGTGGGAATGAAGCAACCGGTAGCCAGTACCCCCTTCGTCTACACCTGGCTGCCCGTGGTGCCGAAGCACGTCCTGGACACGCTGGATACGAGCGATTTCTTCAGCTGGCCATTCTGGATTCAACCGGTCGGCAACGGTCCCTATAGATACAGCCGGCACATCCCCGCGACGATGACCGAACTCCGCGCCAACCCCGATTATCACGGTGAGCCGCCACGGATCGCGACGGTCGTCTTGCGCTACGGAGGAAACGCGTTGACGGAGCTGCTGAGCGGCAACGTGGACGTGGCCACCGGCCTCGCGCCGATAGAGATCGTGCGGTTACGGCGCGATTCGCGATTCACCATCTACTACTCGCTGGGAATTCCGACCGTTCGGGCCATCGCCTGGAATCACCGAAACCCGCTGTTCCAGGAGGCCCGCGTTCGGAGAGCGCTCACGATGGCAATCGACCGGCAAGCACTCCTGAAGGTGCTCGAGTATCCGGAGGAGGTACCCATCGTGGATGTCCCGGCGTTGCCACGACACTACCGGCAGGGCGTTGTGCCCAGCCCGTTGCCGTTCGCCCCCGACAGCGCGCTGAGCCTCCTGGCCGAAGCTGGTTGGTACGATGTCGATGACGACGGAATACTCGAAAAAGACGGACGGGAGTTCCGCTTCACGCTTGCGGTCTCCGAGAACGAGTCAGCCCAGGCGGTGTTCATTCAGGAGCAACTGCGTCGCGTGGGTGTCGAGGCGGAAGTCGACGTTTACGATACCAGCGCGTGGCGGCAGCGTGCCCGCATTGGCGGTTTTGATGCGACGATTTGGCCGTACGGTTACATCAATCATTTTTCCGATTTTGCGATCTCCGGATACCGAAATGCCGAGATCAGCGCGCTTCGCGATTCGGCCTGGTACACGATCGACCGCGCGGTACACGATCGATACATGCAGGATTTCTGGCGTCAGTTCGCTCGGGAGATGCCCATCACGTATCTGCATCCTCTGGTCCGTTACGAAGTCGCATGGAGAAGGGTGAAGGGTCTTGAAAACGGAATGGATTTCGTCCGGAACGTGGAACACCTGTGGATCGAGGAAGAGTAGCGCACCGCCACAGACCCTGCTCATGCCCAGAACACTAGGGAGGACTGCGATGCAGGACAAAACGGACGTCGGAACGCACAGTGGAGGCGGTCTGACCCGCCGCGGCTTCGTAGGCGTGGCGGCGACCGGCGCTGTCGCCGCCGGGGTGTTAGGCACCGCGAGCCTGGCGACGGGCAGGTCTTCCAGCGCCCGACCGGTGAGTACCCTGCGCTGGGGCGTAGTCGGTACCGGCTGGATCGCGAACCGCATGGCGGACGTGATCGAGCAGGCGGAGAACGCAGAGCTCTCTGCGGTCTCGAGTCGGCGGATGGAGACCGCGAGGGAGTACGCGGACCGACATGGCCTGGCACACGCTTTCGACTCGTGGGCGGACATGATCGCGTCGGACGTGGTGGCCGCCGCGGGCGGAGGCAAGCATGTACTGGGCGAAAAGCCGTTTGCGAGCCTGGACTCCGTGCGCCGGATTGTCGCCGCCTGCCTGGAGAACGACGTTGCCTTCATGGACGGGACTCACTTCTCGCACCACCCCCGGACCTACGAGATCAGGGCGCGTACCGAAGAGCTCGTGGGGAGGCCGTGGTCGCTCGCGTCCGCGTTTCAGTTCAACCTGCCCGACCGATCCAATATCCGTTACAACCCGGAGCTCGAGCCCATGGGGGCGATCGGCGACGCCGGCTGGTACACCATGCGAGCCGCTGCTGAGTACCTGCCGCTGGACCTCGAGGTCGAAGGAGCCGCCGCGTTCCTGCACCGCGATGAGGAGACGGGGGCGGTCTCCGCCGGCAGCGGCGTGCTCCGGTTCACCGGCGGAGTGACGTCGACCTGGAATTGTGGCTTCGACTCGGCCGCCATGGTGGCGGACGTGCGGATCTCGGGGACTTCGGGTGTGCTGTACATGGACAACTTCTTGTTCGATAGCGAGGACGGCTCGGCCGGCTTCATGGTCCGCGGTCCGGGGCCGGGACAGCAGGAAATCACCGTACCGTCAGCGAAGCGTGGGTCGGTCCTGATGTTCGAGGACATGGCGTCGGCCGCGACCGACCCGACGCTGCGCGATCAGTGGATGGCGAGGACGGAGCGCACACAGACGCTTCTCGACGCCGTCTGGCGGGCGGGCCTCGAGAGCGAGCGAAGCGGGCGTTAGAGGGTTCCCCTGCCGGGGTCACGGACTCCCGACATGGAACGGGAGTCGCTCGAGCTCTCGGGCGCACGTCACGTCGATCTCCCCGAGCGGACGCCCGGCGAGGAACGGCACGACGACCGTGTGCAGGCAGCCGATGGCAGCCGGATCGAAAAACCCGTGTCCGCGATTCTCGAACACGACGTGCAGCGCGTTCGAAAGGGTCTCGGCCACGAGATCGCCGTATTCGGGCGGCGTGACGGGATCCTCCGAGCCACTCAGTAGCAACACCCGCGCGTCGGAGCTGACCGGGGCATGTCGCTCCTCGACGAGCTCGGCCCGCGGCCAGACCGAGCAGTTCTCGAGCTCGCGGTCGAGCCGGTAGGTCCCGAGCATCGTGCCCGCGGCGTCCGCGCGCTCGGCCTCGATGTCGACGAACGGGAGGTCTTCGGCGCACCGCATCGATTGGAAGAGCCCGTAGTACAGGACCTGCCGGATGCCGTAGACGTTACCCGCGATCGCCTGCATGAGCGGGGCGAGGTCTCCACTGCGGGCCTCCTCCATCCAACGCGGCATCGTGGCGGCCTGCTGGGTATTGTAGAGGAGGAAGCGAATCCCCATCACGAAGTCGCCGTACGCGAGCTCCACGGTCTCGGGTTGGCCGGTCGTCGGGTTTATGACCTCGGCGGACACCGGGGCCTCGCGCGCATGGTCCATCACCCACTCGAAGTCTTCTCGAAACGTCGGGTAGGCGCTCCGGCACGCCTCGATGGCCTCGCAGTCGTCCATGAGTCGCTGGCGCGTCCGCTCGAGACTGCTCGCGAATCCGCGGGGGGCGTGCATTCCGACC